>NZ_JADBGL010000001.1:0-382305 GCF_037389205.1 Mycetohabitans sp. B46
TTCGACTTTGGTCGCACTCGTGCTCTGCTGCAACACTTGACAGACCATTTCCGCCATCCGCTTGCTGGCGCCCATCACGTTGGTTGGATTAACAGCTTTGTCGGTTGATATCAGCACGAAACGGCACACCTTGTGCCGGATTGCGGCACTGGCAACGCGATACGTGCCGAGCACGTTGTTGCGTATTGCCTGCCATGCGTTAAGCTGCTCCATCAGCGGGACATGCTTGTATGCGGCGGCGTGAAAAACAATATGAGGCGCGTACCTGGCCATCACCCGGTCTAGCAACAAAGAATCCTTGGCATCGCCGATTACCGGTTTGATCGAAACGTCTGGGTAATGGTCGTGCAGCTCTTCGCTGAGTCGGTATATCGCATATTCGGACAAGTCAAAAGTAATCAGTTGAGCGGGACCGAAGCGCAGGATCTGCCGGCACAATTCCGACCCGATTGATCCGCCAGCTCCAGTCACCATGACTACTTGGCCCCTCAATAACGCTTCGACATGCGCGGTATCAATCGACACTGGATCGCGTCCCAGCAGGTCTTCTAAATCGATTTGACGAACTCTGGACAGCGACGACTGACCCTGCGTCAACGCAGTCAGTCTCGGCAGAACAAAAGCTTGGACGCCTGCCCGTACGCACGCGGTCGCGATACGTCGATGTGCGTCGACTGACGCAGACGGAATGGCGATAATAGCGTGTCCAACCTTCAGTTCAGTGGCAAATTTTTTCAGTTCGGATATAGGTCCGAGCACTGGGTAACCGTAAAGCTCACGCTCGTGCTTCACAGGATCGTCATCCAGCAAGCCAACCAGCCGCCACTCTCCCGAGCGTTTTAGCTCACGGACAATATTTGCCGCCGCATTGCCAGCTCCCAATACGAAAACTGGTTTGCCTTGGCCGACCAGCCCACCGTACAGATAACACTCCTTCGCTGCACGATAGATCGCACGAGCGCCGCCCATTCCCAGAAAAAGCAACATCGGCGAGACAGCCAACACAGATCGGGGAATGATAGGAACCGGTTGGATCATCACGGACGCAACCATCACCAGCACGGCGCCGAAACAGATCGCTTTGGCAATCCGCATCAGGTCCGGCAAGCTCGCGAACACCCACATGCCGCGATATAGGCCAAGCAGTCGAAACATGGCGCCATACAGCGGCAATACCCAAACCAGTGCATGCAACGCGCCGGTGCGAAAATCGTCCGGAACCGCTCCGTTAAACCGGATGATGTAGGCGCAGGCCCAGGCCAACGCAACCGAGCATAAATCAAACGCAAAAGCACTGGTTGATAGCCATGAGGCTTTAAGTTTGATCATCGGCATCAAGACCTTCAACAAGAGTGGAACGGGCTACGTAGCTACGCCAACGCCAGTCAACCCAATAACCCATCGCCACAAGCATCAGCATCCAGCCGAACACTGTCATCCACTGATAGAGGAAAGCTAACCGCAAAGCGACGATGGCAAGCATTATGCCAGCCATCATCACCCCATACCAGATTAGCGCCGTAGTCGCATGCCCCAACCCCGAACGCACCATCCGTTGATAGTAATGCTCCCGGTGAGCGTGCCAAAATCGCTCGCCGCGCCACAACCGCTTCAGCAACGTCACAGAAGCATCGGCAATGAAGGGGGCAAATGCCAGCGCCGGAAACCACACAGGCCAGACGCCGCCTCTCCATCCCCAATAGCCAAGCGCTCCAGCAAGAAACCCAAGCGGGATCGATCCGGCGTCGCCAAGAAAGACCCGGGCCGGATGGAAATTGAAAAGCAGAAAACCGGCCGCGGCACCGGAGATCGCTGCACTCGCAGCGGCAAGTTGTACGTCCGGATAATTGGCGGAAAGCGCCGCGTATGCATAGCCGCCAAATCCCAATAACGCCATGCCTCCTGCTAGGCCATCCGCACCATCCATGAAGTTGTAAAGGTTGACTAACCACAACAACAAGAATGCCATGAGCGCCAACTCCCACCAGGGGACAGGCGTCCGATAGGCAAACACCAACGACACCACCGCAATCAAATGACCAGTAAAACGCATCCGAGCAGGTAAGCCGCGCCGGTCATCAATCTGTGACAGCGCCGCCAGCAAACCTGCCGCTGCGGCCGGCATCCACAGCTTTGGTGCGCTCACCCAGATAAGTACCACCACGGCAGGAACGATACCCCATCCCCCGACGCGTGGCGTTGGCCGCACATGTAGCGAGCGGTGGTTCGGCACATCTGTAGCAAGACGCCACGCAAGGCCGGTTCGGAGCAGGCAAGCCAAGATGGCAATAACCGCGACCAGCCCGGCCATGGCGAGCAGCACGCACGTCTCCAAAGGGGAAAGATTTAAACCCTGCATAAGAGGTATTCGTTTCAGTGAGTCGCTCGATACCACATAGCGGTTTTCATCAAGCCTTCTTCAATAGAGTATGGGACACGCCACCCTAACACTTCGCTGATATGCGATATATCGAGCCGCAAGTCGTTGATTAGACGCTCAACCGCTTCTAAGCGGCCGGTCAGTCGGCCCACAATCCGCAGCATCCGCACCGGGACAGGAATAAGCCGCGTGGGTACATTCAACTGCTGTGAAAGCGTCCGCACCAATTCCGCCACCGCCAAATCTGAGCCATCGCTCACATGAAATATTTCGCCTGCGGCAGATGGGTGAAGCGCGCAATGTATCAATGCATCTACCAGGTTATCTAAGAAGATCATGCTGCGGCGCGCATCGACGGAACCAAGGGGCAATGGAATCCCACGATCAATCACTGTCATCAAGTGCAAGAAATTGGCGCGCACACCAGGCCCATACACTAGCGGTGGGCGCACAATGACAATTTCCATGCCGGTGCTACGCCCAAATAGGGTAAGCGCTCGCTCTGCCTCCAACTTCGACAAGCCATAGGGATCGACCGGCGCAGGCGTGACCGTTTCCTTTAAAGGGCTACCCCCATCCTTTTCGCCCGCTGCCTTGATACTGCTGACGAAGACAAAGCGGCGCGCTCCTGCGGCGCGCGCCGCTTCTGCAACGCGAATTGTGCCGTCAACATTAGTCGCACGATACGCGGCAAGCGGGTCCGCAGCCTCATCGCGCATAACATGAACGCGGCCGGCGAGATGGATGACGCAGTCGCTGCGGATGCAACGCGGCCACATACGTTCCAGCCCATCAAAATCGTTTCCCACACTCAACCAATTATGTACCCCTTCGCAAGCAGGCTGACCATGACGAGCCACACCGGTGACCCGGCCACCGAGCCCGAGCAACGCTTGGCATAACCGCCGACCAACGAATCCATTCGCCCCGGTTACGACGAAACCGGTCATATCCACTTCCAGCCAAAGCGGCGGTAGAATTTAAATGCTGATTGGGCGAACATACCGATGTGCTTAACGCCTTTACGCGACGCTCCGCCGCCGTGGTGCACGATGCGCACGGACGGCACATATGCGGTCCGTGCAACGGCGTGAGTACGCAGGCTCAAATCGTAATCCTCAAAGTACAAAAAATAGCGTGGATCAAAACCGCCAAGTCTCTTGAGAATATCGGTGCGAAATAGCATGAAGCAACCACTTACAATTGGGGGGTCCCAAACCATGTCGCGGCCGTTGAGAACTTCTCGCATCTCGTAGTTGGCAAGACGATGATCAAACCACCTTTTAAGCCCTGTAGGAGCAAAGCCACGCAATAGTAAATCGGTGACAGCGGGATATCGGCGGCAGAGGTACTGCTGGACACCATCACCACCGACGATCAGCGGCGTTATCAGTCCGACATCGGCATGCTTGTCGAAGAAATTAATTGCATTCCAAAGTGCATCTTTATCAATTTCAACGTCTGGATTCAATATCAAGTGAAAACGCGATCTTGCGCCATTGATAGCAAGGTTATGCCCTCGCCCATAACCGACATTACCGTGGCCGGAGAGGACCGAAACTTTAACGTTGAAATCTGCGAGTGCAGATTTATAGTCTAAAGTATGTAGGTCTGTACCGTTATCAACCAGTGTCAGCATAGCGTAAGGCTGAGTGGCTAACCCGTCCAGGCTTTCCAAGCGTCTCAATGCGGCGCCAAGACTTGTCAGCGTATTGCGCAAAACTTCCAGCGGCTGACGATAGGTGACAATTGCAACGGAGATCAGCATGGTGCTCTACAATGTATAAGTTAATCGAAGCACCCCATCGAGGCAGCCGCAACGCAGCCTTCCCACACCGTGCTGCGCTGCTATTTTACCGCGAGCGTTTGCGCCAAACTGTCAACGTCGGTTAAAAATTGGCTCTTCCCCACTTTGTGTGAAGTTTCACGTCACAAGTCAGCACCAATTCAGCACGCGAGTACGAAGCAGTTGGAAGCCGGCGCGCCTCGCGTTTTGGCGCTTGAGGAACTTGAGCCGATTGACATGGCCTTGGACGATACCGTTGCTGTAGGGCGTGAGCAGTGCAGCATGTACGGCATCGTAGTCGTGGCCAATGCCTGCTGCAAGCCACTGCATTTCTGGTACACCGCTGGCCTGCGCTTGGCGCAGCCAGCTTGCCAACGCTTGATGTGCGCGGCGCTTGACCATGTCAGTGAACGCGAGCGACCGCCGCCGGATTGTTGTTCTCTGGGGATTGTGCTTGGCGAGTCTTTGAACAAAGCGCTGGACGTGCCGCTTATCGTCGTTAGTGAGCGCGGCCGTGCCCCGACACATTAACCAGCGGCCTATGCGGCGAGTGGAAGGCACCGCTCGTGACACAGCTGTACGCAGCTGCTGCGTGATTGCACAGCCTTGTCGCCAAGGCTGAAGGGCTTGGCGTACGATGTCGCAACCGCCGTTGAACCCTTGGCTGACGATTTACCAATACAACCTCGCCGCGTTCTGGCAGCCTTCACGCCAGCGCTGGGCAGGATACGCCCGATAGGGATCCAACTTGCTGGCGACTGGCAGCCGTTACGCCCGCTCAGGGAACCCACCGGCGTTGATCCAATGCCGCTGTACGCCGATCCAATGCCGTGATGCGCGCAATCGCGCGTATTGCCATCCCACTTTGATGATGGCGCATGACCGTCCCATAGCGTGCGAGCCGCGCTTCGCGCCGCTGCGCTTGTTGCTCCTTTGCGCGCGATGTGGTTGCCACACTGGGCAAATTCGATTCGATCGCTGACAATGCGAGAGAAGTGTTCTCGTGATCGCGTCGGCATCGCCAAGTATTCTGGCTACCAGTTCTCTGGCGCGGTTCGATCGCCATGCCTTCACACGGCGCTGCAGGGTACGTAGCTGCGCGCCGGAATACATCGTCGGTGCCATGGTGACGAGACGCTCATGTAGCTTCTTGGCCGTGATGCCGGGCTCGGTTTCCAGCTATCGCTGTATCGTCGGCCACGTATGCTCGAATGGATCTTCCCGGCTGCGTCAAGTGTGAGGCACACGCGCCTTTCGCTGATGCGTTGGTCTGACCTCGCCGTCCTGCCACGCTGTGCCAAGACTCGCCAGGAAATCCGCGAGGGGAACGCGAGCAGGTAGGGTTGCCTGTGTCGGCGTCGTGCCGGATTCGCTACATTGTGCGACGTGCTGCTGCGCTTCGCGCATGCGGCTCAACAGCTCCAGTGGATCGAGCGCTCGAAACTGAGCACGTAGTCTGCGTTTGGTTGCCTGTGGCACCGACGCCGAGCGCAGCATACGCTCAAGCGGCGTCAACGGCGCTTCATACCACTTCATGACCCTCGCGCCATGACGTGTCTTCGATTTTAGCTTTACAGACAGGGGCGCGATAGCCTTTTTTAAAATGGCCCTCTCACGTTCGAGGCGTTCTATACGCGCCTCGCGTTCTTTAATGCGTTGCTGATCCGGCGTGATCGCCTTGCCTTGCGGCGTGATGCCCTGACGTTACTGCTGAAGCGGGTGCACCCAGCGACGCAGTACCGTCTCGCCAACGCCGACCGAACGGCTCGCCTCCATATGGCTATAGCCCTGCTCGAGCACCAGACAGGCGGCTTGCTGTTTGAACTCCGGGGAAAACGTACGTCGCTGCTTCGTCATCAGACACCTCTTCATGGCGAGCATTCTCGCCTAGATCAGTGTCCGGTTTCATTAGTCCACTACAATTGCGAGGTGGCGAGCAACATTGCACAGCAGTATTGGTAAGAGCACTCGGACCTTTTCAGCTTGCTAGGTAGCCTATGAAGCACAACGTCAATGGCTAGCTCCGGTGTATCGGCGTGACGGCCGGCCGTTCATCGTGAAGACACTTGGCCGCCTTGGTACTGATATATCCTAGCCTGAAACAAGGTATAGCGGAACCGTGGTGCTGGTACATTTCCATAGTACTAGGAGGCACCGGAATAAAAAGGTTGTCTTTTCTTCCTAACACATCGTGGATACATTCTCGCTTATTTCAAAACCCGTCGGTTAATCTGCTAATCGACTCACTGTAGCTTGAATATTTCGCTTGAACATGTCCGCTTATTCTTACGTGATAGAAGTGATCGTGCCGTGTTCGAGCATTACACGACGGGTTGCCAATCTATCAACGAGCCCGAAATCATGCGTTGCAATGACAAGGATACCAGCATCACCAACGAACTTTTCAAGCCGCTCTTCAGCCTTTTTCTTAAAGCGCTCATCACCGACACTCATCCACTCGTCCATCAACAAAATCTCTGGCGTGAGGATGGTTGAGATTGAAAATGCTAACCGAAGTGTCATACCGGATGAATATGTGCGGACAGGCATATCCAGAAAATGACCAAGTTCGCTGAATTCGGCTATTTCTTCAGATAATGCTTCAATTTTTTTAGGCGTTAACCCAAGAAATAGCCCACGCAAATACATATTTTCATAACCTGTCGATTCGCCGTCCATTCCAAGCATAGAATCGAGCAAACTGGTTACGTGTCCCTCTACTACTACCGTGCCTTCTTCAGGAACATATACCCCGGCAAGTACCCGCAGTAACGTTGTCTTGCCAGCACCATTTCCACCGATTAGTGCAACCCGCTCTCCTTTTTCAATGTTTAAACTGATATCATGAAGTGCTTCTACTATAGTTTTTTTTGTCGGATTGTTGTCAACGAACCGACCGCCGGTTGCCGCCGCCATTACCGTGCGCTTGAACGAGCGCGCTCGTGCATCATAGATCGGGAAGCGGACCGTTACGTTTTTAAGTGAAATATGCATTTATTTAAACCTTGTCAGAGCCAATATGTGACTCTATGTCGATATCTTGCCAGCATATATGCTGCCATTGCGGTCCCAACGACGGCCATTGCAGACGCTCGAATCCAGATTGCCGCAGCGGGCATTGTGCCAAGCAATGGTTCGCGCATTAGCTCCAATAGGTAAAAAAACGGGTTTAAATGAAGAAGATTTTTCCTTGCTTCCGGTAGCTGTTCTGCCTTCCAGATAATCGGAGTAAGGAAGAACATAACCTGAATTAGGTTGCTGATTACGGGTTGCATGTCTCGAAATCGCGTACAAAAAATGCTAACCAAGCACCCAATCCAAAACAAGTTCGCCAGTACCAGAACTGCGGCAAATGGTAGGCACAATAAACTGACATTCAAGTGCACTGGAAGGACTGCCCATATGATCACGTATACGAGAATATTGTGCGCAAGAATGATTGTATGCCGATACATAACCCGGAACACAAACATGGATAATGGTAGCCTCATCTGTCGAAGATAATGAGAAGAGGCGGAAAATGCTTCGCCAAAATCATTAATCTGCCCGGAAATGAACCCCCAGAACATTAGTCCTAGTGTCAGGTGGGGGATGAAGCTTACTGGATCGTAACCGAAAAGCGTTCCATAAAGTGGCCCCATTGCAGCAATCATCACGCCCATGCTGACCGTTAACCACAACGGTCCCAACATAGAGCGACGATAACGCTGACGAATGTCCTGCATCCCTAGGGCGAGCCATAGTGTGCGTTTACGCAGTCCTTCCTCGACGTCTTTTATTGCGCTCGAATAATTCACATTCAGTAGCTGAAAAATTGAAAACGAAATTGTATTGCGGTGATATCTGCGTCGCGCTATGCGCGTGAGCTAGATATCGCTAAATAGCTCATTATATTCAACTGCGGCTGTTCCGATCTTCTCCTTTACGTCGCATTTCGTAAGCAAATTAATCGACCAAAGCCTTCGACGTGTCGCTGTCGAGCATGTCCAAACAGTGTTATGAGAAGATGTGTGCTTTAGACATGGCTTTACGGCCCTGCTAGTCGATGATTGTACGTGTTGAAGGTTGTACCGGTAGGTTCCTTATAATAGGCTCGAATCCTGTTTAAAGTTTTCCCATGTGCGGACGGATGCTTTCGAAACTAGCGTATTGTACTCCAGAAAGCCGAATGCCCGAAATTTTGCTTCGGGCGGATTGGGGCGCTCGAAAGAGCAGACTAGTTTCCTTCAGCCATCTAAATCGTGATATGCCTGCTATCCCGAATGGAGCGTCGCCATAGGCTAAGCGATGAAATCTTGCGATCGCGTAGGGCTACGTACGCGTAGCGGACCATCGGTAGCCATAATCGCCACGGCCGGGCTCGACCATAGTGACGAAACACCGCAAGTTGATTGCGCAGGGTGTAGTAGTGCTTGATGCCAAATGGACCATGTCGCAAACGGGCCAGCGGCGAACGCATATGGTCGACAATACTACCGGGCGCTAGCAGCACTTTCCAGCCTCGCTTGCCTAGTCTTAATGAATATTCAGTATCGTCATACGCGAGAAAGAACTTGCGCAGAGGCAATCCGACCTCGACGGCTGCGTGCGCGTTCAGCAGAAAGCCAACAAATGATGCAGTGTCTATGCCAGTAAATTTTGTCTGGTAAGCCGAAAATGGTACAGATGGCTCTGCCAACGTTGCTGGATTGAAATTGCGCCGATGCTGGGGAGCTAATTTACCAAATTCCCACACGGCTGAACATATGGCACCAGTTCTCGGTTGTGCGTCGTGAGCTACGTCGATGAGTTGCGCAAGTGCATTTGGACGGGCGATCGCATCATCGTCCATCAACCAGATCCAATCGGCGCCCGCTGCTAATGCGGTCTCGATGCCGATCGCGAATCCGCCTGCACCGCCAAGATTCTGTTCAAGTCGGCAGACTTTTACATCGCTACGAGTTGCCAATAACTGCTGTGTTTCCATGCCACTAGCATTATCGACGACGATGATGCCAGAAGGCGGCCGGGTCTGCCCGACTAGCGCGTCGAGCGCTTGAGCCAGCAATTGTGGACGATCGCGCGTTACGACGACGGCTACAATGTTCACTGCAACGGCTCCACAACAAACGCTGGCATTGGCTCACCTCGTTGCTGCGCAACGAAGAACCTATCCGCTGTTTCCAGCGCCTCTTGAATCGTGATGTGCATATCGAGGTAACGATACGTGCCAAGCCTGCCAACGAAAGAGATGTTGTGCTCGCGACGGGCGAGATCAACATAACGCGCTAACAAGGATTTTTCGTCGGCTAGACGAATCGGATAGTATGGAACATCGTTCTCCCCACAAAATCGGCTATATTCTTTAAATATCAAAGTGCGTTCGTGCTGCTCCCAAGGCGCGAAGTGTTTATGTTCGGAAATGCGCGTCCATGGCACGTCCACATCGCAGTAATTGATCACCGCATTGCCTTGATAGTCGCCATCGTGCCGGCTTGCTTCGAAGTCGAGAGTACGGTAGCCGAGTCGGCCTTCACCGTAATCGAACCAGCCATCGATCGGTCCACTGTAGAAGATGTGGTCGAAGCCGGCTGCAAGTGTACGATCGAATTTGACATTCAGTTGCAAACGAATGTTTGAGTGATCCAGCAACTTTTCTACGATAAACGTGTAGCCGTGCTTCGGCATTCCTTGAAAAGTGCTGTTATAATAATTGTCATCGTAGTTAAACCTTACGGGTAAGCGTTTAAGGATGTTCGCAGTAAGTTTCGATGGTTCCAAACCCCATTGCTTTTTAGTGTAGCCTTTAAAAAAGGCTTCGTAAAGGTCACGCCCAACGAAGCGTAAAGCTTGCTCTTCGAAAGTGCAGGGTTCTAAGATCGATTGGTCGCCAATCAACTCGATAAAGCGCCGGGCCTCATCGGGAGAGAATGTCTTGCCAAAAAACTGATTAATGGTCAGAAGGTTGATGGGTAACGCATAGACTCGACCTTTCGCAATTGCTTTTACGCGGTTTACGAATGGCATAAACTCGTCGAACTCGTTGACGAATCGCCAGACTTTTTCGTTGCTTGTGTGGAAAATATGCGGTCCGTATGTATGGACCATGACGCCCGTTTCTGGATCGCGTTCTGAATGACAGTTACCTGCCACATGCGCCCGGTTGTCGAACACCTGCACTTGATAACCGTGTGTGGCGAGGCGGTGGGCGATTACGGCGCCAGAGAAACCCGCGCCTACAATACCAATCTTTCGCATAGCAAAATCTTTCGATCCCCTGTCGGGGAAAGTCAAACTTCGATGTACGCCGCCGTAAAGCGGCCCGTAGCCATCTATGATAACTGATTGCGTAGCGGTGGGCGACTATGACGGAACCAGTGGAATGAACCGCACCGGCAATCTTAGAGGCAGGTTGGTTTAAATGAATGCAGGCACGTCAACGGCATTTTGGGTTGCCTATAGTTGTTTGCTTCACCTCAGCGGGCGGGATATAGTCGTGAGGCTACCTCCCCAAAAAACTGGGCCGTTCAAAAGTAGAAAAATCCGGCATGATGCAACCTTGACAAGCAGAAGGTCATGTCGTAAAGAAGAGCAGATACACTGAAGAACGGATTGCATTTGCGTTGAAACAGACAGAGCTGGGCATGCCGGCAGCTGAGGTGTGCCGCAAGATGGGCATCAGCGATGCGATGTTCTATAACTGGCACCAGAAGTATAAGGGCCCGGCCCGTCGGAGCTGCGTCGCCTGAAGCAACTCGAAGAGGAGAACACGAAGCTCAAGCGGCTGATGGCGAGCCTGACGTTGGACAAAGCCATGTTGCAGGATGGGCTATCAAAAAGCTTTGAAGCCTTCCCGGCTGCGTGAACTCACGACGGATCTGATGCAACGCTTTGGCGCAAGCCAGCACCAGGCCTGCAGGGTACTGAAGCTGTCGCGTTCGGTGTACAGTTATCAGTCAATCGCACGAGATTCGAACGCGATCGCCTTGCGCATCAAGCAGATCACGCCAACACGCGTGCACTATGGCTATCGCCGGGTGCATGTGATGCTGCGTCGGCAAGGCTGGCGCGACAATCACATGCTGTAATTGTCTCTGTGACTTACTTTGGAGGCGGACATGGAAACGTATGTGGGTCTCGATGTGTCCCAAAAGGTTACGGCAATCTGCGTTGTTGATCGCGATGGGAAGACCGTATGGCACGGAAACGTCATCTCGAACCCTGAAGAGATCGCCCAAGCTATTCGCCTACATGCGCCGGAGGCGGTGCGGGTTGGCATGGAGACAGGGCCACTCGCCGTATGGCTATACCATAGCTGACGAGCCGATGGTATCCCGGTTGGTTGCATTCATGCTCGCCATGTCCACGCGGCTGTGGCGACCCAACTGAACAAGACGGATACTAACGACGCACGCGGCATCGCTCAGCTCACGCGCAGCGGATGGTACCGCGGTGTCGACATTAAGAGCATGGCTAGCCACGAAGTGCGGCTTGTGCTGTGCGCACGAGGAAAACTTGTGAGCACGCGAACGGGTCTATATAACCAGATTCAGGGCGGACTACTTAAGAAGTTTGGTGTCATCCTGCCTGCAGGTAAAGGTGTCACATTCGAACGGCTTGGCATCGTAATGGATGCTGTCTCGGTCGGGATGCTGGTCTGTCAGGATGACAGCAGAATTTTCGGGAATCGAATGCTGACCCAGATTTCGGTATCAAAATGAAAGCGTGAGGAATTTTGCGCTAAATGCAAGATGCGCTTAAAGGTTCGTGGGCAGTTTATTCCGATCGCAAGAATGAAGTCGTGCGCGAGAAAGCGGAAAGGCGACACGCGAATGTCGATGTAAGTGACCTCATGTGCAGTCAGCACCGCAGCAAGTCGGGAGAGATTTCGAGACCAATCACCTATGAGCCTTGTCGAGCACGCTCGATGAGGCTCGTGCCTTCGTCGTCGCAGGTAATCGCTACGGACCGAAGCCTGTTGCACTGACGATCGAGTCGAGGAAGATCGACAAATAGTCGAGAATCCACACGCGACGTGCGTCGGTCATGTGATCGAGACCGGTTAAAAACCTGCCTGACATTTCCTTGCCTTAATGAATTAAACTCGATCCGTGTCAATCATGCGTCGGCTTGTTTTCGAAGGCTGAGATAAGTCCTCCAGAACGATTCTGAGATGATCTCCTTTCCGGCAGAACGCCAGAGTCGGCGGGTTTTCGATGCGTTGATCTTCACGCTTGCATACAATTTCGCTGCGCGTATCGCCAGTGCAAAGAACTGCTTGCGGTCCATCGAACAGAGCAGGCCCTGGTGGATAGTTGGCTCGTAATATAGCACGGTTGGCTTGCGAAAGATGGTTTGCAGCCGCATTGAGTGAAGGGGTTCAATTGCCCAACCATCGTCGAACGCATTCGTAGCGCGGCGCATCATGAAAGACGGAAGGAGGTGACCGTTGAGCGTCGCCATGACGAGCAGCTTGCGCAGCCGGCTATTTGTCATCTTGGGCGCAAACTTCTCGGACACGAATTGCATGGCGGAAACAGGACGCATAAGCTGCTTTTGCGCCTTCGCCTTTGCCGCATGGAATTCGTCAGGTACGAGTTCTCGGATGAACTGCGGACCCTTTTGCGCATCATGGACACCATCGAGGAGGTTAGCCGCCCGCTCATAACGATACGTCAGCAGTGCGCCGAGGACTTGCCGGAATACATCCGTGACCGCTCGGTCATTGTTGACATACATATAGTTGGCGGCAAGGCCATTGCGCGCATGGTAGTACCAGCGCCAATTCGTTTCCTTCTTGTGGAACTCTTCGTGCCATACGGCAATCCCGGTGAGCGCAACCGTCGACATCTCGTTCGACAGACGCATGCCCATTTCCACATCGTCGAAGCCGACGAAGAAGGGGAACGGCATCAACTTCTCGCGCAGTTGCGCGAGAGGATAGCAGGTGAACCACCAACCGTAGAAGGTCGCGTACTCGGGTTCATCGTAGCGGATGACGTCTTCCTGGGAGGTCAGGTCTGCGCCACCCTTGACGCTCCAGAACCGAAGGCCACGGACGCGTGCGCCGAGTTCGTGCAGCTTGCCCTTATCCTGCATGTTGAGCATGCCACCCGCAACGATCCTGTCATCGCCGACATAATGCAGCAGATTAAACAGGCGGGAATAGGACTCCGGCTCGACGGCGATGTCGTCATCACAAAACAGCACATGCGTGAAGGGATCTTGCTCCGAAAGCGCTTCGAGCACGCCTCGCGCGAAGCCGCCCGCGCCGCCGTAGTTCCGGTTCGGCACGATCCGGATGCCAGATGGAGCCTCACGCCCAAGCGTCTGCCCGTTATCGACCACGATAAGTTCGATCGCGCCGGCAGGGTTAGCGCGAATGACGCGCTCGAGTAGCGCCATGCTTCGCCGGACATAAGCTTCCCGCTTGAACGTCGGCATTACCACTGCCAACCTGACCTTGCGCCGCGGCGGCTGGTCGGTCATGTATCGCACCGATTTTAGCGTGAAGCGGGGCGAAGTTGGCTGAAACTCAGGATACAGCAGCCCGCTCTTTCCTGCCAGGCCGCTCAGGTTAACATGAACATGGCCGGAATCGGTGCGCGGCAGCGCCTCGACGTCCCCAGACCACAGTAACTGACGGGGCTCGCGCCCATTGTCATGCCAAATAGTGAGCAGCGCGTCGCCTTCAAATGCGATTTCGAGCGTGATTCCGTTCAATCCGCATTCACGGCACCACGTCGTGAGTGAGAAACCGCCGAAGAACGTGCTGAAATCCAATGTCCCATCCATCTCGACCGGATCTCCCGACCAGACTGCGCCGCTTTCGGGTCGGATACGCCAGGCGTTTCGAGGAGTTGCCCGGAAATAAAGCGCATCCGGGGCACCAACCTCGGCCGTGGACCAGACAATGTCCTGGAGGAGTTGATGGGTGTTCGCTTGCATGATGGTATCTCAAAAAACACGTTTCCGTGAGGGATAAGCTGGTAATGGACTAACCGAAGTTTACTAGTGCTCTTAGTGGGATTACTGTCACGACCCTGCGAGAAATTGCACTGCAACCAAGCAAACGCCTTCACGGTGCTATGGAGGCAGAGCTTGAGGGCAACGCGGCGTGCCAGTAGTCTGGCTAAGATCCTGCAACAGGAAACGAATGCCGGTGGACAATCACTGCCAAATAGGAATGGTCGCGCTCGTACGAATAAAATCAGCCCTTGCCTGGGGGCTAGCCTCGCGTCACACTCGCGGAAATCGATGAATTGCTTTAGGGTAACCGCGTATCATACACCGTTGATGCTGTCGTTGACATTGATTGAACCCGCGCTCGCTTTGACTCATGGCGCAGTTTTCTTCCAATATAGGCTGTCCGCTCAAAGCAGGCCTTTTTGCTAAGGAAATGCCGCGTTTAACAAACGTCAGCTGACAGGATGATCGCGGAGCCAAGCGTGGCTTTGAAGACACAACTTCAACGCCTGGTCCCATCGCGGTGGCTGCAAGCCAAACACGCGCTCCAACTTACCGTTAGACAAACAAGAATTCGCAGGTCGCTCCGCTTGTGTGGGAAAGTCCGATGATGGTATCGGCATGACAGTCGGCACACGCTCCAACGCTATCGCATCAAAGATGGCTTCGGCAAAACCATGCCACGATGTCGAGCCGGCGGCGGTCAGGTGATAGAGGCCTGAGCGCTCTTGCCACCATTGCCGCGTATCGTGGGCGGCTAGCGCCTGAGATACAATATGTGCGGTCAGCGTCGCAATGGTGTTGCTCCATGTCGGCGCGCCAAATTGGTCAGCTACAACTCTGATTTCTTCTCGTTCTCTTCCGAAACGCAGCATCGTCAGCAAAAAGTTTTTGCCACGCATGCCATAGACCCAGCTTGTGCGCAGGATTAGATGGTGCGCGCCGGCGCTTGCAATCGCCCGTTCCCCGGCTAGCTTGCTGATGCCATAAATATTCCTAGGGCCAGCTTCGTCTTCTTCAACGTACGGTGAATCCTTTGCGCCGCTGAAGACGTAGTCTGTCGAATAGTGGATCACCGCAGCTCCCACCCGCCTCGCTTCCTCAGCCAACACGCCAGGGGCCTTTGCATTGACCTGCATTGCTAAATCGGGATTGCTTTGCGCAGCATCAACTGCCGTGTAAGCCGCTGAATTCACAATCACGGTGGGTTTAATCGCGCGTATGACGGCACGCATTTGATTTGGTTTGGTCAAGTCAAAAGCGGCTCTATCAACAGCGACCACTTTGCCCAAGCCCTGCATTGTGCGAACCAATTCAAAGCCAATCTGCCCCGTCACCCCTGTCACCAGGATCGTCGCTTCGCCGCGCCGTTTTCGCTCACCGACCGTCATGCATACAGCTCCGCTTCACTCAACCGCCTACCACCAGCGTCTTTTGCAGCAACCACAGGATCGCCTTGTAGCGGCCATTCGATTCCCAGTTCCGGGTCGTTCCATAAAATACTGCGCTCGAACTCGGGAAACCAGTAATCAGTGGTTTTGTACAAAAACTCGGCACTGTCGGACAACGTCAGAAAGCCATGAGCAAATCCGGGCGGCACCCATAGCTGCCGCCGATTCGCAGCAGACAAATACACGCCAACCCATTGACCAAAGTGGGGAGAACTTCGTCGAATATCGACTGCAACATCGAAGACTTCTCCATGCAAGACACGCACAAGCTTACCTTGCGCATGCTCAATCTGGTAGTGCAGTCCGCGCAAGACGCCCTTCGCCGAGCACGAGTGATTATCCTGGACGAAAACTGCATTGGCATCAACCAGTCGTGCAAAATCGCGTGCATTGAAGCTTTCAAATAAAAAGCCCCTCGCGTCATTAAACACTTGCGGCTCGATGAGCTTGACATCGGGCAGCGAAGTGGGAGTTACCTGGATTGCCATGCGATCTGATCCGTCAGTACTGTTTGCAAATATTTGCCATACTGGCTGTTCGCAAGGGGCGCTGCAAGCTTGCGCAACTGGTCTGCATCAATCCATCCAAGGCGGTACGCGACTTCTTCGGGACACGCGACAACAAGACCCTGACGCTTTTGAAGCGTCGCGATGAACGTCGCCGCGTCAATGAGCGAGTCGTGTGTTCCGGTATCAAGCCACGCAAAGCCACGTCCCATCACTTCAACATTGAGCTTGCCAGCGCTAAGATACGCGCAATTCACATCGGTGATTTCGATCTCGCCGCGCGCCGAAGGCCTAATCGAGGCTGCAATATCACAGACATTGTTATCATAGAAATACAATCCTGTGACAGCATAGTGGGAGCGAGGCTGAGCTGGCTTCTCTTCGATCGACAACGCACGAAAGTTGCTGTCAAACTCCACGACACCATAGCGCTCTGGGTCGTGTACATGATACGCGAATACAGTGGCCCCCTCCTGCTGTGCATTGGCACGCTCCAATTGCTTCACCAAATCGTGCCCATAGAAGATGTTGTCACCCAGGATAAGCGTTGAAGCATCGTTGCCGACGAAGTGTCGTCCGATAATGAAAGCCTGAGCTACACCGTCGGGCGAAGGCTGCACTGCATATTGTATGTTCATCCCCCACTGCCCACCATCTCCCAGCATAACCTCGAAGCGCGGTATGTCATCGGGTGTAGAAATTAGGAGTACGTCTCGAATTCCGGCCATCATCAGTGTCGACAGCGGATAATAAATCATCGGCTTGTCGTACACCGGCAGCAATTGCTTGGAAGTCGATAACGTAATAGGATAAAGCCGCGTGCCCGATCCGCCGGCAAGAATAATTCCCTTACGTGTGTTTCTCGCCATGCTTAACGACCTCGACCATCACGCGCATTGAAAGTGTAGTGGACCGCGTCCCCCTGGCGGTACTCGCCGGACTGCACTTCGTTCACCCAGTCCTGGTTATCGAGATACCATTGAACCGTTTTTTTCAGACCGCTCTCGAATGTCTCTGCGGGTTTCCAGCCGAGTTCGCGCTCAATCTTACGCGCATCGATTGCATATCTGCGATCGTGGCCTGGACGATCCGCGACAAAGGCGATCAGATCGCGATACGAACCACTGGCTTTTGGCTTGAGCGCATCGAGCAGGTCGCACACCGATTGCACGACCTCAATATTTGTCTTTTCGTTCCAGCCGCCGACATTGTATGTTTGGCCAGGTTTGCCGTAGAAAAGCACCTTGCGTATTGCCGAGCAGTGATCGCGCACGTACAGCCAGTCACGCACGTTTTGCCCGTCGCCATAAATGGGAAGTGGCTTACCCGCCAATGCGCTAACAATCGTCAACGGGATCAGTTTTTCCGGAAATTGATAAGGCCCGTAGTTGTTCGAGCAATGTGTCGTGACAGTGGGTAAGCCGTACGTGTGATGATATGCGCGAACGAGATGGTCCGACGCGGCCTTAGTCGCCGAATACGGACTGTTTGGTGCATACGGCGCCATCTCGCAGAATTGCGGATCATTCGATGACAATGAGCCGAAGACCTCGTCGGTTGATACGTGCAGAAAACGGAATGCAGTTTTTGCATCGGCACTGAGGCCACTCCAATACGCACGGGCTGCCTCGAGCAGCGTAAAGGTACCAACCACATTAGTTTGTACAAACGCTGCCGGACCATGAATAGAGCGGTCTACATGACTTTCCGCGGCAAAATGGACCACCGCGCGCGGCGCGTGTCGCGCAAACAAGGCATCCAATGCAGACCGATCACTAATGTCGAAGCGCGCCAACCAATGCAACGGGTTACCTTCAAGTGACTTTAGCGTGCGAAGATTGCCGGCATACGTTAGTTTGTCCACATTGAGCACCGCCTCTTCGCTGTGTTGCAGCCAGTCGAGAACGAAATTGCCGCCAATGAAGCCGGCGCCTCCCGTTACGAGGATCATTGAGCTACCTTTGGTCTGGATGACAACGGATGCGCACGAGCCCGCTGCCCCTATCGCGGCTTGGGCCGAATCAGCGCACGAAAACAAGTATCTAAAAGTAAATTATAAAGGAGGAGCCGACAAACCCCATCGGGCCGACTACGCCCATGGCCGTGAAGAATGCGTCGCGATGCAATGCGCGACGTTGACCACGCCAAACGACGCCGCGCCAAGGTCCCTGCAAGCCGTTCGGCAATCATACGCCGCTGCTGTGCATCCCTGCTAGCGCAGTCGCGCTCGAGCGGATCACGTCGCCCAGCGTTGCGCATCGCGCGATACAGCATTTCTACTTCAATCGAACGAGTACCGGCAATTATCATTGGGTCTCTTATCGCTACTCGTCAAGCCTGCCCGTGCGTCAGCGAAAAGCGCTTGAGCCCATTCCCGTTCGAGCCCGCTTCGAGCACGTCCTTTGACGCGGCCCTCTCCAGCCCGCTGGACACTGGCATCGACGACGTATCGTTGCCGTTGCCGCATGGGAGCGCGTCGCCATATACGAGCGCCACTGTAGCCGCTAGGCTTGTCACGCTTGTGATGCGGCCCATCAGCGCGCGCAGTTGCTGCGTATTGAGTTGCACAGCAAATTTCTCGGTCTGCACGTGAGAAATCACCACCATTGGCGCGAACATTGCTGCAATGCGGAACATTGCTAACCTGCGTTGTATTGCAGGGCCCGCTGCGTTTCGTCTGTCATTATCCTTCCCCGAGAAGGTGTGAAGCAGAACGCGCGGTTGCTGGCTGACGCGAGGTATCTAGCCAGCGAGGTATCTAGCCATGAAGCAAGGGCGCCGGCTCCCCCCTTGAGCGACGCATAAAAATGCGAATGTCGATACTATTGCAGCCCATGGTCTTTTATTCACGCTCTAAAAGCAAAAGCAAAATGCTAGTGCACAATATTGAGCACTTGGGGATTTTTAACTTATTTTAAAAACAAGCGCCGGATCTGTGTCTTGGCGCCTATACAACCACCCCTTTATGAAGTCACTTATACGCATTATGAAATCGCAGCCAACCAGCTACGTGGTCGAACCGGACACTGTGGCCAGCCCCGGCCACAACGCCATCACCCCCCCACCGATCGGCATCGGCGACGTACAGGGTTGCTGCAACGCGTTGGATCGGCTGCTCGACAAGCTGGGACCGGCGGCCGATACACCGTTGTGGTTCGCCGGCGACCTGGTCAACCGCGGCCCCGCATCACTTGCGGCACTCCGTCGCATCATCGGACTTGGCGACCGTGCAGTGGCCGTGCTCGGCAACCATGACCTTCACTTATTGGCGATTGCGGCCGGCGTGCATCGCGCCAAGCGCGGCGATACGCTCGATGACATCCTCGCCGCGCCAGACGCCGCCGACTTGATCGACTGGCTGCGGCATCGGCCGCTCGCGCACTACGACGGGCAGCGATTGCTCGTGCATGCCGGCGTGCTGCCGCAATGGAATGCCCGCGTCGCGCTCGAGCTGGCGCGCGAGATCGAAACGCAACTGCGGGGCGACGCTTGGAAAGCGTTCCTGCAGTCGCTGTGGGGCAACGAGCCGGACACGTGGCGCGATACGCTGCAAGGCGACGCGCGTTCACGCGTGATCATCAATGCAATGACGCGCCTGCGCTTTTGCAACGCGCACGGACGGATGGAATTTGGCGCAAACGGCAGCCCCAATGCCGCACCGGCTGGATTCATGCCATGGTTCGATGTGCCGCAGCGCCGCAGCGCCGACACGCTGCTGGTGTTTGGCCACTGGGCGGCGCTCGGCCTGCTGGTACGCGACGATGTGATCGCGCTGGATTCGGGCTGCGTCTGGGGAGGAAAGCTGTCCGCCGTACGATTGGACGCCGATCCACAGCGCCGGACCGTGATCCAGATCGACTGCGACAAGCAACGCTGATGCGCTCAGGTCGCGGCGCGGTCCGGCTCTTTGCCCAGCGTCGGGGCGGCGGGCGGCGCCGGCTCGTACGATCGCGCGTCACCCTGCCGTTTCGCATACATCGGCGCCTGCGCCAGCGCCGGACGCGTCAACGCCGGCTTCACACGCTGCTGCAACTCGCTCAGCGCATCGCTCACCACGCGTTGCGCATCACGCGCCACGACCCGTCGCTGCGAGCCCGCCTCGAGCACGGCACCGACGTACAGGTGTACAGTCAACGGTCCGTGGCGCAATAGCGCATCCAACGATTGCCCAAGCGTAATATCACCCACATACGCGGGCGCGGTAGACTGACGCCCGTGCGCATCCTCGTACATCAGGCAAATCGGTTGGACCAGCGCGCCTGCCGACACTGCAGCTTGGAACAAGTTTGCATGAAAAGGCAGCACCTCGACGCCGTCGGACGTCGTGCCCTCCGGAAACACGCAGATCGGCCGCCCGCTTTGAAGTCGCTGCGCCAGTTCGTGCATGATCCGCTTTGCGTCGCTGCGCTTGTCGCGTTGCACGAACGCGGTGTCAAGCTTGGCGGCCAGCCAGCCGACCACCGGCCAGTCGCGCACCTCCGCCTTGGATACGAACGGTGTCGGCCGCCAGGCATTGATTACATAGATGTCGAGCCACGAGACGTGATTGCCGACCACCATCGTGCCCGCGTCAACGCGGCGCTCGTCATGGTGCACGACGAGCCGCACACCGGCGATCGCGAGAAAGCGCAGGCTCCACTGTCGCGTCAATGCCCGGCGGCCGTCGTCGTCGGTGCGCGAAAAGCGCGTCGCAACCGTCCATGTGCCATGCAGCACGTGCGCGACAAGCCGTGCCTTGCGCCATGCGACTGACAACCGGTTCACGCCTGCCGAAGCCCGCTATCGTACGCGACACGCCCGGCCACGATCGTGGCACGCACCCGCGCCGGCAACTCATAGCCTAGGAACGGCGTATTGTGGCCTTGGCTTTTCAGCGCCCGAGGCTCGACATGCCAATGCGCGGCGGGATCGAACACGCACAGGTCCGCAGTGGCACCGGGTTCGAGCTTGCCCGCCGGTAGCCCGAGTAACCCAGCCGGCGCACAGGTGACCTTGGCCAGCGCGTGTGCCAGCGACCGCTTCTCCTCGGCCGCCCACTTGAGCGTCAACGATAGCAGCAACTCCAGTCCGGTCGCCCCGGGCGACGCCTCACCGAAGGGCCGCAGCTTTTCATCGTCGTCCACGGGCGTATGATCCGAGCAGATTGCATCGATGGTGCCATCAGCGAGCGCCGCGCGGATCGCATCGCGGTCGCGCTGCGAGCGCAGCGGCGGATCGACGCGGAACTGAGCGTCAAAGTAGCCGATGTCCACGTCGATCAAGTGGACATGATTGATCGTGACATCGCACGTGACCGGTAGCCCTTCGCGCTTGGCTGCGCGCACCAGCTCAAGGCCCGCCGCCGACGACACGTGTTGCAGATGAACCCGCGCGCCCGTCGCGCGCATCAGCTCGAAAATCGTATGCAGCGCAATCGTCTCGGCGGCCACCGGCACCGCCGACAGCCCGAGCCGCGACGCGACCGGTCCGCTGGCGGCAACACCACCGCGGCCCAGGTACGGGTCCTGCGGCCGCAACCAGACTGTATAGCCGAACGTGTTCGCGTATTGCAGCGCCCGTAGCAACACCGTGGTGTCGACGATCGGCCGGTCTGCCTGCGTGAAGCCGACGCATCCCGCTTCGGTCAACTCGGCCATCTCAGTGATTACCTCGCCCTTCAGGCCCACCGTCAATGCACCGAGCGGATACACATGGACTTGGTCCAGGTTGCGGGCACGGAACTTCAGCATCTCGACCAGCCCTGGCTCGTCCAGCGGCGGATCGGTATCAGGCGGACACACGAGGCTAGTCACGCCGCCGGCTAGCGCCGCGGCCATCTCAGACTCCAGCGTCGCACGATACTCGTACCCCGGCTCGCGCAGCCGCGCGCACAAATCGACCAGCCCCGGGGCGATCGCCAGCCCCGTGGCATCGAGGGTTTGTGCATCGTGCACTGGCGTCGTGGCGGCGCCGATCGAGACGATACGGCCATCGGCGATCCAGATGTCCGCCTGCTGCTCGGTGCCCGCCACCGGGTCGATAACGCGACCACCCTTGATATGAATCTTCATGCTCGTAGACGTGTTCTCGAATGCTTGCCGCTGTGTTTGCTGCGTTTCAGTCGTTGTTGCCCGCGACGATGCCCATCACCGCCATGCGCACCGCGATACCGAACGTGACCTGGTTTAGAATCACGGCCTGCGGGCCGTCCGCGACGCTCGATTCGATCTCGACACCGCGGTTCATCGGTCCCGGATGCATAACGATCGCATCGGGCTTGGCATACGCGAGCCGCTCCGACGTCAGGCCCCATGTCTTAAAGTACTCCTGCGCCGACGGCAACAATGCGCCACTCATGCGCTCGTTCTGCAAACGCAGCATGATAATCACGTCGACATCGCGCAAGCCCTGCTGCATGTCGTGGAAAACGCGCACGCCAAGGTGCTCCAGCCCGCCGGGCAGCAGCGTGCGGGGTCCGATTGCACGGATCTCAGGCACACCTAGCGTGGTCAGCGCATGGATATCGGAGCGCGCGACGCGCGAATGAAGGATATCGCCGACGATGGCCACCCGCAGTTGCGTAAAATCGCGCTTGTAGTGGCGAATCGTGTACATGTCCAGCAGCCCCTGCGTCGGGTGTGCATGGCGACCGTCTCCGGCATTGATCACATGCACGTGCGGCGCGCAGTGCTGCGCGATCAGGTACGGCGCACCGCTTTGCGCATGCCGCACGACGAACATGTCCGCATGCATCGCCGACAGGTTGTTGATCGTGTCCAGCAGCGACTCACCCTTGCTCGTCGATGACGCATTGATGTTCAAATTCAGCACGTCTGCGGACAGCCGCTTCGCGGCGATCTCAAACGTCGTGCGCGTGCGCGTCGAATTCTCAAAAAACAGGTTGAACACCGATTTGCCGCGCAACAATGGCACTTTCTTGACGTCACGGTCCGTCACGCTGACGAACTGAGCCGCGGTATCCAAGATATGCGTGACCACCGCGCGGGGCAGGCCCTCGATCGTCAGCAGATGCTTGAGTTCGCCATGCCGATTCAATTGTGGGTGGCCGCGCAGGAAACCTGGGCGGAATGCGGCGGGTGCCGGCGCGGCGGGGCGCTGCCCATCAGCGTGCGGCGCGGCGGCGCGCGTCGGTTCGGCGGGCTCTGGAGTAGCGGTATTCATGGATAGCGCGGTTCGATCATGAACGGGGTGACAGCCGTGTAGCCGTCACCGGATGAAATAAGCAATGCAACACCGGCCCATGCGTGATACACCCCTGGGCGCGACGCTGTCGTCACCACGCTCGCGCTTCGGTGGCGAACGCCAGCGCGCCGTGGCTGTCACGCCGCAGCACGAGCGTCTCGGTCGCCGGCACGTCGAGCACCGCGCCAACGAAGCGTGCGGCGATCGGCAGTTCACGGCCGCCGCGATCAGCCAGCACGGCCAACTCAACGCACGCCGGGCGGCCGTAGTCGTACAGCTCGTTGAGCGCGGCACGGATCGTGCGCCCAGTGAACAGCACGTCATCCACCAGCACGATGCGCATGCCATCGACGCTGAACGGCAATGACGTGGGCTGCGCCTGGCTGTGCAGGCCTTTTTTCGCATAGTCATCGCGGTGCAGCGCGACATTGACGACGCCAAACGAGGCCGCACCCAGGTCTTGGGCAAGCCGTTCGGCAATCCACGCGCCGCCGCTATGGATCCCCGCCAGCACAGTCGTGCCCGAGCGTATCGCATCGCCCAGCGCAGCCTGCAATGGGTCGCGCATCGCGCGATATAACTGTTCCGCGTCAATCGACGCGATAGCGGCACTCATCATCGGTTCTCGGATAGCTCTGTTCGTCAAAATACTGCTGAAGAATGATACAGGCGGCTTGTGCGTCCACGACGGCACCACGCGCCCCCGCCGCCTCGGCCGCGACCGACGAATAGCGCTCATCGACCCAGGTCACCGGCAAGTTGAAGCGCCCATTGAGTTGGTTGCCAAAACGCCGCGCCTGCTGCGTCATCTCGTGCGGCGCGCCATCGGGATGCACGGGCAGCCCGACGACCAGCCGCAGCGGCTGCCATTGGGCGATCAACTCGCCCACGACGGCGAAACGGTATTCGCGATTGCGGTTTTGGACGGTCGTGAGCGCCCGAGCGCAGCGGGTCAGCGTGTTACCAATCGCCACGCCGATGCGCTTGTGCCCGTAGTCGAACGCGAGCAGCGTGGCCGCCGCCGTACTCATGCGTGGCCCGCCTCGCCGGAGAGCATCGTCGACGAAATGCCCAGCAGCGCGAGCGCCGCGTCGAAACGTTGCTCGGCTGGCACGTCGAACACGATCTTCGGATCCGCCTCGACGGTCAGCCAGCCATTCTTAGCAATCTCGTCCTCCAACTGCCCCGCACCCCAGCCGGCATGCCCGAGCGTCAGCAGAAAGCGCTTGGGCCCGTTGCCGTTCGCGACCGCTTCGAGCACGTCCTTTGACGTGGTCATCTCCAGCCCGCTGGGCACCGACATTGACGACGTATAGTTGCCGCTGCCGACCGGCTCATGCAGCACAAAGCCGCGCTCGGTCTGCACCGGCCCGCCGAAATAGACGGGTACGTGCAACAACGGCTCGATCTCTAGCTTTAGGTCGATGCGGGAAAACAGCGCCTGCAAATCGATATCGGTCGGCCTGTTGATCACCAGCCCGAACGCGCCGCGCTCGCTATGATCGCAGAGGTACACCACCGTTCCGGAAAAAGTGGGATCGGCCATGCTCGGCATGGCGATCAGGAACTGGTTGGTCAGGTTGATGCGATCAGTGGTCTTTGACATGTTTACGATTTTAGCAAAGACCCAGGGGTCTCTAGCGACTTCGACGATGGCACTTTGCTGACTCCACTATAGCCCGGCCACGCGCCGGCTGCCTTCAAGGGCACTGGCCAGGTCGAACAGCACGGCCGCTCAATCGGGCAGCGCAATGCCGGCGGCAATCTGATACAGCCGCCGCTTGAGCGTCTCGCCCGTTTCCCGCGTAGCCCAGCGCGTACGTTGCCACGCCGTCACGAGCATGGCGCGCACCAATCTGGGCGGCGCATCGCTCACGCCGCGCGCGTGCTGCGCAAGCAGCCAGTCCAATCGTGCCATTACACGCTTAGCATGGAACTGCACAACGTCGCTGCCATCCTGCCCCAGTCGAAACGCGCGCACCGCACCGGCGGCCAGCGGACACGTCGTAAGGGTCGGAAGGTTTCAACTCCATGACGCCATCCTACAGCTCGTCCAGGTAACCACCGACCTGCTCGAGCAACGCCGGCGCGTCGTCGGCATGGGCTTGCAGCACCAGCAATAGCAACAGTGCACAGCGCGTGCTCAAACAGTGAACAGCGCGCGCTCACACCGCACGCGCAGAGCAACCACGCCTTCCGGGCGGCTGATCGGATGCAGAACGGCCGCCGGTACAAGTCGTGTAGCCAGGGCGAGGCCGTCGAGCGCCAGCTGGGGCTCTATGAGCCCCAAACCGATGCGCGTTCGCCTCGCTCGCTACCGATGCAACGTGTTGGCGCTCGGTGGTTCAAATTTGGACCATCTCAAAATCTTCCTTCCGTGCACCGCACTCGGGGCACGTCCAGTTGATCGGGACATCCTCCCAACGCGTGCCGGCCGGGATCCCCTCTTCCGGAAGACCGGCTTCTTCGTCATAGATCCAACCGCAAATCAGGCACATCCAACTCTTGTATTCCATCTTGTTGCCGCGTCGAGCGAGTGATCCGTTACAATGAAAGGCACGATGGTACCTTGTCGTCGCGTCGCTGCCTAGCAACCACTATGCAGTGGAGCAGCGGCTATGCAGCGCGGCGGGTCGATTCGAAGCGTGTGACGCGGGTTCGTGCCGCCCGTGCCGCGACCATCGCCCTCCCCTGTAACGCTTCATGCCTTCCATGTCCAGCGACGCCCCTCCGATCGTTCTCACCTTTGGCCTGTCGGACCCGACCGGCGCATCAGGCCTACAGGCCGACCTGCTCACGCTGGCCAGCATCGGCTGCCATGGGGTGTCGGTGTTGACCGGCTATGCGGTGCGCGATTCGGCAGCCGCCGGCGACGTGACTGGTCTGGACCCTGAGGCGGTCGCGTCGCAAGCCCGGATGCTGCTCGAGGACATGCCAGTTGCCGCCTTCAAGGTCGGCGCAACAACACGGGCTGAAATTGTCAGCGCGATTGCAGAAGTTGTCGCAGATTATGATGATCTGCCGCTGATCCTGGTTCCGGACTTCACGCTCGATGAGCAGCATGTGCTGGCCGGCGACGAGTTGCGCGAGTCGATCGCGGAACTGCTCGCGCCGCAGACGACATTGCTGATCGCCGACCCGGCGACGCTCTTGCAGTTGGCGCAGCCGGATTCCGATGCCGACCCGATCACGCTCGACGGTGCCATCGCCCACCTGCTCGAGCAGGGCTGTGAATACGTATTGTGCACCGACGCGCGGCCTTCGCAACTGCTCAACACGTTGTTCAGCGAAGAAGGTCAGGTCCGTCAGGATGCATGGGACCGCGGCAGCGAGCGACTGATTGGGCTTGCCGATACGCTGGGCGCTGCGATCACGGCACTGCTCGCCAATGGCCAGGACCCGGGCGAGGCGGTACGCGAAGCGCAGGAGTACGTGCACCAAGCGATGCGGCACGCCTATCGACCAGGCATGGGCGGATACATGCTGGACCGCTTCTTCTGGGCCCGCACCACGGACAAAGGTCAAAGTCCGCCCGCTGTGGAGCCGAACACGCCAGCCGGCACATTGCGCCATTGACCCGCCCGCTACTGTTCACACGGGACAAGACGCCGCGCTGTCCTAGTCACCCTGGCCAGCGACTAGCGGCAGCAGTCGCCGCACTATAAAAAAACCCGCATCGCTGCAACCAGTAGCGATGCGGGTTTTTTAGGGATCGGGCGGGCGGCACCCCTCACGGAGTGCCGCCCGGACTCCATCCGGCGAGCCGAATTACATGTCCATGCCCATACCACCCATGCCGCCCGGCATGCCGGCCGGTGCCGGTGCATCTTCCTTCGGCAGCTCGCACACCGCAGCATCAGTCGTCAGCAGCAGACCAGCAACGGACGCCGCGTTTTGCAACGCGGTGCGCGTAACCTTCGTCGGATCGACCACGCCGGCCTCGACCAGATCGCCATACTCGCCGCTCGCCGCGTTGTAGCCGTAGTTGCCCTTGCCGGCCGCCACGGCCGCGACCACCACGCTGGCCTCTTCACCGCCGTTCGCCACGATCTGGCGCAGCGGCTCTTCCATCGCACGCAGCACGATCTTGATGCCGGCCTCTTGGTCGGCGTTCTCGCCCTTGACGCTGGCGATCGCAGTGCGGGCACGGATCAGCGCAACGCCACCGCCCGGCACGATGCCTTCTTCCACGGCGGCACGCGTGGCGTGCAGCGCGTCTTCGACACGCGCTTTCTTTTCCTTCATTTCGACTTCGGTGGCCGCGCCGACCTTGATCACTGCCACGCCGCCCGCGAGCTTCGCGACACGCTCTTGCAGCTTTTCGCGATCGTAGTCCGACGTCGCTTCTTCGATTTGCGTGCGGATCTGCTTCACACGCGCCTCGATGTTCTTCGCTTCGCCCGCGCCGTCGATGATCGTCGTGTTTTCCTTCGCGACTTCGATCCGCTTGGCTTGGCCCAACTCCTGCAGCGTAGCCTTTTCCAGCGACAGGCCGGTTTCCTCGGCAATGACCTGGCCACCGGTCAAGATCGCGATGTCCTCGAGCATCGCCTTACGACGATCGCCAAAGCCTGGCGCCTTGACCGCAACGGTCTTCAGGATGCCGCGGATGTTGTTCACCACCAGCGTCGCAAGCGCTTCGCCTTCGACATCCTCCGCGATGATCAGCAGCGGGCGGCTGGCCTTGGCCACTTGCTCGAGCACCGGCAGCAGGTCGCGGATGTTCGAGATCTTTTTGTCGTGCAGCAGCACGTACGGGTTCTCGAGAACAGCGACTTGCTTGTCCGGGTTGTTGATGAAGTACGGCGACAGGTAGCCGCGGTCAAATTGCATGCCTTCGACGACTTCGAGTTCGTCGGCGAGCGACTTGCCGTCTTCGACGGTGATCACACCTTCCTTACCGACTTTGTCCATCGCCTCAGCGATGCGCTGGCCGATCGACGTGTCGCTGTTGGCCGAGATCGAGCCGACTTGCGCGATTTCCTTGCTCGTCGTGCACGGCTTGCTGATTTTGCGCAGCTCGTCGACTGCGGCGGCAACCGCCTTGTCGATACCACGCTTCAGGTCCATCGGGTTCATGCCCGATGCGACATACTTCATGCCTTCGCGCACGATCGATTGCGCGAGCACGGTCGCCGTCGTCGTACCGTCACCGGCGTTGTCGCTGGTCTTGGAAGCCACTTCCTTGACCATTTGCGCGCCCATGTTCTGCAACTTGTCCTTCAGCTCGATTTCCTTCGCGACCGACACACCGTCCTTGGTCACCGTCGGGCCGCCGAAGCTGCGCTCGAGCACGACATTGCGGCCCTTCGGGCCAAGCGTCACCTTCACTGCGTTGGCGAGAATGTTCACGCCCTCGACCATCTTCGCGCGAGCGGAATCGCCAAACACGACGTCTTTAGCTGCCATCTTCTAACTCCTTGAAATCTTTGGAAAGCCGAACCGCGACCGTTACTTTTGGACGACCGCCATGATGTCTTCTTCACGCATGACGAGCAACTCTTGCCCATCGACTTTGACCGTTTGGCCGGCATACTTGCCAAACAACACACGGTCGCCCACCTTGACGTCGAGCGCGATCTGCGCGCCCTTGTCGTCACGCTTGCCCGGGCCGATGGCCAGGACTTCGCCCTGATCAGGCTTTTCAGCCGCTGCATCGGGAATCACGATGCCCGACGCCGTCTTGGTTTCCTGGTCCAGACGCTTGACGATGACGCGATCGTGCAAAGGACGAAGGTTCATACATACTCCTTTTGTGTTTCAGGCTGAAGAACGCTTTTTAACGTTGGCGCCCGGCAAGCCAGGCGCCCTGGTGGCACGGGTTGTTAGCACTCACGTGCGGCGAGTGCTAATTATATGGACGGGTGACGACGATTTCAAGGACCCAAATTTTTCCTAGCACACAGCACCGCGCTTATAAATGCCACTTGACCGTGGCCGTCAGCGTACGAGGCTCACCAGGCATGTTGAACATGTCGGCATTGCCATGCGCCGAGATGAAATAGCGGTGATCGAACAGATTGTCCAGCGTCAGCGTCACATCCATTTTCTTGCTGCGATAGCCGGCACCTAAATTGAATACGGTAAACGAGGGCAGTGTGACCTGATCGCTCGCAGATGCGTAGCGCGCTGATTGGAACTGTGCGCCGGCGGCCGCATAAAAGCCGTAGGGAAGCTCGCGCTTGAGCCACAGGCTCGCGCTATGGCGTGGCATCAGGCCCGGCGTGTTGCTGGCCAGCGTCAACCCGGCCGCCGTCGATTGCAGCGATCCGTCAACCGTGCCGTTCAAATACGCGTAACCGGCATAGACAGACCACTTCGGTGCAATTTCGCCGGAAAAGCCGACCTCGAAGCCCCGTACGTGCTGAGTGCCGATCGGCAGCGCATACCCGGGATTGGCCGGATCGCCGATTTGCTGGTTCGTTTGCCGCATGTCGAACAGCGCAACAGTAGCCGTCGCCTTGCCCCCGAGGTCGAATTTCGAACCCACTTCGTATGCGGTGGTCTTTTGCGGCGCCAGCGCTGCACCATTGGCGAACGCACCCGAACTAATCAGGGTATCGGCAAGCGGCGAGAAAGACTGACTGAACGAGCCATACAGCGTCAGCCACTCGAGCGGCTCGTAAATCAATCCGACGCGCGGACTCCATGCGCGGTCGGTACGTGCAAGATTCACGTTGGACGACGTGTAGTCGTGGCGAATCTGATCCAAATAGTCAAAACGCAGGCCGGCGAGCAATTTCCACTGCGGTGTCAATGTTATCAGGTCCTGCGTATATACACCGACCAGGCCGACGACCGTCGCAGCATTCGTGCGCGCCGGCTTCCCGGCCGGCACGCCGGGTAAATCGATCAACTGTGGATGGTACAGATCGTACGTTGCCACTTTCGATACGCCATAGATTGTGTCGAATTTCTGCTGCTGCGACAGTTCGATCCCATACAGCAGTTCGTGGCGCATGCCGAGCAGCGTGGTTTGCTGCGTCAGCTCAAATACGCCGTCCACGCCATGTTCAGTCCGTTGGCGCGCGACTGGTCGAGCGTGACGGTCGGGCGCACAGCAGCCTTGATCGGCTGGAACGTGACATAGTTTTTCCGCTCCAGTGAAAAATCATAGGCACGCAGCGCGCCGTGGAAGGCTAGCGAATGACTGAAACGGTGATCGAGCGACACCGTTGCACTTTTCGCCACGGCGTCATTGTACGAACTGTTCGCCGCATCGGCAGAGCCGTAGTCAGTATGGATCGGCACATCGACCGGCCGCCCCATATAGGCGGGCAAGCCCTGATCGGACGTGCGGCGATCGTGTAGGTAGTCGAGTTCGACGTTCACTACCGTATCCGGACTCAGCTTGAATTGCGCCGAAGGCGCAACCGCTTGGCGGTTCAACGCGAACTGATCGCGAAAACTATGCGAATTCTCAGCGGCGCCGGTGATCCGGAAGCGGGCCGCATCATTCACGTTCCAGCCCATATCGATTTCACCGCGACGCTCGCCACGCGTGCCAAGCATCACACCAACATCCCGCACTGGTTCGGCCTGTGGTCGCTTAAGCACACGATTGACGATGCCCCCTGCCGAGCCGCGCCCGTACAGTACCGCTGCCGGTCCTTTTAAGACCTCGATCCGCTGCACATTGGATAAGTCGCGATAGTACATCGCGTCGTCGCGTATGCCGTCGACATACTGGTCCGTAATGCTGTTGAAGCCACGAATCGTGATTTGGTCGCGCTGGCCATCGCCGACTGAAAAGCCAACTCCCGGCACGTTACGCAACGTGTCCTGCATCGATGCCGCATTCTGGTCATCGATCACCGCGCGTGGCACGATATTGATGGTCTGCGGCACATCCATCAAAGACATGTCTGTCTTCGTCCCAGCACGCGAACGGCTTGCATCGTATGATCCATGCTCGGCCGACGCGCTAACCGCAATCGTGGGCAGCACGGGCTGGGCCGCCCCGTCCTGGGCAAAACCCGACTTTACGCTGACGAATAAAGTGGCGATCAGCAGGGCGCGATAAGTCTTTTTGTTACGCGTCATTGATAAGTATGACTACGAGTTGCGGCGAGAAAGGCGCGCTAGAGCCCTCGTCCGGGCAGCGCGGGCACTTGGAACAGACTATGATGATAATGATAATTATTTACATTATCAACTACAATAGCATGGCAGGCACGGCGCGTCGCTGCGCACTCACGACAACCAGCATCGCAACCACACACGTCACCCACAACGCCGCAACGATGCACATCGCACCGCCCATGCTGGCTTGTCGCGGTACGGCCTTGGCCGATTCATGACTTCAAGCTGATCACGCCGCTGGGCACATCAATGTTGCTAATCAGTGCCATGTCGCCGGCTGCCGCCGTCTCCGAGAAATCAGCGCACGGCATCAATCAGAACACCGGCGCGATACGTGCGTGGATCGCGCGACGCGGCGCCGAGCGCGTGCAAGGCCTGCGACAGAACTTCATCGATGCCTTCCTTCGAAACGAAACTATAATAAAAGGCTGGCCACGACGGGCCGCAGCGCCTGCGCTTTACTGCGGCACGCACATGCATGGTGACCGTTGCGAGTTTGCTCGCCGCATGCTCGTCGCCCAAGCGCGACGCGCGCTGCTCAGCCAAGGGTACATGACTCACTCGATGCGGTCTGACGCGGTCGACGGCAGTAAAAACTTTCAGCCGAACAACGATTCCCACGTGGTAATCGAATTTCGCGTCGTTTGCGCGGATGCCGATGGGGATGGCGCGAGCAGCGTGGCGTATGTCAACGCGCGGCCGAGCTGCCGCCAAGGCCGCCGAGAAGGAACCGGTTGCGCCGCTGCCCGAACCAGCCGCCGCCCCAGCCAACGCCCCGCTCAAGATGAACACACCCGTGGTGCCGACTCCGCCGACCATGCCTTTGCGAGCCCGCTTGGCCAGCACAAGCGTCGCCGCGGCGGCTGAAGCAACACAAAAACCTGCGCCAGCATCGGGTTCCACCGCGACGTCGATCGCCGTTGCAGTCCCGGCTTCCAACGTGGATGTCAACCCCGCCCGAGCGGCAGCCCTTACATCCATGCCAGCGCCCGTATCGACCCAGGCTTGGGTGTCCCCCGCAACGCCTAACGCGGCACCCGCGTCGGCTTCGTCACCCGCAGCTCAAGCATCAGCATCCATTGCGGCGCCGGATTCCACGCCGGCAACGGCTGCCCCGCCATCCTGATAGGGCATCACAGTATCCACGCCGCCCGAGCCGTACCGGCGATCCAATGCGATGCATTCCCGCTGCCGCGACGTGAGCGCCGCCCGCGCCAGGCCTGCGCGCGCGTCAAAATATTGACCGTCCGCTAAGCGTCGTCAGCCACTCGAGCGCCTGCATGCCGGCCAGTGAATTGCCATTCGCGTCCAACGCAGGAGACCACACGCAAATGCCGAGTTCCCCCGGCAATACCGCAACAATGCCGCCACCGACGCCGCTCTTAGCGGGCAATCCGACGTGGTAGACGAAGTCTCCGGCGGCATCGTACGTACCGCAAGTGAGCATCAATGCGCTCAACCGTTTCGCCGGGCTCGCGCCGAGCACGCGCTCGCCGCTGTGTGGCACCACGCCACCGTTGGCCAGGAATAAGACCGCCCTGGCCAGATCGACACAGTTCATTTCGATAGCGCACTGCCGGCAATACGCGTCGATCACGGTGTCCACTGACATCTGCAGGTTACCAAAACTCTTCATGAAATACGCCATCGCGCGATTTCGGTCCGAATGCGCAAGCTCCGATTCAGCGACATGGGCGCTGTAGTCAATATCCGAGCGCCCGGCCAGACGGCGCATGAATTGCACGAGCGCCGTTTCCGCCTGGACGAAACGCCGGCACAGCACGTCGGTGACCACCAGGGCGCCTGCATTGATGAAGGGGTTACGCGGCACCCCGTTCTCATGTTCGAGTTGCACCAGTGAATTGAACGCATTGCCCGATGGCTCCCGGCCAACACGTTGCCACAACGCGTCGCCTTGCAACTGGAAGGCCAGGGTGCACGCAAACAACTTCGAGATGCTTTGGATCGAGAACGGCATCCAAGCGTCGCCGACGCAGAAGACCTCGTCTCGCAACGTGACGATGGCCATGCCGAAATGCAACGGGTCAACCTTCGCAAGCTCGGGAATATAATCCGCGACGCGGCCTTTGCCGAGCCACGGCGTGATGTCGTGCTGTATTTTATGGAGAATCGCCTGATAGTCCATTGCGGCAGGCCGTGGGAGATCGCGGGACCGCGATTCTATCGGGGCCGCGTACTGCTGTCGACCCATTGTCGAACGCGCGATACGCTATACATACGTAGGCGTCCTCGACGAAACCCGTGCAGGCTTGCCGGGGCGGGTCCATTGCTCCCTATATCGGCATTCGGGTGGTTGTCGGCCGCGTGTGCGCCGCCGCTGCGTTCCAGCACCTTGGGGCCGAGCGCCGCCGCGTACCCAGCGGCACGCCGGCAAGTGACGCGAACTCCGACGGTGCGGCACGGTCTATCGACGATGCAAAAAACACACCACTCATTCCTTATTCTCCATCAATCAGCGCACAGCGCACAGCACTCGGCTTGCGGCCCCTCTCAATTCGACTGCACTTCGGCCAGATTACTGCACGGCCGTATGCTCGCGCTCGCATGGATTGCGCTGACACTCTGGACGCCGATGCCCGCGGTAGGCTCATCGCAGCAATCCGACGCCAGCGCCGGCGCAACGGCGGCCGAGCCTGCGTCGCGGCCGAGATCGCTCGCACAATCAACCCTCGACACGGTCAAATCGATAATCGAAACGGCGCTCACACCTGTCGCGTCGCCCGTCTCCAGTTCATCTACGGCCTCGGGTTCATCGGCTGCCCCGGGTTTATCTGCTGCCCCGGGCTCGTCGGCTGCCTCGGGTTCGTCGGCTACCCCAGACCTATCCGCTGCCCAGGGCTCATCCACTGCCCCAGGTCCATCTGCTGCCCCCGAGCAACCGGCTGCCCCGAGGCAATCGCCTGTCGTTGGCTCATCATCGATGCCGGTTCCAGGGCAAACGCCAGCCTCGTCACCCGTGCGACCACCGGCTCAACCCGCGGCCTCGGCCACCTATGCGCCGCCGACCGCCACCCCCATACTGCCGCGCTATACCAATATGCCCTCCGCGCTCGACTATCGGAAACTGTATGCGCAGACTGTCAACCGCACCTTGCCGATACCCGCCACTGCCCAAGCGCACTATGGGCAACTGCTGCAGAACGCGCTCGTCCAAGCCGGCTTGCCTGACGTGGCAAGCGAATTCGTCGCCGTCGTGGACCGCAATCCGTTCGTACAAGCATTGGTGTTAATGTGGCGTCAGGCGTCGTCAGACCCTTGGCAGGTAATCGGCGCATCGCCTGTTTCCACCGGCATGCCGGGTCGCTATGACCATTTCATTACGCCGCTCGGGGTGTTCCGGCATACTCCGGACAATATGGACTTTCGCGCCGAAGGCACGCTCAACGATAATGGCATTCGCGGCTATGGCGCGCACGACCAGCGAATCTACGACCTGGGATGGGCGCAGGCACAACGCGGCTGGGGTCCTCGCGCAACGAGCCAGATGCGGCTGCAAATGCATTCTACCGATCCTGACCAGCTCGAATCGCTGCTCGGCATGCAACACTCGAAAGGCTGTATCCGAATCCCAGGCACACTCAACACGTTTCTGGATCACTACGGCATACTGGACGCTGACTATGAGACGCGCATCCGGGAAGGCCACCTCCTGCGGGTGCTTAAGCCGGATCGCGAGGCATCGCGCTGGGCCGGGCGCTATATCGTGATTGTCGATGGCGGCGCGACGCAGCGTCCGACGTGGTCGCCGGCGCCGCGCGGCCCTAGGGTCAAGCATGGTGCGCAGATCGACACCGCTGACTGATAAGATCCGCATCCGAAAGAGGCTTAGCATACACGCCGGCGGTCGCACGCTCTCATCGCTGCGATGCCGGCCGGTGGCCGCCCGATAGCGACGGCATGCCCCCGCGAACCTGCGACGACCGCCTTCGAGGGTAGCGTTCGACCGCTTCGCCGAACGCAAACGCCTGCAAGCACCCCGCTTTCTCGCCCGCTACGTGCATGTATCGTGGCACGGACCTGGTCGTTACCGTCATGCCGATACGCATAATCTGCGCGCTGGCGGGGTGGGCGGCGATCCGCTTGGTGCAACCCGCACCGCCTGACACGATCACGATGACCGTAGGCACTGCCGGCAGTACGTTCTGGTTGGCCAACCTGGTGGACCGGCTACTGGTCATCGTGGTGCCATTGGTGATGGTATGGGTGCCGGGCCTGCGCCTGCTGCTCACGCTGTATGGATGGCACGTGCGATCGCGCATCTTCTACCGGCGGTACGGCGACGCCCCGATGCGCATTGAGGGTACGTGCCACCCTCTGTCAGCCAGCGCGAGTCATCCACCGGTGCTGTGGCTGTCGGGCCAACCGTCATGCGCAGCTTACTCGCATGCGGCGCAAGTGGCGTGCTGCTGACCGCCACCGCGCGGCTGTATCAAGTCCCACCGGCCAACCGCGGCACAACGTTGTCCGCCTATTCCGTGCCTTTCGATTGGTCGCTGGGCCTCACCGGGCCCCTGGTTGGACTAATTGCCGGCGACTTCGGGTATGAATCGGTCTATCTGTTTGCCGCCGTCGCCGCATGCGCCGCCATTGTGCTGAGTATTGTACGGGCACGTGGACAAAATGGACCAGCGCACTTCGCCAGCCTAAGCGAGCAGCTTCGCTGCAGCGCCGTCTCCATCGCGCCAATAGAAAACAAAATCGAAACAATATAGGAAGAATCTTTCCAATTAAAGCAAATATCGAAATTAAAATTAAAAAAGTGGAGCATAACAAGGTAATTTCACCCCGAAATGCACGACGGTAGTACCGTTCAATCCCTAGCAATTCTGCGGCACAAGATCGCCGATATAATCTGAAATAAACTGTAATATTATAGGCACAAGCTATTTCCCGGCGATGGCCAACCTCCGGCCGCATCACGGATAAAGTGGCCAAGCCAAGCGAGCCGATGAAGCTATTCATCTTTAGCCACCTGTCAATGACTGCGTATGCAGAGGGTGATAGTTATTCATTGAATGCAACAACGGAACAGAATTGCTTGCACCTGTTGACACTTTCGAAATAACTTACACAAAATGTCGGGGCTGCATTCGCCCGGTGTACAGGAGGCCGGGTGCATGAAAGTGACACGATACTGGGGACGATAACGCGATATCAAAGCACATTACGCGCTGCGGGTGCGTCCACTCGTTGATGCAATCCGCTGACGAATTGTCGATTTTTGTCGCGCCCCGTTTGCTTGGGCTCCGCAATCCTCTATAAACTGTCTGAGATCCCGAATGGATTTCCCCAACGGAACATCGAAGGCCGGGCAACTTTAATATGGGAAAAACAATCGGCTGTCAAACATAATCTTCTCGACCACGAGCTCAGAATGAATCAGATCCAGGCCATGCGCGTGTTTACCCGGGTCGCGGAAACACAGAGTTTTCGGCGCGCGGCACAGCAACTGAATGTCTCCAATGCCTTGGTCACGCGCTCTATCGCGACATTGGAAGCCCACCTGAACACGCGGCTCATCAATCGCACGACACGCAACGTGTCGTTGACGGAGGCAGGATACGTTTACCTACAGGGTTGTCGTCGACTGCTCGAGGAACTTGACTTCATCGAAGCAACCGTGGTCAACGGCGACGACGAGCCCCGCGGCACGTTGCGCGTCGCCGCTTCGACATCGCTTGGCGACGAATTAATCGGACTGGTTGAAGGGTTCCGCCAGCGTCATGGGCGGATCCGCTTACATGTCACGCTGGGTGACCAGGCCGCGGACGCCCTCGGCGACAGCTACGACGTCGGGCTAGTGCAAGCCTCGGTGGCACCGAGCAATGGACTCTCCAGCCAGATCCTAAGCTCGTGCGCGTCGGTGATCGTCGCCTCGCCGAATTACCTGCTCGAGCACGTCGCGCCGCAAGCGCCGAATGACCTGCCCGCGCTGTCGTTGCTGGCACAATCGCACAGTGACCGCAGCCGGCTCTGGCGCCTGCGCGATGCGTACGGCGCAGAGTACCAGTTGGCGATGCCCGAGCCGGTCTACGTGGTGAACAGCGCGCAGATGCTACGCGCCGCGGCTGTCGGCGGCATGGGCATCGCGCTGCTGCCGCAGCGCGTGGTCGAGCGTGACGTGGCCAGCGGCAGGCTGGTCCAGCTATTGCCCGACTGCGAAATCCTGGAAAACAAGACCACGCTGTCCGTGGTCTACCCGGAGCGGCAATATATGGCGGCCAAGACACGCGCATTCGTCGAGTTCGTCTGCGCACGCTACGGCCACCAAACCGACGACAGGGGCTATGACGCCGAGCAAGACACCCCTGCATTGCAGCAGTGCAACACGGGTCGCGGCACGCCAGAACGTCAGCATCCGGCCAACGCGATGGTCACACGCGACAACGCAAGCGGCTCGACTAGCAGCACGAAGAGTCCGCACGCTACGGCGCAGCCGGCATCGCGCCCCGCGGCGCCATGGCCTTTTTCGCCGGGGGAGTGGCGCGTCAGTTAGCCGGCCACGCCTGCGGCCTGGCACGGGCCGCATCCGGCGCGCTACGTCGCCGCATCAATCCGTGACACCATGCGATCGGTCTTCCTCGGCGTCACCGTGATAGCCGCAGTACTGGGCCAGCGCATCGGCTTCGCTGCATCCCGACGGGAAAATGCGACGCAGCGAGAATGTCGTGCGGCGTGCAGCGACCGTCGCCCAGCACGGCATCGATTACATCACGCCCAGGATGAACGCTCGTTGACAATCCGCACTAGTGACTCAAAAAACGTACCGTTTCTGTCCAGCCCGCTCGTTGCCATCCGCGGCCGCCGTTGAAAAACGGTACACGCCTTTCTCGCAGAACCTGCCAGCCCCTCCACCGGCCCATTGTGGCTTTCGCACAAAACGGCACGCTCATGCGTGACGGAACCAGCGGCTATCGGGCCGCGCTCAACGAAGGGCTCGTGGATGCCCGGCGGTTCGCCGCCCGCCGGTGCTGTGCGACACGGCGGCACAATATGAGTTGATGGCCGCGCGACGCATCACTTGTGCACGATCGCCGGCGAGTCGCGATCGACGGCGTCCAGCAGCAGGGTTTCCCCGGATACAGTAAGATGATGCTTCATGGCCTGCGTGCACCTACCCCGCGCGCTCCGGACTGCGGTTCCCTACCACGAAGCCTGTCCATGCCCTTGCCGCTCATCGCCCTCGCCATTGCCGCCTTCGGCATCGGTACCACCGAGTTCGTGATCATGGGCCTGCTGCCGAACGTGGCGCGCGACCTGCGCGTATCGATTCCGACCGCCGGCATGCTGGTGTCTGGCTACACGCTGGGCGGCACGATCGGTGCGCCGATCGTAGCGATGCTCAAGGCAAACTTATCCCGCAAGCGCGCGCTGATGAGCCTGGTCGGCGTGTTCATCGTCGGCAACCTATTATGCGCGGTCGCGCCGGGCTATGCGGTGTTGATGTGGGCCCGCGTCGTCACGGTGTTCTGCCACGGCGCATTTTTCGTCCTGAGCGCCTGAACAACCCGCGCCGCCTACTGCGGTCACCCGCGGGCGCGGCGCCACGATAATGGGCCTGCCACCCTTGGTACGCCGGCCCCATAATACGACAAATGAAAGTTATTTTTACACGCGACTTCTTTGCGTTGATTGTCAGCGTTGCCGTCGTCGGACTAGGCATCGGCGCCACGCTGCCGCTGACCGCCTTGGCGTTGATGCAGGCCGGCTATGGCTCGCACGTAGTCGGCATGCTGACCGCCGCACAGGCGGGCGGCGGTATCGCGATCGTGCCATTCGCAGCACGCATCACGTCGCGTATCGGCGCCCGGCGTGCCATCATCGGCACGGTGTGGATAACGTCAATCGCGACGCTTGCGATGCAATTGACGACTAACCTCGTTGCCTGGACGCTCCTGAGGGCGACCGCTGGCGCCGCGTTGATGCTGCTGTTCACGATCACCGAGGCCTGGGTGAACCAGCTCGCCGACGATCGATCGCGTGGGCGCATCGTCGCACTGTACGCGACCAACTTTACGCTGTTCCAGATGGCTGGCCCGCTGCTGGTCACCATGATCGCCGACTATCCGGGATGGCGCTTTGCATTGTGCGGTGCGATCTTCCTGCTGGCGCTGCCAGGCCTGTGGGTGATGCGCATCCCCCGCGACATCGGCCCGGCCGACGATGAGCCCCATAGCGCCTGGCAAACGGTATTACCACGCATGCCGGCACTGGTGGTCGGTGCAGGCTTTTTTGCGCTGTTCGATACACTCGCCTTGTCGCTGCTGCCGTTGTTCGCGGTCCACCATGGCGTCGCAACGGAACTGGCCGTCGTGTTCGGCTCCGCGATCCTGCTCGGCGATACGGCGTGCGCGTTTGCCCTTGGATGGCTGGCCGATCGCGTCGGCCGGGCTCGCGTGCACTTGGGCGCCGCGCTGGTCGTGGCGCTGCTGCTACCGACATTGCCGGTGATCGCCGCGCAGCCGTGGCTGCGCTGGCCTGTGCTGATCGTGCTCGGCGCGGCCGCGGGCGGGATCTACACCTTGTCGCTGGCGGCGATCGGCGAACGTTTTCGTGGCCCGGCGCTAGTCACCGCCAGCTCGTTAATCGGCGCATCGTGGAGCGTGGCGAGCTGCTTCGGGCCGATGATTGCCGGCACGCTGATGCGCACAAGCAGCCCTGACGCGCTGATCGGCGTGCTGTTCGCCGGCGTCGTCATGTTTATCTGCGCGCATCTGTGGGAGCAGCGCACTGCGCGGACCGCGACGCAAGGCTAAAAACGAGCCGGTAAACCGCCCGATTCACCAGCCCGAATAGACAGCCACCGGTAGCAGCGCCCTCCGAGCACCCGGCTCGCCGACGTGCAACCGGTGGCATGCCGCCCGGCGCGGCCACGTCAGTCAAGCTTCAACGCCGACAGCACCGTGCCGCTGCAACGGCCAAAACCGATCCGGTACCCGTTGCCCTGGCACCACCGTCGCCCTGGCACCCTCCAGTCAGGACCCGTTCACCGCCCTCACGTAGCGCGCGTTGATCGCATGCGTGCCATCGGGCGTTTGCACCGTCAACGTCACATGTGCACCATTCTGCGCGAGGACGGCCACCTTGTTCGACCAGCGCAGATCGAGATTAGGCAGATGTTGCGCCCACTCGGCCAAATAGTCTTCGACGTCGTACTGCTGCAAATTGATGAACGCTGACCGCGTGTAGCCTGTTTCCGGCAGCAGATTGAATGTATAGATCAAATTGTCGTGCAGAAATACCTTGCCGACGTTCCAGCTCACGCCCTTGTCGAGCATGCGCTGGCCGCATGCCCAACCGCGCAAAATCTTCAGGATGCGCTTAACAAAGCAAATCGCGCGCGATCCGCTCTATAGCGCGTTGTTGTGGTGGGACACCACCGGCACGCCTTGCTGGACCAGGTCGATCGCGCAGGCTAGGCCGACGGAACCCGCGCCGACTACGACGACCGGATACTCAGCGAGCGTGGCCACCATCTGATCCGGCGAATGCTGATAGCGAAAAGTCACTGTGCCGCACATCGGCCGCTAAACGTCGGCTGGTGTGGACGGTATCCATTTTGCTGAATGGCTTTTGCTGAATAGCATTAATGCTGTGTCCCGTAGCCTAATATTTCAAATATTGAAATTAATTACGTTTGTCAACTAGCATTTTTTGTCGATGCGACAGCCGCGGCGACTGCTACTATTTCGATAATGATTCCGCCGACTCTTTCTGCACTCGCCGCCGCCGCGGCACGCCATCCTTACTTCGCCGAGCGCGTGCTGCTGCACGCCGGCGCAACGGCGCGCGGCCGACATAATGGCCTGGAGTTGACCAGCCAGTACCAGCCGATCTTCGACATGGGCTCGCGGGGCTTTCCGCAATCGTTGGCCGCCGATGCGCACGCGGCAGACCGCTTTGGCGACGACATCGGCTACCAGGCGATGACACAGGCCGCGCTAGCAGGCGTGGAGTCGGTGCCGGTGCGCGATCCGTTTGACTCGGCCGTCGACGATCCAGACCTGGTGGCGCTAGATCGGCTATCGCGGCTTGTGCACGCGATCAACTTCTTCGGCGCGCAGCGCAGCGGCCTGCTGTTCCTGAACGTGCACGAACGGTTATTGAAGAGCGTCAAGTACGACCACGGGCGCCATTTCTCGACCGTGCTCGTGTCGCTCGGCTTGAATCCGGCGCGTGTGGTCATCGAGCTGCCGGAGGCGGCCGTCGCGCATCGCTCGTTTCTTGGCTACTTGACCAAGAGCTATCAAAGCTATGGCTTCAAGGTCGCGGGCAACCTGCCCAATGCCGGCCAAATCCTGTCAGTGTCAGATATGGCACGGCTGGACTTCATCAAAATGAACTCGGGCTCGGCGTTGCGCGATGCAGTGGTCAAGCCACTGGTGAGCTACGCGAGCCGGCTGAAGATCCCGCTGATCTTCACGCACGTCATGGACGACGCGCAGTTCGAGTTACTGCAGCAATACGATGTGCGTTACGTACAAGGTCCGGTGTTTGACTCGGTTGGCTCGCTCTAGCGGACCGCGCGGGCGCCGTCTATCCGATGTCGCGCAGCCGGGACCTCGCCTCCTTCAGTGACAGGCACAGCCGATTTGTATACGCGTGACGACTGGATAGCCGGTCACGTCGGCGATAATCTGCCTGCATCAGTTCGAATGCTTCCGTATTGCGCCGCCCACGGTAGGCACGGCGTCTCGGGATGGGGCGCCCGGGCGTGCCGCGCGATAATCGCACCGTCACGCGTGGCCAGCAGCGCCTTCGCGCTCGGTGTGTTGCGATCCGCATTGCGGATTGTGCGTGTCGATTTCACAACCAACGTGCTGTCAGTCTTGCGCGACACCGCGGCGCTGGCGCAGACTGCACGCTGCGCACCACGCGCGGTGCGGCCATGGCCGTGCCGCGCGCCGTGGACGCGTCTGCTCCATCCCAACTTAGAACGCCAAGGTATTTCGCGATGATCCTGTCTTCCACCGAGTCATCCCTGACGCTCCCCTCCCGTGCCACCCCCCATCGCTCGCTCGATGTCGGCGTCATCGGCAATTGCGCGTTCAGCGCGCTGATCGACAGGATGGGCTGCGTCGTCTGGAGCTGCTTGCCGCGCTTTGATGGCGATCCGGTCTTCAACGCACTAATCGACACCTCGGACCATGCCGGTCTGTGGAGCATCGAACTCGAGAACTATGTGCGTGGCGAGCAGTTCTACGAGCCGAACACCGCGGTGCTGCGCACGCGCCTGTACGACAAGAACGGACAGGGTATCGAGATCACCGATTTCGCGCCGCGCTTCTACTCGCGCGGACGTTACTTCCGCCCCACGACGATGGTGCGCCGCGTGAAGCCGCTGCAAGGCGCGGTGCGCATCACTGTACGGCTACGCCCACGCTTTGACTGGGGCCGGCTGCCACCGGCGATCACGCACGGCAGCCACCACATCCGCTATGTCGGCCCCGCGCAAACGCTGCGGCTCACGACCGACGCGCCATTGTCCTACATCGTCGCGGAACAGCAGTTTCTGCTCGATCGCGAGGTCAACTTCATCCTCGGACCGGATGAGACGCTTGCCACGGGCATCGAGAACACCGCGCGCGATTTCGAGCAGGACACGATCCAGTACTGGCGCACATGGACCGGCCGGCTCGCGATACCGCTGGAGTGGCAGGACGCGGTGATTCGCGCGGCGATCACGCTGAAGCTGTCGCTGTTCGAGGATACCGGCGCGATCATCGCCGCAATGACCACCAGCATCCCGGAGGCACCGAACAGCAGCCGCAACTGGGACTACCGCTATTGCTGGCTGCGCGATGCATTTTTCGTCGTGCGCGCGCTGAACAGTCTGTCCGAGGTCGGCACGATGGAGGACTATCTGCGCTGGCTGCGCAACATCGTGCTGCGCTCCAAGGGCGGACATATCAAACCGCTGTACGGCATCGGCCTGGAAGCGTCGCTGCCGGAGTCGATCATCGAGCATCTGGGTGGATACCGGGACCACGCGCCGGTGCGCGTGGGCAACCAGGCGCACGAGCACTTCCAGCACGATGTGTACGGCAACATCATCCTGGGTGCGACACAGGCTTTCCATGACCGGCGCCTAATACGCCCGGCTGGCCTGTTTGAGTTCGAGCATCTGGAGGCCGTCGGCGAGAATGCCTACCGAATCTATACGAAGCCGGATGCCGGCATGTGGGAGCTGCGCTCACGCGCGCGCATCCATACGTCGTCAGTGCTGATGAACTGGGCCGCTTGCGACCGGCTCGCCAAGATCGCCCATACGCTCGGGCTGCCCGAGCGCGAGATGCTGTGGCGCGGGCGCGCCGACGCGATCCGCGAATACCTGCTGAATAACGCGTGGAATGAGGCGCGCGGCGCGTTCGCTGAAAGTGTCGGCGGCCAGGATCTGGACGCGAGCGTGCTGCTGATGGCCGAAGTCAACATGATCGATCCGAAGGATCCACGCTTTGTCTCCACTGTCGAGGCGCTCGAGCGCTCGCTGTGCGACGGGCCTTACATGCGGCGCTACGAAGCACCGGATGACTTCGGCAAACCGGAAACCGCGTTCAACATCTGCACGTTCTGGCGCATCGACGCGCTGGCCAGGATCGGCCGTCGTGAAGAAGCGCGTGCGATCTTCGAAGCGATGCTAGCGGCGCGCAACCATCTCGGATTGCTATCGGAAGACACGCATCCGGTCACCGGCGAGATGTGGGGCAACTTTCCGCAGACCTACTCGATGGTCGGCATCATCAACTGCGCGATGCGGCTTTCCGCGCCGTGGGATTCGGTCATCTGAGCGACGCGCTGACCGCATTGGCGGCGTCCATCGTTCAGGAAACAAATCCTCGGAGTTTGCCAGCCAAACCGCCGATTTCATCGGCGGTGGCGCCCCCTTGCGCCATTGCCACCATCATTGGCAGTGGCACGCCCTGACCGTTACACGCGCTCGCCAATGCCGCAGCGCACTGAGCAGAGCGCAGGCGAGTCCGACATCTCGCAGCATTTCGCACTGGGTAAGGGCATCCCCGCCGCATGATGGTAGCAGGCACACGCACCATATCGGCACGCGCACCATATCGGGAAACCGTACTGCTTGCGTTCCAGCACGTGGCGGACTCGCTGCGCGCATTGGACCATGACGCGAGCGGGCTGCGTGCACAACGCGATGGATCTTGGTAGCACGCAGCGCTGGCGTCGGCATACTCAGCTCTTCAATCGGTACCCGGTCTTGAAGATCCACGCGACAATCGCCACGAACAACGTCAGGCATGCGATCGTCACGCCCACGCATACGCCAATGTTCACCTCGGCCTCGCCCTGGAAACTCCAGCGAAATCCGCTGACCAGGTACACGACCGGATTGCACAATGCCACCGTGCGCCAGAACGGCGGCAGCATGTCGATCGAATAGAAGCTGCCGCCAAGAAACGTCAGCGGCGTGATGATCAGCAGCGGCACGACCTGTAGCTTCTCAAAGTTGTCGGCCCACACGCCGATGATGAAGCCAAACAGCGCAAATGTGAACGCGGTCAGCAGCAGAAACAACAGCATGAAGCCTGGATGGTTGACCTGGACCGGCACAAATAGATGGGCCGTCGCGAAAATGATCAATCCCAGCATGATCGACTTGGTCGCGGCCGCGCCGACATAGCCGATCACAATCTCGACATACGACACCGGCGCGGACAACAGCTCGTAGATCGTCCCAGTGAAACGCGGAAAGTAGATGCCGAACGAGGCGTTCGAGATACTTTGCGTGAGCAGCGACAGCATAATCAGTCCGGGCACGATGAATGCCCCGTAGCTCACGCCGTTGACATGCTGGATGCGCGAGCCGATGGCCGCACCGAACACGATGAAATACAGTGACGTCGAAATTACCGGTGACACGATGCTCTGCATCAGCGTGCGCCAAGTGCGTGCCATTTCGAAGCGGTAGATCGCACGAATCGCATAGACATTCATCACAGTGCCTCCTGTCGTTGTGGTTCGCGGCGCGCCTCCATGAGGCTGACAAAGATGTCCTCCAGCGAACTTTGTGTCGTCTGCAAGTCCTTGAACGCGATATTCGCGTCATCCAGTGCGCGCAGCAACTCGATGATACCCGCGCGCTCAGCGTGCTCGTCATAGGTGTAGATCAACTCGTTGCCACCACGCGCCAACTCGAGCCGATATGGAGCAAGTTGTTGTGGCACGTGTTGCAGCGGCGTATGCAGTTGCAGCGTGAGTTGCTTCTTGCCGAGCTTGCGCATCAACTCAGCCTTGTGGTCAACGAGGATGATCTCACCGTTGCGAATCACGCCGATGCGATCAGCCATCTCCTCCGCTTCATCGATATAGTGCGTGGTTAGGATGATCGTCACACCGCTGTCGCGCAACGAGCGCACGAGTCGCCACATGTCGCGCCGCAACTCGACGTCCACGCCTGCGGTGGGCTCATCTAGGAACAATATACGTGGCTCGTGCGACAGCGCCTTGGCGATCATCACGCGCCGCTTCATGCCGCCGGACAACGTGCGGATCTTGTTGTCTTTCTTATCCCAGAGCGAGAGCGCCTTGAGCACTTTCTCGAGATGCGCAGGATCGGCCGGCTTGCCGAACAAGCCGCGGCTGAACGAGACCGTGCCCCAGACCGATTCAAACGTGTCGGTGGTCAACTCCTGTGGCACCAACCCGATGGTCGCGCGCGCGGCGCGATAATGGGTGATGATGTCATGGCCGTCCACCGTCACGCGGCCCGCGCTCGGATTGACGATGCCGCAGATGATGCTGATCAGTGTGGTCTTGCCCGCGCCGTTCGGCCCAAGCAGTGCGAAAATCTCGCCACGCCGGATCTCGAGGTTGATGTCGTGCAGCGCCCGGAATCCGGACGCATACGTCTTCGAAAGATGGGATACGGAAAGAATCGTCTGCATGCCTGGGACAATAACAGAAGCCATCGTTTCGTTCAGCATCGACGTCCCCCGAAAACATGCTGGCCACGGCCCCGCTACGAGGCGAGGGAGAACGCCACGCGTGCGCTGTTAGGGTGGCATATCGGCGCGCTGTTATGTTATACCACTGCATTAAATGTTATGTTATATCATCTATTCTCGTGCGATGACGCCAGCACGCCCGCGCCCGGCCGCCGTCGGAGCGGGCCCTTCGTCAATTCCGGTCCGCCGCGTCGCGGGCCTATCCGGAGCCGTTTGATGAAACGCTTTGTTGCGACCGTTGCCGCATCGATCGCCCTCTGCCTGCCGCTACTGGCCGCCGCCCCCGCCTGCGCTGCCGCAGCCCAGACGATCCAAGTCGTCGCGGCCGAGAACTTCTATGGCGAACTGGTCCAGGCGCTGGGCGGCCCGCATGTATCGGTCACTAGCATCCTGAGCAACCCCGACCAGGATCCGCACCTGTTCGAAGCCAGCCCAAAGACCGCGCGCGCGCTCGACTCGGCGCAACTGGTCGTCTACAACGGCGCGAATTACGATCCATGGCTGCCCAAGCTGCTCGCCGGCTCGCGTGCAAGCCGCCAGCCGCGCACCGAGATCGTCGCCGCCGAGTTGGTCGGCAAGAAGCCAGGCGACAATCCGCACCTGTGGTACTTGCCCGCGACCATGCCGGCAGTGGCGCGCGCGGTCAGTGCATTCCTCGTGCAAGCAGACCCGGCGCACAAGGCCGACTATGCCGTCCGGCTGACGCAATTTATCGAGTCGCTGAAGCCAATCGATGAGAAAATCGCAGCATTGAAACAACGGTATCAAGGCACGCCGGTGACCGCGACGGAACCCGTGTTCGGCTACATGGCTGAGGCCATCGGCTTGACGATGCGCAACGAACGTTTCCAGCTTGCGGCAATGAACGAGACGGAGCCCCGCGCGACCGATATCGCCGCCTTCGAGCGCGACCTGAGGGCGCGGCAGGTGAAGGTACTGATCTACAACAGCCAGGCCAGTGACACGTCAACCCAACGGCTGCTGCAGATTGCGCAGCAATCGCATGTGCCGACGGTGCACGTCACCGAAACGAAGCCGAACGGCAAGACGTACCGGCAATGGATGCTGGAGCAACTCGACGCCTTGGAAAAGGCATTGCAATGACAGGTTCAATGACTGACCCAGCGATCGAGCTGGATCGTGTCACGCTCGAATTGGGCCCGCGCCGCCTGCTCGACGATGTCAGCTTCACGGTGAGCAACGGCGAGTTCATCGGCGTACTGGGTCCCAACGGTGCCGGCAAAACCACGCTCATGCGTGCCCTGCTCGGCCTGGTGCCCCCCGCCCGCGGCACGCTGCGCGTGTTCGGGCAGTCCGTCACGCGCGGCAATGCCGCAATCGGCTACATGCCACAGGTGCGCAGCACCCCGGCGGCGCGGCGCCTGTCCGGCCGGGACTTCGTAGCATGCGCGGTTGACGGGCACCGCTGGGGGATCGCGCTGGCCCGAGGCCGCACGCGCCGGGCGGTGGACGACGCGCTAGCGATCGTCGGCGCGTCGACGCTAGCTGATCGGCCGCTCGCCGAACTGTCCGGCGGCGAACGCCAACGCCTGCTGCTCGCGCAATGCCTGCTCGGCCAGCCTCGATTACTGTTGCTGGACGAGCCGCTGATCAGCTTGGACCCGAACCACCAAGCCGGCGTCATCGAGTTGGTGCGGCGGGTACAGCGCCAATTGGGCATCACCGTGCTATTCAGCGCCCATGAGCTTAATCCGCTGCTCAACGCGATCGACCGCGTGCTCTACCTGGGCAGCGGTCGCGCCGCGCTCGGCACCGTCGACGAGGTCATCACGCCACCGGTGCTGTCACGGTTGTATGGCGCGCCAATCGACGTCATGCGTCTTGCCGGACGGATCTTCGTGATGTCTAGCGGCGTGGAAATCGAGAAGCGCGAACACGCACACGAAGATGACCACGGCCCTGATCACCTGTCAATGGCACGCCAGTCCGATCACGCCCTCGCGCGCCGCGGAACACACGATGTTTGAATACGATTTCATGATCAACGCGTTCGCGGCGTCCGGTATCGTCGCGATCGTCGCCGGCATCGTCGGCTTCTTCCTGGTGATGCGCCAGCAGACCTTTGCGGGACATGCGCTATCGCATGTCGGCTTCACCGGCGCCACCGGCGCCGCGCTGCTCGGCGTCTCACCACTGTGGGGCATGATCGGCTTCACAGTCGCGGCTGGCATGGCGATGGGCGCGCTCGGCGAACGCCTGTCTGGACGCGACGTCGCCATCGGCATCACGCTGTCGTTGTCGCTCGGCGCCGGCTTGCTGTTCCTGCATTTCTTCACCGCCTATGCGACGCAGGTCACCACGCTGCTGTTCGGCAACGTGCTGGGCGTGAGCACCAGCGTGCTGGCAACGCTCGCCTGGCTGGCGCTGCTGGCCCTTGCCGCGTTAGCGGCAATCGCCCGGCCGCTGATCTTCTCGAGCCTGCAGCCCGAGCTAGCTGAGGCCAAAGGCGTGTCGCTGCGCGCCGTATCGGTGCTGTTCCTAGCGATTGTCGCCATCGCGGTCGCACAATGCACGCAAATCGTCGGCGTGCTGCTCGTGTTCACGCTGATGGTTGGGCCGGCCGCTGCCGCGCAGAACCTCACGACGCGGATCAGCGCCGGCGTCGCGTGCGCGGCCCTGCTCGCGCTCGCGCAGGCATGGAGCGGCATCACGCTGGCGTTCTACACCGACTGGCCGTCAAGCTTCTGGATCACCACGCTGTCCGCCCTCGCGTACGGCGCCAGCCTGCTGGTACGGTGGCGGCGCCCGCTGTAGCGCCTTGCCATCGACATCCCGCCCTGCTTGCGATCATCAGCCTCCGACTCGCGGTTCATCAGCACCGACTCACATCACTTGCGCCCAGCCAACGATCAACACACCGGCGGCCATCGGTCTGTTAAACGATCAAATTGCCCACGCAGCGACGTGCTGCGCGACGTGCCGTTCCCGCTCGCGGCGCCGGTCGCATCAATCCGATACCGGCGCGCTTGGGTGATGGGTCCGTTCATCCCGCACTTGGGCAGCGTCAATGCGGACAACCTGCTGTTCATCGTCGGCCGCTACGCATTCTAAGCGCGGCGGCATCATGGCCGCCGGGCTGTGTTCAGTCGGTCAACGCCGCATGGGCGTCGGGCGCGGGCGACTTGACGCGCAGCAGTGTGGAGCCGAGCACACTGGCCAACAACGCAAAGAGTGCACCGATGCCAAACGCGGCGTGATACCCGGCGTTGAGCGCAGCCTGTGCCACGGTGCCGGACGCGGCCAGCGCGTCGGTGCGTGCCGCTGCGACGCTGGCCAGCACAGCTAGTCCCAGCGCGCCCCCCATCATAAACGCCGTATTGATCACGCCGGACGCGAGCCCCGATTCGGATGGATCCACCTCGCTCATCGCGGCCAACAGCAATGGATTGAACGCAATGCCCGCGCCCACGCCCAACAGCACCATGCCGGGCAGCACGTCCAGCAGGAAGCCGCCATCTAGCGGCGCGCGCGCAAACAGCGCTAATCCGAGCGCCAAAGCCAGCAAGCCGACGCCGAGCGGACGGCGGACTCCGAAGCGCATGATCAGCCGAGCTGACAACCCCAGCGAGAAAAACGCCATAATTAGGTTCCCCGGCAGGAACGCGAGCCCCACCTGGAGCGAGTTGTAGCCGAGCACGCGCTGCATGTACAGCGCGCAGAGGAAGAACCAGGTGAACATGGCTGCGGCCCACAACACGGCGACCAAGTTCGCGACTGCGACGTTGCGCAGGCGGAACAACCCGAGCGGCATCAGCGGCGCGCGCACCCGCGCCTCGATGACAATGAAGCCGATGAGCAGCGCAACGGCCAATGCGATCAATCCAAGCGTCGTGGGCGAGGACCAACCAGCCTGGTTGCCATTCACGATCGCGTAGACGGCCAACATCAGCGACGCGGTCACCGTGATCGCGCCACCGATGTCCATGCGTGCCAGCGGCGCGTCAGTGCGGCACGATGGCAGCCATGCCGCGCACAGCCCATAGACCGCGATGCCGATCGGCAGATTGACCAGAAAAATCCAGTGCCAGCTCAACACGCTTGTTAGGAAGCCGCCAAACAGCACGCCAATGCTGCCACCGCCAGCGCATACAAAACCGTACACCCCCATCGCGCGAGCGCGCTCGTCCCTTTCGGTGAACAGGTTCATGATCAGCGACAGCGACACCGCGGACACCACCGCCCCACCCAGGCCTTGCACCGCTCGAGCGGCGACCAGCGCGTACTGCGTCGTCGACAGCCCACACGCGAGCGACGCGAGTGTGAAACATACGATGCCAACCAGAAATACGCGACGGTGACCGTACAGGTCGCCGAGCCGTCCGCCCAGCAGCAGGAAACCGCCAAAGGTCAGCATGTAGGCGTTGACGACCCACACCAGTGTGGTTTCCGTGAAGCTGAGATCAGCACGGATCGACGGCAGGGCAACGTTGACGATCGTCGTGTCGAGCACGATCATCAACACGCCGAGACAGAGTACCGCCAACGCGAGCCAGCGCTTGCGGTGGTCCAGGCCGGCGCTCATCTATGACATCTCCTTCGAAACAAATGCGCGCCACCGCGCGCGGCCATGACCGCACGCAGTCGCATCGCAAAAGTAGGATAAAGAAAGCTTAGACTGGCGCGACTATGGGACACCAACGCACGTCACCGTGCATCGATGCGGGCGAATTGCGCCATCGCTAATACAGTACCACGCGCACCCGCATCGAGCGTCTCAGTACGGTTCGGCATGGCCAGGATACAACTGAATAACTGAATGCGACCGGACGTACCCCAACGAAACCGGTACGGCCTAGCGTAATGGTACCTCTCGTTACGATCGGGCGGTTTGGTGCGAATCGCCGCACCGGACCGCGCATCGCACTTAGCCAGCGCCCACCGACGCCGCCCCTGGCGCGCTCACCGCACCCAGCGCCGCCGGCGCGTCAGCCGGCCGCGGGGTATCGCCGGTGTGCTGCAGCCAGCCACCACCGAGGTATTGATACAAGTCGACGAGATTCGTCAGCCGGTTCAACCGCGCCGAAATCAGCGACTGCTGCGCACCGTAGAGATCGGTTTGTGCAGTCAGCACATTCAGATAGCTGTCAACGCCATTGCGATAACGCAACTCGGACAGCTCGAGCCGCCGTTGCTGTGAGGCAACATAGCGGTCCATCGACTGGATCTGCTGATCATACGTGCCGCGCGCGGCTAGGCCATCGGCCACCTCGCGAAATGCAGTTTGGATCGCTTTTTCGTACTGCGCGATCGCAATTTTCTTGCCGACGTCGGCCAATTGCAGATTCGCGACGTTCAACCCGCCCTCGAAAATCGGCAAGTCGATCTTCGGCGTGAAGCCCCAGGCAGCCGATCCCGGCTTGAACAACCCGTCCAGCGTCGGCGATAGCGTACCGAAGTTGCCGGTCAACGAGATATTCGGGAAAAACGCGGCACGCGCGGCACCGATATTCGCGTTGGCCGCCAGCAACCTCTGCTCAGCCTCCATCACATCCGGACGGCGCATGAGCAGATCGGACGGCAGGCCGGCCGGGATATCGGCAAGCAGGCTCTGCGCGTTCAGCGGCAAGCCGGCCGGCAGGTCCTTCGGCAGCGGCTGGCCAACCAGCAGCACGAGGGCATTCTCGGCCTGTGCGCGTACGCGCTGCTGCGCCTGCAGGTTGGCACGCGCCTGCTCGACGATCCCATGCGACTGGCGCAAGTCAAGCTCGGAGCCCATACCGGTGTCGAACTGCAGCTTCGCCAGATGATACGACGCGCTCGCGGTATCGAGCGTGCGCTGCGTGAGCGCAAGTTGCTCGTCCGCGGCCAACACCGCCAGGTATTGGTCGGCAACCTGCGACACCAGCAGGATCTCGGCGGCCTTGCGCGCCTGGGCAGTCGCCAGATACTGCGCGAGCGCCTGATCCTTCAGGCTGCGCACGCGGCCCCAGAAGTCGATCTCCCATGACGCCGACAAGCCAACCGAGTACTGGTTGCTGATCGTGCGGTCGAGGAACGACAAATTCCTCGGCGTACGCGTCTTGGTCTCGCGGCCCACCGCGTCCAGTGTCGGAAACAGATCCGCACGGGTCACGCGATATTGCGCGGCGGCCTGCTGCACCTTCAAGGCCGCGACGGCGAGATCCCGGTTGTTGTGCAGCGACAACTCGATCAGTCGCTGCAAGCGCGGATCGTTGAAGAACTCGCGCCAGCCGATATCCGCAGCGGCCACGCCGTTGGCGCCCTGCTGGCCGGGCGCCACACGCGGCTGCGTCGCATAAACGCCGCTCTGCGGAAACGTCGACGCAACAGGCGGCGTTGGGCGCTCGTACTTCGGCTGGAATGTGCACGCCGATACCAGCGCGGCAATGGCCCCCCAGATCGAAAGCTTGCTCATCGGTTTCATATCAATGCCCTTGCTGGTTCAAGCCGTTACCTTCGATGCGTGACGGCGTCGGCTCACCCGCCGGCTTGTTGTCCGAGCCAAAACGATCACGGATCACGACATAGAACATTGGGATCATGAAAATCGCCAGGAACGTTGCAGTCAGCATCCCGCCGATCACGCCCGTGCCGATCGCGTGCTGGCTGCCCGAACCCGCGCCGTTGCTCACCGCGAGTGGGAACACGCCAAGGATGAACGCTAGCGAGGTCATCAGGATCGGACGCAACCGCAGACGCGCCGCTTCCATCGCCGCGGCCATCGCGCTCATGCCCTCCTTCTGCTGCAGCTCGCGGGCGAATTCGACAATCAAGATCGCGTTCTTCGCCGACAAGCCCACCGTGGTCAACAGGCCCACCTGGAAGAACACGTCGTTTTCCAGCCCGCGCAACGTCACCGCCAACAGGGCGCCGATCACCCCGAGCGGCACAACCAGGATCACGGCGAACGGGATCGACCAGCTTTCATACAGCGCCGCCAGGCACAGGAACACGACGAGGATCGAGATCCCGTACAGGATTGGCGCCTGCGACCCCGACTGGCGCTCCTGGAACGACAAGCCGGTCCATTCGAAGCCGATGCCGGCGGGCAGCTTCGCGGCAAGCGCCTCCATCGCCGCCATCGCCTGGCCGGTGGACTTGCCCGGTGCGGCCTGACCCTGGATCTCGACTGCCGAGATGCCGTTGTAGCGCTCCAGCTTCGGCGAGCCAAAGGTCCAGTTACCGGTGGCGATTGACGTGAACGGCACCATCGTGCCCGACGCGCTGCGCACGTACCAGTTCGTCAAGTCCTCCGGATTCATCCGGAACGGCGCGTCCGACTGCAGATACACTTTCTTGATCCGGCCATCGGTATCGAGGAAATTATTGACGTACTGCGATGCCCACGCGATCGAGAACGTCTGGTCGATCGACGACGCAGATACGCCAAGCGCCTGTGCCTTTTCACGATCAATATTGATCTTGAACTGCGGCGTATCGTTTAACCCGTTCGGCCGTACCAGCGCGAGCGTCGGATCCTTCGCGGCCATACCAAGCAACTGGTTGCGCGCCTCCATCAGTTTCTCGTGGCCAAGCCCGCCCCGATCCTGCAGTTCAAAATCAAAGCCCGATGCGGTGCCCAGCTCCGGAATCGACGGCGGATTGACCGGAATCACCATCGCATCCTTATACGACGCGAAGTGGCCGAACATGCGCTGCACCAGCGCCTGTACTTTCTGATTCGGCGCGTGGCGCTGCGAGTAATCCTTCATGCGAACGAAGACCAGCCCGGCGTTCTGCCCGCGGCCCGCGAAGCTGAAGCCGTTGACGGTGAACACCGACTCGACGACATCTTTCTCATCTTGCAGCAGGTAGTGCTGCACATCCTGCAGCACCTTGGCGGTACGCTCCTGCGTGGAGCCGGTCGGCGCTTGCACCAGCACGAACATCGTACCCTGGTCCTCATCAGGCAGGAACGATGTCGGCAGCCGCATGAACAGCAATCCCACCGCGGCAATCACGGCTAAGTAAATAATCAGCCAACGCCCGGAGCGCCGGATAACGTGCTGCACACCGTCGTGGTACTTGTCGCGGCTGCGGTTGAACGTGCGGTTGAACCAGCCGAAAAAGCCGGTCTTCTGCTCGTGATGGCCGGCCGGAATCGGCTTGAGGATCGTCGCGCACAGCGCCGGCGTCAGGATCAACGCCACCAGCACCGACAGCACCATCGCAGAGACGATGGTCAGCGAGAACTGCCGGTAGATCGCGCCCACCGAGCCACCGGACAGTGCCACCGGAACGAACACAGCCGACAGCACGAGCGCCACGCCAATTAGCGCGCCGGTGATCTGCCCCATTGCCTTGCGCGTCGCCTCGCGTGGCGACAGGCCCTCCTCGGCCATCACCCGCTCGACGTTTTCCACCACCACGATCGCATCGTCCACCAGCAATCCAATCGCCAGCACCAGACCGAACATCGACAGCACGTTGATCGAGAAGCCCGCCGCGTTCATGATCGCGAACGTGCCGAGCAGCACCACCGGCACCGCGATCGTCGGGATCACAGTCGCGCGCAGGTTCTGCAGGAACAGGTACATGACCAGGAACACCAGCACGATACCCTCGAACAGCGTCTTGACCACTTCTTCGATCGACAGCTTGACGAATGGAGTCGTGTCATACGGGTACTCAACGACCAGCCCCTGCGGGAAATACTTCGACAGCTCATCGATCTTCTGGCGCACCGCCTTGGCCGTGGCCAGTGCGTTCGCGCCAGTGGCCAGCTGGATGCCGAAGCCCGCCGTAGGCTGACCGTTGTACTTGGTATCGAAGTTGTAGTTCTCCCCCCCAAGCTCCACGCGCGCGACATCCTTCAACCGCACGCGTGAACCGTCTGGGTTCACTTTTAATAAAATGTTGCCGAATTGCTCCGGCGTATTCAGCAGCGTGGCCTCCGTAATGGTTGCCTGCAACATCTGCCCGGGCTTCGCAGGCGTGCCGCCAAGCTGGCCACCGGCGACCTGCACGTTTTGCGTCAGCAACGCCTGCTGTACGTCGATCGGTGTCAAGCTGTAATTCGTCAACTTGGTCGGATCGAGCCAGATGCGCATCGCATATTGCGAGCCAAACAGCGTGACTGTGCCAACGCCATCAATCCGGCTGAGCGGATCTTGCACTTTCGAGGCAACATAGTTTGCGAGGTCGTACTTCGACATGCTGCCGTCTTTCGACACGAACGCCATGACCAGCAGGAAACTGCTGCTCGATTTCGTCACCTTTGTGCCGAGTTGCTGCACCACTTGTGGCAGCAATGGCGTAGCCAGCTGCAGCTTATTTTGCACCTGGACCTGTGCAATGTCCGGATCCGTGCCTGGCGCAAACGTGAGCGTAATCGTCGCGCTACCGGAGTCGTCGCTGGTGGATGACAGATACAGCAAGTGATCCAGCCCGCTCATCTGCTGCTCGATGACCTGCGTGACGGTATTCTCAACCGTTTTCGCGGATGCGCCCGGATAGTTCGCGCTGACCTGAATCGCCGGCGGCGCAATCGTTGGATACTGCGCAACTGGCAACTGGAAGATCGACACGACCCCCGCCAGCATCAGGATGATCGCGATTACCCAAGCAAAGATCGGGCGATCAATGAAGAATTTGGCCATGAAGCGATGCTCCTCGGATTATTGCGCGGCGCTTGCGCCGGGCGACGGGCTCGCCGTCATTTCGGGCGGCAGCTGCGCGGGCACCGGCTTGACAGTTGCACCCGGGCGCACCTTCTCGGTGCCCTGCACGATGACGCGCTCACCCGGGTTCAGGCCGCTCTCGACAATCCAGTTCGCGCCATAGGTTCGGCTAGTCACCAACTGGCGCAGCGTGACCTGATTGTCCGGGCCGACCACCAGCGCAGTCGGCATGCCTTTCTGGTCGCGCGTAATACCGATCTGCGGCACGACAATCGCCCGCTCGTTCACTCCCTCGACGAGGCGCGCGCGCACAAACATACCGGGCAGCAGCACGCGATCCGGGTTTGGAAACAATGCCCGCAGGGTGACCGAACCGGTGGACTGGTCGACCGTCACGTCAGCAAACTGCAGCTTGCCCTCGATCGGATAAAACGTGCCGTCCTCGAGCATCAGCTGTACTTTCGCGCTGTTCGAGCCCTGAGTACGCAAGCGCCCCTCCTGGATCTCGCGCCGCAATCGCAAACCATCAGCGCTCGATTGGGTCAGATCGACATACATCGGATCGAGTTGCTGCACGGTAGTCATCAGCGTGGCCTGGTTCGCCTGCACGTATGCGCCCGGCGTGACGACGGACAGACCGATGCGGCCATTGATCGGTGATGCCACATCGGTATAGCCCAGATTGATGGTCGCCGTGCGCACCGACGCCTTGCCGGCCGCGACATCCGCCTCGGCCTGCCGTTCGGCGGCCACCGCATTGTCGTAGTCCTGCTTGCTGATCGCGTTCGAGGCAACCAGCACTTTGAAGCGCTCCGCCTGAGCACGGGTCGAGGCGAGATTGGCTTGCGCCTTGGCGAGCGACGCCTTCGCGCTGGCGAGTGCGGCCTCGTACGGCGCCGGGTCGATCTTGTACAGCCGCTGGCCGGCCTTGATCTCGCTACCCTCGGTGAATTCGCGGCGCTGCACGATGCCGTCCACGCGCGCGCGCACCTGCGCAACGAGGTACGCGCTGGTGCGCCCGGGTAAATCGGTCATCACCGGCACCGGCTTGGGCTCCACCGTCACCACGCCGACTTCGGGTACTTGCGCCGGTGGCGCGGCCGGCTTCTTGCCACAGCCGGCAAGCACGAAAGCTGCGGCGGCGGCCGCCGCCGCGGTAGCGGGGAAAAAACGGACTCGAACCCAATCGACGCGCATGGAATGCACCTCTGTATCTGACTGTGGCTAAGAATTGGCATGACCCCGCGCCTGGAACTGCCCGGGTCGCGTCTGCCGACGCCTGATCGCCGGCCGTGCGCAGTACTGCGGCGCCCGGAGCCGAAACGCGCCGCCTAAGTTGCATGCGACGGGGAGCACACGGCGAGCTTGACTTCGCTTCACGCGCGCGATCAGCAACCCTACCCGGCGCGTCGTGCAATCTCTGAGGAAACCGCCGGTTGGCCTGACGATCAACGGATGCTATTGTATATACATTCATTGCTGAATGTATATTACCGTAAAATTTCGACAGCCATCGATTGCACACTGGCCCCTGTCATGGGCGATCCACCCGGGCCGCCTGTGCCGGCCCTGTGATTCGTCCAAGAGGGCTTGCAGCAACGAGACCATGAGAAGGACCAAAGAAGAAGCGCTTGAGACGCGCAACCACATTCTTGACACAGCCGAAAGAGTATTTTTTGAACGGGGTGTGGCGCGCACGTCACTCGCGCATGTCGCCGTGGCCGCCGGCTTGACGCGCGGCGCGATCTACTGGCACTTCAAAAACAAGGCTGACCTGTTCACCGCGATGGTCGACCGGGTCACGCTGCCAATGGAAACGCTGGTCGAGGCCACCATCGACTCGCGCGAACAGGATCCGCTTGGCAGACTACGCGACGTATTTGTGTTCTGCCTGCGCGATGCCGCACAAAATCCCCGCAGTCGGCGGGTTTTCGAGATCCTATTTACGAAATGCGAATACACCGAGGATATGGGCCCCGTGCTGGAGCGTCACCGCAACGCGACCCGCGATGGCCGCGCACGGCTGGAGATCGGGCTGCGCAATGCGATGGCCAAGGGCCAATTGTCCGCCGAGTTGGATCCGCAGCGCGGCGCCCAGTTGCTGCATGCATTCTTCGGCGGCATCCTGCGCGATTGGTTGCTTGACCATACGTCGATCGCGCTGGCACAAGAAGCGGAGCGCATCGCAGACAGCGGTTTCGCGATGCTGCGCAGCCCGGCGACGCTCACCGCGCGCCGCTGATGCCCTCCTAACGCCCTTTAACGGCGCTCCCTCGACACCGAGACGCCACTCGGGCGTAGCAGGCGTCGCGTACGGTGGCCATCACGATGTCTGCTCGATCTGGTCGTCCCGATCTAAGTAAAACGCAATGTAGCCAGGGAGACAAGTGCGTCGAACGGTTCTTCGTAGCTCCACGCCGCGTTCTCAACAATGCCGTTCTCGGTTCTCAGATGAAAATAGCTCGCGTCGCCCTTGTACGGGCAATGGGTGCGATGCGCCGAGCGCATCAGCCGCGCCATGTTCACGTCCGCGCGCGGCAGGTATTGGACCGGCGCCAGGCCGGTCTCGTGAAGCGTCAGCGCGTACAGCGTGTCCGCATAGGTGACACCTTGCTGGATAACGCGAACGCGGTGCGGATTACTGACGATGGTGATCGGATGTTCGTCTGACGGTGCAGACATCCGAACGAACCTCCGTTAAAAAGCCACGGCAACACAGTCACAGCCATGGCACCTATTATTGGCAAAATGGCGCTGCCGCACCTCGTGCGGCGCGCCGGCGAAGCGCGCCGCGCTTACGGCTGCGACCAGCGGAACGCAAGCGTCGCGTGGCGCCTCAGCTCAATTGACTTGGTCTGCGCCGCGTCCTTGTACTGCGCGCGTACCGTGTAGCGTCCGGGCGCGAGCTTGATCAGCATGTACGGGCCCTGCGAGATCGTATCGAGCACGCTCTGGCCGCTCGCCCGCGTGATGGTCACCTGCACGTCGGCCAGGTATTCGTTACGCGAGCCGGTGAACCGCAACGCGAGCGGCCAATGCGGCGCCTCGCGGCGCAACGCCTGTGACTCGTCCAACCCGACGCCGCCCGATATATAGCTGACCTCACCCTGCGTGCTGACCGGCGGCAAGCCGTTGTTGTCCTGTGCCCCGGCCCGCGTGGCAAAGCTGGTGACGCCGAGCAAGCCGGCCGCCAGCATGGCAAGCCCCATTCGATGACGGTTTTTCATCGTGTCACTCCCTTCCTAGGCTGGTTCAAGGACGGCGGATCCGTGCCGCGCCGCGCACACGGACCTGCCCTACCTTACCGACACGATCAACAGCATACGGTTCCAGCGAACCACGCGGCGGCCGGTAAATATTGGTTAACCCGATGTTTTTTATGGGCTGTCACATCGGGGCCGGGGTGGCTTCACGCGCGCCATCTGGGTGCCGCGCAAAGGTGACGCTGACGCGCAATCCGCGTCCGCCCGGCCCGTCATCCAACTGTAATAACGCACCGTGCTGCTGCGCGACACCACGCACAATGGCCAGGCCCAACCCACTGCCGCAAATCTGTGCGGGCAACTCATCGCGTGCCGGCATCCGATAGAACCGATCGAACACGCGCGCGCGCTCTGCTGCCGGAATGCCGGGCCCGGTGTCGACGATCTGCACGCGCGGCCGGCCAGCGCCGTCGACATCGATCGACACGTCGACGCGCCCGCCCCGCGGCGTGTACTTGACCGCGTTGTCAACCAGGTTGCCAATCATCATGCGCAACGCGTCGGGGTCGCCCAACACGGTCGCGTCCGCCGCCCCGTCCAGGCCCAGATCCACGCCGCGTTGCGCGGCGAGCGTCGTATAGGCGCGCACGCTGTCCTCGACCACTGCGCGCAACGACACGGGCGCCCCTGCGCTAGCGCAATTCGCGCCGGGCTCGGCACGCGCGAGCGCCAGCAATTGCTCGACCAGCCGCGTCGCACGCTCGACCCCGTGCTTCAGGTCCGCCGTCGCCTCCCGTCGCGCCGCATCGTCCCGCGCGCGCTCCAGCAACTGCACCTGGATCTGCAACGCGGCCAGCGGCGTGCGCAACTCGTGTGCGGCATCGGCGACAAACGCGCGCTGCGTATCCAGCGCATGCGCCAGCCGCTCGAGCAATCCATTGAGCGCACGCACCAGCGGCTGCACCTCATTGGGCAGCCGCTGGTCCGGCAACGGGTCGAGCGCGTCCGGCTGCCGCGTGTCCAACGCAAGCGCCACGCGGCGCAACGGCTTCAGCCCGCGGCCGATGACCAGCCAAACGGCCACGCCCAGCAGCGGCAGCAGCATTAGCGAAGGCCACAGCGTGCGCAGCGCCACTTGCGCCGCCAGCCGGCTGCGCACGCTCATCGGCTGAGCGAGTTGCACGACATTGTCGCCCACCACCGCGCTGTAGACCCGCCAGTCGCCACCGGACGTATGTTCGGTCGAAAAACCCAACTTGGCATGCGGCGCGAGGGGCGCGCGCGGGTGCGAGTAGTACAGTTGCACGCCCTCGCGGCTCCAGATCTGGATCACGACACCGCCGCTTTCCGGATCACCCGCGCCGAACGCGGAACTAAACGGCTCCGCTGGCAACGCCGCGGCAGTTTGCTGCAATTGAAAGTCGAACAGTTCATTGGCTTCGGCCCGGGCCTGCCGAAAGGTGAACCAGCCTGCCAGGCCGAAGCCCGCCAGCAGCACCGCGATCAGCGAGATCAGCAGTTGTCGACGAATCGAATTCATCGGCTCGCGTTATGCCTTCGGCATCATGTAGCCCAGCCCACGCACGGTGCGGATCAGTTCCGCGCCAAGCTTCTTGCGCAGCGAATGGATATAGACTTCGACCGTATTGCTGCCAATCTCCTCGCCCCAGCCATAGATCTTTTCCTCAAGCTGGCTCTTAGAGAGCACCGCGCCAGGCCGCGCGAGCAGCGCCTCGAGTAACCCATACTCGCGCGCGGACAACGCAACGGGCACACCCTCGAGCGTGACCTCGCGCGCGGCCGGATCCAACGTCAAGCCGCGGTGCCGAATCACGGTCTCGGCCCGACCCGCCTGGCGGCGCACCAGGGCTCGCATCCGGGCGCCCAGCTCGTCCAGATCGAACGGCTTGACCAGGTAGTCGTCCGCGCCCGCGTCGAGCCCTTTGACACGATCGGCCACCGCATCCCGGGCGGTCACGATCAGCACCGGCAGCGCATGTTTTTTGGCGCGCACCGTCTTGAGCACGTCCAGGCCATCGCGCTGGGGCAATCCGAGGTCGAGCAGCATCAGATCGTACGGCTCGCCGTCAGCGGCCAGGATCGCCGCGGCGCCATCTTGGACCCAATCCACTGCCCAGCCGTCCGCGCGCAGCGCCTTGCGCACACCTTCGGCGATCATCGAGTCGTCTTCGACGAGTAAAACACGCATGGTGCCAACCGTTCGTCCATCCGCAAATGAGTCATGCGCACATTCTATCCTTGTCGCCACACCGATTCGGCATATCGCTGCCCCGTGTCGAATCGCCCCGTGTCGAATTTTTGTATCGTGGAGCCGCCGGCCTGTCCCATTGTCACTACAATGAGCGCTTTGCACGCAACTGGCCGCCATGTTGGCGTCAGCGCATTTTGATCGCTCGCGCTTCTCTATGCTTTTGCATCCGCTCGCTTTCTTTGGCCGCCTCGCCCGCTCCGGCTTCGGCCACCCACACCTGTCTGCTGTCCGATTGCACAGCCGTAACGTCGATGTCCGCCAGGGCGCTGCGTGCGTCACGACCCTTTCGCGGCAAACGAGCGGTGCGGCACAATGGTCGCGCCGACGGTGGCTGGTCGCGATGCTCGCGTGTGCGGCATGGATTGCATTGCCCAGCGTGCCCACGCCGGCCTTCGCCGACGCGACGCCCCAAGCCAAGGGATGGCGAGCCAAGAGCAAGGTCAGTCGCAAGGCAAGTCGCAACGTGGCGGCCAACGCATCGTGCGCCAAGACTCGCACGAAGCGCTGCAAAGGCAAGCCCGCGGGCCGCGCGGCCCGCGTACCGTCCGGCCCGCTGCCCGCGCCGGTGATGGCCGGGTTCGCGCGTGCACGGGTGCCGCTCTCGTCGGTCAGCGTCGTCGTGCAGCGCATAGGCGACACGCAGCCGTTGCTCGCGTGGAATGCGAGCAAGGCTATGCTGCCCGCCTCGACGATAAAACTGGTGACCACCTACGCCGGCTTGTCGATCCTCGGCCCGGATTACCGGTGGCGCACGAGCGCGTACCGGGACGGCAGCATCGACGCCTCCGGCGTGCTGCACGGCAACCTGTACATCCAGGGCACGGGCGATCCGAAGCTCGTGCCAGAGGCATTGCTCGACCTGGTGGACAAGATCCACAAGCAAGGCATCATCGCGCTGGACGGCGACCTGGTCCTGGACAAGCGATGGTTTGATGCCTCCACGCGCGACCTGCCTGCGTTCGACGACAACGCCGGCTCGCCGTACAACGTCGGCCCGGATCCGCTGCTGTATGCGTTCAAGTCGCTGTCGTTTACGCTGAACCCGTCGCCGAACGGCGACGTGGCCATCAACGTGACGCCCGCACTCGCGCAACTCAAAATCGTCAACCAGTTGCGCAAGACGCGCGGCGCGTGCACCGGCGTGCTACGAAGCATGACCCCGGTCATCACGCCGACGCCGCAAGGCATCGTGCAAGCGGTGTTCAGCGGCGACTATCCGACGCGCTGTGGCGAGCGTACCGTCAACATGGCCGCACTGGATCACTCGAGCTTTTTTGCCGGTGGTTTCCTCGCACTGTGGAAGCAGACCGGAGGCACCTTCACCGGCACAGTGCGCGAAGGTGCGACGCCGCCCAACGCGCACCCGGTGGCCACCCATCGCGGAATAGTGCTATCGACGATCGTGAACGACATCAACAAGTTGTCGAACAACACGATGGCACGCAACCTATTTTTGTCGATCGGCGCAGTCGGAGCACGCCCGATTGCGTCGCACCTGCCCGTCACCCTCGCCCCGCCGGTGCCGTCCACGCCCGCGCGCAGCACACAGGTCATCCGCGACTTTCTGACCAGGAGCGGGCTGGCGATGCCCGAGTTGCAACTAGACAATGGCTCTGGCCTGTCGCGCAACGAGCGCATCAGCGCGGCCTCGATGGCTAAGCTGCTGGTAGCGGCCAACGCCAGCCCTGTGGCACAAGCCTTCGTCGCGTCGTTATCCATTGCCGGCGTCGACGGCACGATGCGTCACCGGCTCACCGGGGCACCGGTGGGCGGCAATGCGCGGATCAAAACAGGCACATTGCGCAACGTGCGTGCGATTGCCGGCTATGTCGCCGCGGCGAACGGCGAAAGCTACGTGGTTGTGAGCTTGATCAACAACCCACGCGCCGCCGCCGCGCGGCAGGCACACGATGCCCTGCTCGAATGGGTATACCACCGCGCCCGATAACGCTCGCCGGAAGGCACTGCGTTTCAAGCATCCAGAAAAACCCTGACGGCACGCGAGGTCGGGCGTGGCTTATTGAATAAAGTCTCTAGCTGATAGACGTAAGCATCAATCAAAGTCGGTGTACCCTTAACCCGTTCTTGCCGTGGCCGCTCAGACGGCTTCAGTGAGACGGAGCGCGGGTGCACCCACGCCCGGCACAGCAATGACAATGCATGAGCGGCACCATGCCGCTCGAGACGCATATCGGAGGACGCGGATGCGGTTCGACGCCATTTGGCTGCTGCCGGCACCCGGGCAACGTTTCGTTATCCATATCGATTCAGTCCGCCGCGATGTCAGCTCGGCCAGCGCGCAACGTGTGGCGTGCGGCCGCTCACGACCTATCCGGCCTGATGGCCTGGCCCACCCGTACGAGGAGACACCATGAAGAATCAACAGAACACGTGGCAGCGCTTCGTGCGCACCGCGATCGCATGTTCCACATTCGCGCTGCTCGCCGCGTGCGGCGGTGGTACCAGCGGCGACTCATCGACGCACACTCCAGCGGGAAACATCCGGCTGCAAGTGGTCACGTTCGGCGACAGCCTATCCGATGCTGGCACCTATGCGGTTACCAGCACGAGCACCACCGGTCCGCTCGCGTTGGGCGGCGGCCGCTTCACGACAAATCCCGGACAGGTGTGGACGCAGAACGTCGCACAATACTACGGCGATACGCTCACGCCGGCGTTTAAGGGAGGCTTCGGCGTGCCGCTGAGCGCGGCGGGCGGCTTGGATTACGCGCAAGGCGCGGCCACGGTCAATATCGGTGGCTCGACCACCGGCGTCAGCATGACGGCCGAGCCCGTCACCTGGCAGGTGAGTGCCTACCTGCAGGCGCACGGCAGCTTCAACAGCAACCAATTGGTGCTCATCGAGGCCGGGGCCAACGATGTACTAGGCAACGCGCAAGCGCTGGCGGCCGGCCAAATCACACAAGCCGAGGCGATACAGAACATCACGACGGCGGCCAACGCACTCGCCCACGTAGTCGGCCAGATCCTGCAGGCCGGCGCAACCAAGGTGGTCGTCGCGAATCTGCCCAACATCGGCATGACGCCGCTCGGTGTGTCCAGCGCCGATGGCGGCGCCGGGCTCACGCAATTGTCGGCCGGCTTCAACACCGCGCTGAAGGCAGCGCTCACGCAAGGCGGCATCGACCAGAAGGTCATCCAACTGGATGTGTTCTCGTGGATCACCAACCTGGCGGCCCACTACCAGGTCAATGGGTTCAAAGTCGGCGCCACCGGTACCGCATGCAATTTGACCAAAATGGTCACGTCGGCACAACAGGCCGGTGTGCCCAATTCGGCCTCGTATGGCACGTCGCTGTTGTGCGCGCCGGACAGCTACACCGAGCAAAATGCGGACCAGACCTATATGTTCGCCGACCTGATCCACCCGACGACCCGCACACACCAGTTATTCGCGCAATTCGCAGAGCAGCAAATCGCGGCGCACGGCATCGGTAAGTAATTACCCGGTCGCGCGTGCCAGCGACGCTTCGACAGCGACGGAGCGCCCGACCGGGCCACCTCCGTCCGGTCGTGTCAAACGCCGGCTTCGAACGCTGCCGCCGCGCGCCGCAGCCGGTCGTTAACCGCTGCCCACTCGGCGGTAGCTGGCAATGGCTCGATAAAAATACGCAGCACGTTCGCGCCATCCAGTTCGCGCAACATCCGGTACAGTTCGCGCGCATACACGTGCGGGTCCTCGGGCGCGGCGACGAACTGCAAGTTGGGTCGAGCACGCAACGCCTCGGCCTGTGGCAGGCCGGCGCGCGCGATGACCGCCAGTCGTTCATGCGGCGCATGGGCGGCGACCTCGCACAGGATGGCCTCGAGCGGCAGCAACGCGAGCGGCGTGCGCGGCGCATAGTGAGCCTTCAGCGTGCCGGAGACGCGCGGCACCGTGGCATCGCTGCCGTCGGGCAGCCGCGGCGCCGCGCCGAGCACGTCGGCGATCTGCTGCGGGGTGATCCGCCCAGGGCGTAGCAGTGCTGGAAAGCCACGCGACAGGTCGATGATCGTCGACTCGATACCGACATCACATGCGCCACCATCCAGTACGTGCACGCTGTCGCCAAATTCGTCGCGCACATGCTGCGCGGTCGTCGGGCTCACATGGCCAAACTTGTTCGCGGACGGCGCCGCCACGCCACCGTGGCCGTGCTGTAAGTTGGAGAACGCGCGCAGCAACGCCTGCGCCACCGGATGCGACGGACAGCGCAGCCCGATCGAATCCTGCCCGCCGCTCACCGCGTCCGGGATTGCGTCGGCCCGCTTCAGGATCAACGTCAATGGTCCGGGCCAAAACGCATCGATTAAGCGGCGCGCCTCCAAACCCAGCGTACGGACCCAGCCACCGGGATCGTCACCTGGCGCCAAATGGACAATGACGGGATGGGTCGCGGGCCGGCCCTTGGCTGCGTAGATGCGCGCCACGGCCTGTGGATTGCGGGCATCCGCGCCCAACCCGTACACCGTCTCGGTCGGGAACGCAACCAGTTCGCCGGCGTTCAGGCGGCGCGCGGCGTCATCGATCGCGGCCGGCGCCGGCCAAGCGCGCGTCGGCGCGTCGCTGTCGGCAGACATCGGCGTTGGCGCATCACTGTCGGCAGACGTCGGCGTTGACGCGCCGCGCCCGTCGTTGCGTTGCCGGGCGGCGTTCATTCGAGTGGGATATGCAACAGGCGCGCGCAATCGCGCGCGGCTGCCCGAGCTTCGTCCAGCGTCGGCGCAGTCAACGTCAGATGGCCCATCTTGCGCCCGACGCGAGCTTCTTCCTTCGCGTACAAGTGTAGGTGCACACCCGGCATCGCAGCAACCTCGTGCCATGGCGGCACGCGCGGCGTCTTGTCGGCAAACCACACATCACCGAGCACATTCAGCATGACCGCGGGTGAATGCTGGCGCGTGCAACCCAGTGGCATGCCGGTCATCGCGCGCACCTGCTGCTCGAACTGGTTCGACACGCACGCGTCGATCGTATAGTGGCCGGAATTGTGCGGCCGGGGCGCCATTTCGTTGGCCACCAGCGAGCCGTCCTTCAACACAAAGAACTCCACGCACAGCACGCCGACATAGTCTAGTTGTGCCGCGATCGACAGCGCCGCAGCCTGCGCCCGCTCAATGAGCGTCGCATCCGCAACCGGCGCCGGCGAGATCGTCTGCGACAGAACGCCGTTACGATGGATATTCTGGGCGACCGGAAACACCCCCGTCGTGCGGTCCGCGCCGCGCGCGACGATGACCGAGATCTCGTACGCGAGCGGCAGCCGCTGCTCGAGTACGCACGCGACGCCGCCCAGCGACGCATGCGCGGCGCGCACCTCGTCCGGGTTGCACACACTCATTTGCCCTTTGCCATCGTAGCCAAGCCGCGCGGTCTTCAGGATGCCCGGCAGCACCGCCGCCAGGGCCTCGTCGGATAGGGCCTGCAGCGCGGCCGGCGACTCGATCACCACGTGGGGCGCGACTGGTACGCCGGCCTGCTCGATCCAGCGCTTTTCGGCGATACGGTCCTGCGCGATGGCGACGCACTGCGCGGACGGACTCACGCAGGTAGTGCGCGCCAGCCAATCCAGGCTGGCGGCTGGCACATTCTCGAACTCGGTGGACACGGCCGCGCACAGCCGCGCCATTTCCGCAAGCGCCTCGCGATCGTCATACGCGGCGCAAAGATGGCGATCCGCAACACCGGACGCCGGACAGGTCATCTGCGGGTCCAACACAGCGACACGGTAGCCCATCGCCTGCGCGGCAAAGCAGAACATCCGGCCGAGCTGGCCGCCGCCGACCATGCCCAGCCATGCGCCCGGCAGGATAGGCGCGCGCGGATAGGCTGGCGCGCCGAATGTGGGCGAGTTCGAGTTGGCACACGCCGTCGAGGATGAACCCGTGCCTACGGGTAAGCGAACATCTGTCATCTTGTCAGCATCATTAGGTCGGCGGCAGAGCCCCTGGGACACACAATTTAATGCCGAAGGCCGCCACGCCGGCGCCTCGGCGCACGCGGCGCGTCAATCCGCCGGCAGCACCATCGCCCGCGCGGCATCGTTTTGACGCACGCGGAACGCTGCGAGCTTAGACGCGAAGCCGTCCGCGTCGACCGGCGCGCCGGCACTGCCCGCGCTTGCGAGCAACGCCACGGCAAACAACGCGGCATTGGCCGCGCCGGCCTCGCCGATCGCGAACGTCGCGACCGGCACGCCCTTGGGCATCTGCACGATCGAGTGCAGTGAATCCACGCCCCGCAGGTACTTGCTGGCCACCGGCACGCCAAGCACCGGCACCGTTGTCTTGGCTGCGAGCATGCCGGGCAGGTGCGCGGCGCCACCTGCGCCCGCAATGATCGCACGCAACCCGCGTGCGCGCGCAGCCTGCGCATAATCGAACATCTCATCGGGCATCCGGTGCGCGGACACGACGCGTGCCTCATAGGGCACGTCGAACTCGCGCAGGATCGCCACGGCGTGCTGCATCGTGTCCCAGTCCGATGAGGACCCCATGACCACGCCGACCAGCGGGTCCGAGTGACTGTGCGCGCTGCCGGGCTGCACGGGTTGCTGTGCTTGCTGCTTGATTTCGTTCATCGCCGCGCCTCCGTTATCGATGCAGCGGCTGGCTGGTGAGCCGCTCGAGGGCTTCGCGATACTTCGCCGCGGTCTTGTCGATCACCTCGTGCGGCAGCTTCGGCGCCGGCGGCGCCTTATTCCACGGCTGCGCCTCCAGCCAGTCGCGCACGAACTGCTTGTCGAACGACGGCGGCTGCGTGCCAACCCGGTATTGGTCCGCGGGCCAAAATCGCGACGAGTCGGCGGTCAGCACCTCGTCCATCAGGTACAGCTTGCCGTCGTCATCGAGCCCGAACTCGAACTTAGTGTCCGCGATGATGATCCCGCGCGTGGCCGCGTAGTCCGCGGCCGTCTTGTACAGCGAGATGCTGATATCACGAATGCGCGCGGCCAACTCGACGCCGATACGCTGCTCGACCTCGGCAAACGTGATGTTCTCGTCGTGATGGCCGATGTCCGCTTTCGCCGCCGGCGTAAAGATCGGCTCCGGCAACTGTTGCGCGTTCTGCAGGCCCGCCGGTAGCGCGACGCCGCACACCGAGCCGCTGGCCTGATAGTCCTTCCAGCCGCTGCCGGCGAGGTAGCCACGCACCACCGCCTCCACCAGGATAGGCTGCAGGCGCCGCACCACAACCGCGCGGCCGGCAACCTGCGGCACCTCGTCGGGCGCGACGACACTTTCCGGCGCCACGCCGGTCAAGTGGTTCGGCACCACGTGCGCAAGCTTGTCGAACCAAAAATTGGCCATTTGGTTCAACACGCACCCCTTGTCTGGAATCGGCTCGCCCAGGATCACGTCGAACGCCGACAAGCGGTCGGTCGTTACAATCAGCAACTTGTCGTCGCCGACCGCATAATTGTCGCGAACCTTGCCGCGGCCCAGCAGCGGCAGCGACTTCAGCGTGGATTCATAGAGCACAGAGGGCATCATCGGGTCCCAGAAAGTGGAAAAGCCGTTCCGCGCAATGCGGGAACGGCGTGTATTGTAAACCGGGCGCGGCACGGCGCCGTGTCGCGGGGCCGACAACCCGTGCCAGCCCGGCTGGCGGCGAATCAGCGCACCACTTGCTTGAGCGCGCCCGACTTGTATTGCTCGGCAATCTTGTCCAGCGGCAACGGCTTGATCTTGCTGGCCTGCCCTTCACAACCAAACTGCCGATAACGCGCCAGACACACCTTCTTGGCCGCTTCGCGCGCCGGCTTCAGATAGTCGCGCGGGTCGAACTTGCTCGGGTTCTCGACCAAATAGCGGCGGATCGCACCGGTGATCGCCAATCGCAAGTCCGTATCGATATTAATCTTGCGCACACCATGCTTGATGCCTTCCTGGATTTCCTCGACCGGCACGCCATACGTTTCCTTCATATCGCCGCCAAACTCGCGGATCTCCGCCAACAGCTCCTGCGGCACCGACGACGAGCCGTGCATCACCAGGTGCGTGTTCGGGATCCGCGCATGGATTTCCTTGATCCGGTCGATGGCCAGAATGTCGCCAGTCGGCTTCTTCGTAAACTTGTAAGCGCCGTGAGACGTACCGATCGCAATGGCCAGCGCATCGCACTGCGTCGCGCGCACGAAGTCGGCCGCCTGCTCAACGTCGGTGAGCAGTTGCTCGCGCGTCATCGTCCCTTCCGCACCGTGGCCGTCCTCCTTGTCGCCCTTCATCGTCTCGAGCGAACCGAGCACGCCAAGCTCGGCCTCGACCGTCACGCCGATCGCATGCGAGAACTCAACCACTTGTCGCGACACCTCGACGTTGTACTCGTAGCTCGCGACCGTCTTGCCATCGGCCTGCAGCGAGCCGTCCATCATCACGCTGGTAAAGCCACTGCGGATCGCCGCCATGCAAACCGCCGGCGACTGCCCGTGATCCTGGTGCATGACGATCGGCAAATGCGGATAGGACTCGACCGCCGCTTCGATCAGATGGCGTAGAAATGCTTCACCCGCATATTTGCGCGCACCCGCCGACGCCTGCATGATCACCGGCGCATTCGCCTCGTGCGCAGCCGCCATGATCGCCTGCACCTGCTCGAGGTTATTGACGTTGAACGCTGGCAATCCGTAGCCATTTTCAGCCGCGTGATCCAGCAGTTGACGCATCGATACGAGAGGCATGTTTCACTCCTTCAATGAGAATTCTTCCCGGCATGGGCCGCGCTACCGTGGGCCGCGTGCATCCGTGTTGTGCCGTGCGCCGCGCGCTGCCGCAGATCGGGCGCTGTCGCGTCGGTCATCGGCCATTATTGTACGTTGACTAGGACGCGCCCAGCGGCGAAAACCTCAGACGATGCCGCCCACCTTCACGATCTTCAGCGTATTGGTCCCGCCCGCCTGTCCCATCGGCTCGCCCACGGTCAACACCACAATGTCGCCACGCACTGCGTAGCCGTTCTTCACCAGCACCTCGAGCGCCTGCTGTAGCGCCGTATCGCGGTCCAAGCTCGATTCCAGGTGCAGCGGCACCACATTGCGATACAACGCCATCATCCGCTCGCTGGCCACGCGCGGCGTCAACGCATAGATCGGCACATGCAGCCAATGCCGGCTCATCCATAATGCGGTCGCGCCCGACTCGGTCAGCGCAATAATCGCCTTGGCGCCGAGGTGGAACGCGGTAAACAGCGCTCCCATCGCAATCGACTGGTCGATGCGGGTGAACGTGCGATCCAGGAAATCCTTGTCCAACTCGACATGCTCGGACTTCTCCGCCTCCACGCAAATGGCCGCCATCGTCTCGATCGTCTCGACCGGATACCGGCCAGCCGCGGTCTCCGCGGACAACATCACCGCATCGGTGCCGTCCAGCACCGCGTTGGCCACATCTGAGACTTCCGCCCGCGTCGGCACCGGGTTCTGGATCATCGACTCCATCATCTGCGTGGCGGTGATCACGGTCTTGTTCGCCTCCCGTGCCATCCGGATCATGCGCTTTTGCAGCGCCGGCACCGCCGCGTTACCGACCTCCACCGCCAAATCGCCGCGCGCCACCATGATGCCGTCCGATGCATCGAGGATCTCCTGCAATGCCGGAATCGCCTCGGCACGCTCGATTTTGGCGATCATCTTCGGCTTGTGGCCGTACGGCGCACCGGCGATGTTCGCGAGCTGCCGCGCCATCTCCATGTCCGTCGCATTTTTCGGGAACGACACGGCGACCAGATCCGCGCCGAGCGCCATGGCCGTACGGATATCCTCCATGTCCTTTGCCGTCAGTGCGGGAGCAGACAGACCGCCGCCCTGCCGGTTAATCCCCTTGTTGTTCGACAGTTCGCCGCCAACCTTCACGCTCGTGTGGATCTCCCCGCCGATCACCCGCTGCACACTCAACACGATCAGACCATCGTTGAGCAGCAGGATGTCGCCGGCCTTTAGATCGCGCGGCAGATCCTTGTAGTCCAGGCCGACGCGCTCGTCGTTGCCCAACTCGCACGCGGCGTCCAGCACGAACGGCGCGCCAGGGATGAGCGTCACGCGGCCGTTCTCGAACTTGCCGACGCGGATCTTCGGGCCTTGCAGGTCCGCCATGATCGCCACTTCACGGCCCGCCTGCCGCGCAGCCTCCCGCACGAACTCGGCACGCTGGCGATGATCGTCGGCAGTGCCGTGCGAGAAATTCAGCCGCACCACATCCAGCCCTGCTGCGATCATCCGCGACAGGATGTCCGGCGAGCTGGACGCGGGTCCGATGGTGGCGACAATCTTGGTAGCGCGATGCATGAGTTTCCTTGACTGGGTTAAAGCAGCGCTGCATACAGTGCTGCCGCGGAGGCGATGGCCCGGAGCAAATGCGACACCGGCACCACGCCACCGCGCGCGGCCGGCCGGGCTAGGACAGCCGCGCCGCCATGTTGCGGCATCGGCGGCGAATGGCGCAAGGTCGCGCGCCGCAACCGTTTATGCGCCGACGTTGCCGGCTTGCGCGCGGCTTTGCAGCACCTGGACCGCGGGCAGTGTCTTGCCCTCAAGGAACTCGAGGAAGGCCCCCCCGCCGGTCGAGATATAACTGACCTGGTCATGAATACCGTACTTCGCAATCGCCGCGAGCGTATCGCCGCCACCGGCGATGGAAAACGCCTTAGACTGCGCGATGGCCTGCGCGAGCGTCTTCGTGCCGTTGCCGAACTGATCGAACTCGAACACCCCGACCGGCCCGTTCCACACGATCGTGCCGGCCTTCTGCAGCTGCACGGCCAGCGCGGCCGCGGTCTGCGGACCGATGTCCAGGATCATATCGTCGTCGGCCACCTTGCTTGCCGCCTTAGTCTGCGCCTGGGCGCCCGGCGCGAACGCCTTCGCGGTCACCACGTCGGTCGGAATCGGCACCGACGCCCCGCGTGCGTTCGCCGCATCGATGATCGCCTTGCTCTCGGCGACCAGATCCGCTTCGGCCAGCGATTTGCCAATCGGCAGCCCAGCGGCCAGCATGAACGTGTTTGCGATGCCGCCGCCCACGATCAGTTGGTCAACCTTCTCGGCAAGCGACTTCAAGATTGTCAGCTTCGTCGACACCTTCGAGCCCGCCACGATCGCCACGAGCGGACGTTTCGGGTTACCGAGCGCTTTGCCCAGCGCATCGAGTTCCGCCGCGAGCAGCGGACCGGCGCACGCGATCTTCGCGTACTTTGCGATCCCGTGCGTGGTCGCCTCTGCGCGGTGCGCGGTGCCGAACGCGTCATTGACGTAGACGTCGCACAGCGCGGCCATCTTTTGCGCAAGCTCATCTGAATTTTTCTTCTCACCCGGGTTGACGCGGCAGTTCTCGAGCAGCACGACATCGCCGGGCGCCACGCTCACACCCTGCTCGACCCAGTTGGCCACCAGCGGCACATCGCGGCCGAGCCACTCGCCCAGGCGCTGAGCCACGGGTGCGAGAGAGTCTTCTGGCTTGAACTGCCCTTCGGTGGGCCGGCCCAGGTGCGAGGTCACCATCACCGCCGCGCCGGCACCCAGCGCCTCGCGGATCGCCGGAACCGACGCGCGGATACGGGTGTCCTCGGTGATATTGCCGGCATCGTCTTGTGGCACATTCAGGTCGGCACGGATGAACACGCGCTGGCCGCGGAGCTTTCCGTCCGCGATGAGGTCGGTCAAACGCAGAACTTGAGTCATGAGGTTGGCTTGACGGAGTTGAGGAAAGGGTAAAGCCGCGGCGCAACGACCGCTGCCTGCCATTCGGATGACGTACTTATATACAATTTTTCATCTTAGCGCATCGCATAGCGACGCAATGCAGCAGTAGCAACTAAAAGTGTATCGCGCTCACACACTACGCACAGCGTAGTACTTGCAAGCATCTCAACCAAGACAAGGCTGATATTGATTGTGTCTTCAAGCGTGGGGGGGCATTAAAAAGAGCTGGTATTTGCGCGCTGGCAGTGTCATGCCCCAGGCCTGTTTTTTCACCTCACATAATGATGGCGACGCTGAGCTGATTGAGCTTGCTGCCGCAATACAGTCCGGGTCGCTGTCCCGGCAGACAAGCAAGGCACCCTCACGCGCCACGTCGGCGGCACTCACCCATGGTGTCTCGTAGGAATGGCGGAAATCCCAAAAACGTGTGTGGCCACGACTATAAAATGCAATCGACCGCGCCTCGTTAATTGCCCCGCCTACTATCGGAATGTCCCCGCCAATCCGCTGGCGCCAAAGATTGCTTGCAGCAGCAGCCAACTCGGCCCGCGGCTCGGCACCTCCCTCTGTATTGCGCTTCGCGGCCAACCATCCGACAATAGACGCCACTAGCAATACAATCAGCCAGTAGGCCAACATCACCCGCGGTGCGCGCGCCGGCGTTATCTCAAATCCGCCGCGACGAAGTACCACCAGCCAAAACGGAACGATAGCAAACCACTGGGCCATGCCCCATACGGAGGCCATCTGCGTTTTTGCCGCCACTGCTGCCGCGCCTACAACGATAAGCGGGCTTGCGACAAGCCACCAAAGACCTGAACGCTCGGGGGGAACAACACAACTGCGCGCCATTGCAAGCGCCGCTTGCCACCAATGTGTCCGGGTCAATAGCGCAATGAAGCAAAAGCTTGGCAGAAGGTAGCCCAATTGCGCAATTGTGTAGATGCAAAAGCGTACAATAGCCTCACTTACTGTTCCGCCCGTACGATTTTGCGCGTAGCGGAGCGTTAAAAAATCATTGGACACGAGCCAGTAAAGATGAGGTAGCATGACAACTGCCGCGGCGCCTGCTACCAGCCACGAGCGCCGACTCAATAAAGCGGCACGCCAAGCCGGATGCATCAATGCGGCCACGCATAATGCTACGAGCAATACCACTGAAAAGTACTTACCCAGCATCGACGCACCGAAAAGTACGCCAAGCGCAATCGCGCAGTCCACGCGACGATTTTGCATAAAGCAGACGAAAAAATATGCAGTCCACGGCCAAAGCAACAGTAAAACTGCATTAGCATTGAATTTGATTGCAAGATTTGAGTATAGTGGTGAAACTGCCATCGCCAAGCCTGCTAATATAGCAAGCCGGGTTGGCAGGAAGCGCTTGGCAAGGGCCACAATACCGAGCAGCCCCACCATTGCGTTAAGCGCCGAAAGTAAAAAATAAGCAATATCAGTGTGGGGAAAAACGCGGAACCAGGCTGCAGTGATCCATGCAAACAGAGGGGGGTGCTTCGAATAGCCGGCTTGCCATTCTATGCCCCACACGTAGTTCTCAACCATGTCGCCCTGTCTGTCAAGGTTACCCCATGACAGCCATGCGGCGAACGTCCATACGAGCGCGTGTATTGGCAATAACCAGAGCATTTGCAAATTGCGACCTACGTCGCCCTTTTCTTTCATATGGATAATGCCAACTAAAAACAAAATTAAATTAAATAATATTTAAGAAAAATTTATTACTTCAACAAACCATATAAATTTATCGGTAAATTTTTCTGACGATATAAGAAGGTCTTCTTTTGGCTTCCATGTATATGCGTCCCACGTACTCACCTATCATACCAATACCTATCAATTGGACACCACCCAAAAAAAGGACCATAGTGATGATCGATGCATAGCCTGGAACATCGACTCCCTGAAATAGTGTGCGCAAAATCAAATACGCAGCATAGAATAGAGCCAGACCTGCAACAGTGCCACCGATATACGTCCACACCCGCAATGGCAACGTTCCAAAGCTGGTCAGCCCTTCAAGGGCCAGATTCCAAAGTTTCCAGCCAGAAAACTTCGATTTGCCGCCCGCCCTCGGTTTGCGCACGTACTCGATTACGCTTGTACGAAAGCCGACCCATGCAAACAATCCCTTCATAAACCGCCGGTTTTCGGGCAACTGCTTCAGCGCCTCCACTACTTGGCGAGACATTAGTCTAAAGTCGCCCGTATTTTCAGGGATTGCTGTGTCGGAAATTGCGTTATGCAGTCGATAGAAAAGCGCTGCGGTTCCTCGCTTGACATAGGTATCTGTGTGCCGACTCACACGTTTGGCCAGTACCATATCGAAACCCTCTTGCCACCGTGCCACCAATTGCTGGATGATATCCGGCGGATCTTGCAAATCCGCGTCAAACGGGATTATCGCCGCGCCCCGGGCCTCGTGAATACCGGCTGTTAACGCCGCCTCCTTGCCAAAATTGCGAGACAATTCAATAATGCAAATTCGGGGGTCGCTCTCGCGTGCAGCCAAAAGTTTCTGCTGCGTGGAATCGGTACTCCCATCGTTGACACAAATCACTTCATATCGCGCTTTGGGTATGCTGCGTAACACTGGCAAGACGGCGCAAAAGAATGCTTCCACCATGAATTCTTCATTGTAAAAAGGCACAACAAGTGAAATCAAAGGAAAATTTGTCGCCGCATGAGTTTGGGCTCCTTGCTCGTCCACGCTGCTCACCGGGGCCGAGCTATGCCAGCCACCCCCACAATGTGGACAGACGTACTGCACTGTCACAGGTAAACCATTTACTGACGGCTGGCCATCATGCTGCCTATAACCAGCAGCGTCACCCTGCAATGAAAGAGGAAGGGTAGATCGTTGCGCTACGTATTTCAGGGCTATTATCCTAAAAATAGGGTGCATTGGGGGACGCAAGGCTAGATCAATTGACGCAAATGGCTCACATTTGTGCGCTCACTTGATTGCCAAGTCACTACACGACGGCTTACTACTGACACACCAATTTGTGCACCACACAATTACCGTGATTGCACTACTTGATAAGGCGCTTTACCGGGAGAATCGCCTATAAAAAATCACGTTCACCCACTCAACCAGAGCGCGCGTAACGTAAGCATTTACCGCACAAAATTAATTGTGTCGCTACAGTGGCTTCCGCTGCCGCACCATGGCGGCTAAAAAGTACATTTTTTCTGATGATAGCGCAAGCCACCCCCAATTTAAAAGCATAATCCGCACGCAGCGGCCTCTACCGCGATGCAACATTTGGCACGACGAACGTCATTAAATGACTTCGCTTCGCATTTTCCCTTCTTGTTTACAACTTGTCCTGCATCAGCGATGCGGCTCGGCGTATGAGTGGACGCCTATACCGAAGGCCTTTCTCCAGAACCGCTTGACCGCAAAGTAGCGTGCTTTATATGTAGCCTACCAGAACGCCTCGGACGGCAACAACGCTAACATCCCAATCGCAACGCGGTAAACACCGCCATCCCGACGACGATCGTCTGGACCATGCTGCGGCGCCACAAAAACCACAGCGTGCCGGCGACCGTGCCATACAACGCATGGTTGCCGAGCGCGAACGATAGTCCTTGCGGCGTCATGGCGACATCCGGCACGACCACCGCGATCAGCGCTGCTGCGGGTGCATAACGCAATGCACGTAGCACGCGCTCCGGCAACACGGTGCGCTCGCCGCCCACCAGGAAGGCGGCGCGGGTCACGCCGGTGACGATCATCATGCCGACGATCGCGAGCCAAATTTCGGTCGAGTTCATTGCGACATCCTGCCGCTCTGCCCGGCGCGCCGCAATGCGTTCGCCGACCTATTGCGCGCATAGGTGTCGCTGGCGAGCCCCGCGAGCAGCGCGGCCAGGATCGCCAGCGGCAGCGACAGGCGGTATGGCATGTCGATGCTAACGAGTGCAACGATCGCCGCGATGACGACGGCCACTATCATCGAGCGGTCGACGATCGCCGACACCATGATCGGGATCAACGCGAGCGTACCCGCCAGGCTTAAGCCCCAGTCGTCCGGAAAAAGGCTGGCAAGCAGGATGCCGATGATCGAGGATGCTTGCCACATGATCCAGCTTGACGCCGCCATGCCCCAGAAGAACGCCTCCTTGCCAGGCTCATACCCGGGCTTGAAACCGCGCCCCTGAAACAGCAAGTAGATCAGGTCACCGTTGAAATAGCCTAGCAGCAGGCGGCGCGGCATCGACAGATACGAAAAATGGGGCGCCAGGCCGGCACTGAACACGATAAACCGCGTATTGACCATCGCCGCAGTCAGCAGCACGGTCCACATCGGCAACTTCGCGGCGAGCAGCGGCAACACGGCCAGTTGCGAAGAGCCAGCATACACGAGCAGCGACATCCCGAGCGCCTGCGGCACGGTCAGCACCGACTTGCTCATCGCGATGCCAGTCACCAACCCCCAGGAGAACATCGCGGCAAAGGTCGGGGCATAGGTGCGCACGCCGTCGCCAAAGGCGCGGCGGTCGACATCGGACAAACGCTGGAACATAGCAGCAACGGTAAATTGAGCGAAACGGGCTGGCGAGCAGCGATTGCAGCGACGCCCCCCTCTAGGTGAAGACACGGATTATAGGACTGGCCTGCTCACGCATCCACGCATTGACGCTCCGCTAACCGCTGCGTTGGACGCCGGCGAGCCACGCGCGGCACGCGGCGAGAAACAGCAGCGAGCCACTGCAAGATGGTCGCCGTATGCGCGGCGGGGCGCGAATTGGCGCTAAAATAACATTTTTTGGCTGAGCCGTTGCACGTTCCGTGCGGGCGGCCAACGACGGACACCACCGCGAGGAGAATCCCTATGTCAATGGCTAACCGCGATGGCAGGATTTGGATGGACGGCCAGCTGATCGACTGGCGCGACGCGAAGATCCATGTGCTGACGCATACGCTGCACTACGGAATGGGCGTATTCGAAGGGGTGCGTGCGTACCAGACTAGCGAGGGCCCCGCGATCTTCCGGTTGAAGGAACATACGAGGCGCCTGTTCAACTCGGCCAAGATCTTCCAGATGGACGTGCCGTTCGACCAGGAAACGATCATCGCCGCGCAGCGCGACGTCGTGCGAGAAAACCAGCTCCAGTCGTGCTACCTGCGCCCGATCATCTGGGTCGGCTCCGAGAAGCTCGGCGTGTCAGCGAAAGGTAACACGATCCATGTCGCGATCGCGGCATGGCCATGGGGCGCCTATCTCGGCGACGAAGGGCTGTCCAACGGCATTCGCGTAAAGACCTCGTCGTTCACGCGCCACCACGTCAACGTGTCGATGGTGCGCGCCAAGGCGTCGGGCTGGTACGTGAACTCGATCCTCGCCAACCAGGAGGCGGCCGCCGACGGCTACGACGAGGCGCTGCTGCTGGATGTGGACGGCTACGTGTCCGAGGGCTCCGGCGAGAACTTCTTCCTCGTCAACCACGGCAAGCTGTATACGCCGGACTTGTCGTCGTGCCTGGACGGCATCACGCGCGACACGATCATCACGCTGGCGAAAGACTTCGGCATCGAAGTCATCGAGAAGCGCATCACGCGGGACGAGGTGTATACGGCGGACGAGGCGTTCTTCACCGGAACCGCGGCCGAAGTCACGCCGATCCGCGAACTGGACAACCGCACGATCGGCGCCGGACGCCGCGGACCGGTCACCGAAAAGCTCCAATCTGCGTTCTTCGATATCGTGTCGGGGAAAAACAAACAGTACGCGCACTGGCTGACCCAGGTCTGAGCCTGCCTCTTTCGAACCCAAGATCGACCCTATGAGCGAATTGAAGGAAATGCCGCTGATCGAACTCAGCGCGAAGGACGTTCCCGCCTATTGCCCGAACCCGGCGATGCCCCGCTGGAGCGCACATCCGCGTGTTTTCATCGACGTCACACACGGCGAGGCGCGGTGCCCTTACTGCGGCACGCGCTACAAGCTGCGCGACGGCGAGGTGCTCAAGGGCCATTGAGTCCAAGCGCCACACACCGGCGCAGGCTGGCCGTGAAAGCTGTCGCACCGTGGTGCGACAGCTTTCACGCGCAGTGTCTCCGTGTTGCTTCCCCCGTAATCGACCCGCTTCCGGCGCCCCAGGCAAGAACCGGCCGAAGCGCTTTTTGACTGGAATTTCTGACCCAATGCGCCGTGCGCTCATAATCGCGCCCAATTGGATTGGCGACGCGTTGATGGCTCAGCCATTGTTCGCGCTGATCAAGCGGCTGCACCCGCGGATCGTCCTCGATGCCGTCGCGCCCGCCTGGGTGGCGCCGGTACTCGCGCGGATGCCAGAGATCCGCGCGATCCATTCGACTGACCTCGGGCACGGCAAGCTGCAACTATGGCAGCGGTGGCAATTGGCCAGCGACCTGCGTGACGCCGGCTATGACGCAGCCTACGTGTTACCGAACTCGCTGAAATCAGCGCTGGTTCCGTGGCTTGCCGGCATCCCGCTACGCATCGGCTATACCGGTGAGAGCCGCTATATGCTGCTGAACGTGCGGCATCCGAATCCGCCCAGAGGTGAGCGAGCGCCGATGGTGGCGCATTACGCGGCGCTCGCCTACGCACCGGGCGCCAAGCTGCCGGCCGACTTGCCGCCGCCGCGACTGGAGATCGACCTAAACGAGCCGGTGCGCGTGTCGCACCGGTTCAATCTCGACACGCGGGTGCCTTTGATCGCGTTCTGTCCCGGCGCCGAATACGGACCGGCCAAGCGCTGGCCGCCGGAGCACTTCGCGGCGCTGGCCCGGATGATCGGCCAGTCATTTCCGTACACGCAGATCGTCGCACTGGGCTCGCCCAAGGACAGCACGGTCGCTCAGGCCATCGCGGACCGCGCACCCAACGTGCGCAACCTATGCGGCCAGACGTCGCTCGGCGAAGCCTGTGCCTTGATCACGCGCGCGAGCGCGGTAGTGACCAACGATTCCGGTTTGATGCATGTGGCCGCGGCATTGCGCCGGCCGCTCGTCGCACTCTACGGATCGAGCGACCCGCGACATACTCCCCCCCTGTCCGAACTCGCGAAGGTACAATGGCTGCATCTCGAGTGCAGCCCGTGCTTCGCGCGCGAGTGCCCGCTCGGTCACCTGAATTGCCTGCGCGAGCTGTCCGCCGAACAGGTATTCGGCGACTTGCGCGGGATGCTGATCGCCAACCGCTGAGCTGTGCCGGGGCGCGCCACGCTTGCCGAGCAAAACGAGCGCCCCGCCAGAGCCGAACCCATCGACGCGCCATGCCACGTTTCACCCGCCTTTTCGACGCCGCCGCCGACGCGCTCAACGCGTACTACCAAGCTATTGCCGACGCGAACCTGGATCATGCGATGAGCCTGTGGATCGACGAGGAATTCGCCAGCTGCATCTGCGCGGACGGCTCGCACATGCACGGCCTTGGCGAAATCCGCAACGGGCTGGCAAAGCAGTTTGAGGCAGCACGCATGACGATCGAGCCAGTCGACATCCGCGTCCACGACAGCCTGAGCACCGTGGTCTACGCGATTGCCGAGGCACACCGTTCGGCCGACCAGACCGAGCCCGCGACGATGGTGTTCTCGACCTATGTGCTTGTGCACGAGCGCGGCGAATGGCGAATCGCCCATATCCACGCGAGCCCGATGCCGGACAAGGCTGCCGGCCAGTTCGCCGCGAAGATGCGCCATGGACAGGGTTCGCTACACTGAGCGCTCGTCGGGGGCGGCCCACATCGATTGGATCTATCGGCCGCCCCGCTGGCTACCGAATGCCCATATCCAGACGATCGTGCCGGCGCTGCTCGCGCGCGCGCCACAAGTCGCCTATCGGCGCGAGCGATGGACCACGCCAGATGGCGATTTCATCGAGCTAGATTGGCTCGATACCGCCGAGCCGGCGCCAGATGCGCCGCTCGTCGTGTTATTCCACGGCCTGGAGGGCAGTTCCGACAGCCATTACGCGCGCACGTTGATGGCGGCGGTCGCGTTGCAGGGCTGGCGCGGCGTGGTCCCGCATTTCCGCAGCTGCAGCGGCCCGATTAATCTGGCGCCGCGTTTCTACCATCTGGGCGACAGCACCGAAATGGACTGGATTCTGCGCCGTCTGCGCGACGCGCACGCGGGTCCGCTGCTCGTTGCCGGCGTGTCGCTGGGCGGCAATGTGCTGCTGCGCTGGCTCGGCGAACGGCGTGAGGACGCTGGCAGATTGGTCGAGGCCGCGGCGGCCATCAGCGCGCCGCTGGACCCGAGCGTAGGCGGCGTCGCGCTGTCCAGCGGCTTCAACCGGCTGTACACGCGTAATTTCCTGCGCACGCTCAAGCGCAAGGCCATCATCAAGGCGCAACAATATCCCGGCCTGTTCGACATCACCGCCACGCTGCAGGCACGCAATTTCCAAGCGTTCGACGACATCGTCACCGCGCCACTGCACGGCTTTCGCGACGTGGACGACTATTGGAAGCGCGCGGCATCTAAGCCGCTGCTGCGCGAGATCACGGTGCCGACGCTGCTGCTTAACGCACGCAACGACCCATTCCTGCCCGCGCATGCGCTGCCGGCAGCGCGCGACGTGTCGGCGGCCGTCGAACTGGCGCAACCCGAATACGGTGGCCACGTCGGTTTCATGACGGGGCCGTTCCCAGGACGCATCGAGTGGCTGGCACGGCGCGTGCTCGGCTATTTCCAACCCTACGCTCGGTGACTCGTGATGGATGAAATCGTCAAGAAAGCACTAGCTAAATGGCCCGACGTCCCACACTGTACCGGCTGGCTGCTGCTGGACAGACGCGGCAACTGGCGCATGCGCGATGAAGCGGCGCAGGCGCACGGCGAGCCAGGCACGCCGATCCGGCACCCGGCGCTGCTCGGTTTTATCAATCGCAACTACCAGAGCGATAAAGACGGTCAGTGGTACTTCCAGAATGGGCCACAGCGGGTCTACGTCGAACTGGCGTACACGCCTTACGTCGTTAGGATGTCCAAGAACGAGGATTTGTCTGAAGTGCTGCACGGCGACGTGCTGACGCTGCGCGACCATACCGGGGCACCGTTCGTGCCTTGCGCGTGCTACCTTGACGATGCCGGCGGCGTATTGTTCGTCGATGATGGCGCACCGGCCCGGGTCGCAGTGTTACACGATCATGACCTGGCACTCTTCTCCGAACACATCGATTTTGACGAGGACGGGCAGCCGCATACGTTCGTCTGGCGCCCGCATGTGCCGTTGCGAATCCAGCCCATCGATCGCGCCGATGTGCCGGCGCGCTTTCATTTCGAGCCCAGCCCCGCCGCCGCGGTCGCGGCAGCCGGCCCTGCCGACCCCGTAGCGTGAGCATGCGGCACGACGGCCCCTGCGGACTCGCTACCCGCGAGGCTTGTCGTCGCCCCGCTCTTCTTGATAACGCGCCTCGAATTCCCGCAGCCGCGCGGCGATCATCGACATGTCGTAGTATGACGCACTCCGCGTATCGCGCGCCTGCCTGAGCTGGCGGATCGCCGATGGCCACGCGCCGTCGAGCGCCAGCGTCTCCGCTTGCGCGCGGCGCTGCTGGACCGTGTCACCCAGCGCGGCACTGGCTTGCGCCAGATAGTGCCACCATTCGCTATGCTGCGGCTGCGCAGCCGCCTGCGCCCGTGCCAGCGCCTGAGCGTCGGCGTACCGACGCGCGGCGATCATCGCCTGCAAATACGCGTCGATCGCCGCGTGCGAAGCCGGACCGCGGCGCCGCGCCCGTTCGGCGTCGCGCAACGCATCGTCCAGCCGTCCGGCGCGGCGAGCGATTTCCGATTCCAGCACATCCAGGCTGGCCGTGGACGACATGCCATCCGGCTGCGCCGATTGTGCTGCGTCGAATACCGCCCGCGCACGGCGCAACGAAGCCTGCGCGGACACATAGTGTGCCTGCAGCATTTGCGCCAGCGCGATGCCATACCAGTTCGCCGCCGCACTTGGTGCGGTCTGGCCATCGATCTCCGCCCGTAGCCGCTGCTCGATATCCGCAAGGTCGCTTGCCGACTTGTTTTGCAGCACCCGCACGCGTGCCTGCACGAATACGTACTCCGGCGACTGCCGCGGTTGGCGATACGCTGCATGGCGAGCCCGGTCCGTCATGTCGGCGATCCGCTCCCCGGTCAGCGGGTGCGTTCGCGCGTAGGGCGGCACGCCGACATCCGCAACCGTGCCACGCTCCATGCGCTCGAAGAACGATGGCATTCCATACGGGTCGAAGCCCGTGCCTTCCAGCATCATGAAGCCAACGCGATCCGCCTCGCGCTCGGCGAGGCGCGAAAACCGCAACTGATTGTCAACGGCGAACGCCTGTCCGCCGATCGCCACCGCCGAGCCCAGATCCGCGCTGTGGGCCAGCACGCCAGCCAGCAAACCAAACAACATGCCGGCGATCGCCGCATAGCTGTTGCGCTCGCTGATCATGATCATCCGCGCGATATGCCGTTGCAGCACGTGGCCCATCTCGTGGCCGACTACTGACGCCAGCTCCGATTCGGTACGTGTCGCGACAATCAAACCCGTGTTTATCCCGATGAAGCCACCCGGCATCGAGAACGCATTGATCTGCGTATCGCGCACCGAGAACAGGTCGAAATCCGGCACGTAGCCACCGATGTAGCGCTCGCGGGCCGCAGCGGCGAGCCGTGAAGCGACCGAGTTCAAATAGTCCCGCACCAGCCAGTCGTCTAGGTAGTCGGGGTCATGCCGCACCTTGCGCATCACCCGCTCGCCAAGCTTGCGCTCAGCCTGCGGCGACAACGAACCGCCCGAGCCATCGCCAAGGCTGGGCAGCGAGTGCACATCCGGCCCATGGGACGTACCTGTGAACCTCGACGTACCTGGGCCCTCGATGCTGCCCGCATTGCCGCGATACACGCCAAAGACGTCGCTCAGCGAATCGCAATAGCGCGAATCATATTGCCCAGCACCACGGTCCGGTGCGCTGACCACTGGATTCGCCGGCGTGCCGGTGGATCCTCGCACGCCGGCCCGCACGGTGTCGGGCACGCCGGAGGGCTGGGCGCTCGGCAGCCGCGGCCAAACCAGCGCAACAATGACGGATAACGCAATAAAACGTTTGGTCTGCATGACTTGATCAGGACATTCCGGTACACGGCTGCGGCACGGCAGCACCCATTCAGCCGACACACCACCGTGAATCCCCGTAGGCCCGGCGCCGCGGTGCTCGTGCACGCGCCCGTGCGTGCCACTGTTATGATACCGGGATGCCTGCGGGCCTCGGTGAATCGCTATTGCACGCCGAGGCGCCGCGCACCGGACAGCCTCCACCGGACCAGCCTCACGCGGAGGCGAGTCCCCGCAAGCCCCATACCGCCGCTGTCCGGCAACGATATCGAGCCATCCCTATCATGTCAGAACTGACTCATTTCGATGCATCCGGCCAGGCGCAGATGGTCAACGTTGGCGACAAGGACGCAACCCGACGTGTCGCGATGGCGCGTGGCACAATTGCGATGCGCGCCGACACACTGGCGCTCATCCGCGAAGGTCGCGCCGCCAAGGGTGACGTACTCGGCGTCGCACGTATCGCGGCGATTCAAGGCGCCAAGCGCACAGCCGACTTGATTCCACTGTGCCACCCGCTCGCGCTGACCCGCGTCAGTGTCGATTTCACTCTAGACGAAAAGCCAGCGGCCGTGCACTGCACCGTCCGCGTCGAGACGATCGGCCGCACCGGCGTCGAAATGGAAGCGCTCACGGCGGTGCAGATCGGCCTGCTGACCATCTACGATATGTGCAAGGCTGTGGATCGCGGCATGACGATCACCGACGTGAAGCTGCTCGAGAAGCACGGCGGCAAGTCCGGGGGTTGGGTGGCGGGAGAATAGGCACGACAGGGAAGGCGAATCCCATCAAACGGGTCCCGCGCTAGGGCGGGACCGGCCACGCCGATCATTCCCCGTTGTCTTCGCCGTCCTCCAGCGGCGCCGCGGGAACGATCCCATAGCGGGCAACAAGCGCCTGCTTAAATGGCACAAGCACACTGCCCGCATCGTCACACGCGCGATACACTGCGGCAAGCTGCGCCGGCCAATCCTTCAACATGTCTGCAAACACCTTCAGTCGTCGCATGGTCTGCAGCGCGCCGTCGGTATCGCCAGCGATCGCCTGCAGCACCGCATACCGCCGCACCACGGTTTCTCCAGGCAACAGGGCCATCGCCTGACGGTGCATCGCCAGCTTCTTGTCGAGATCGGTCTTGTCCAATGGCAACAATGTCGCGAGACCATATTCGCCCCATGCGGAAAATAGCACCGCCGGATCAGCCCGGTATTGCTCATAGGGATTCGAGCTGTAATACAGCACTTCCGAGCGCGCATAGTCGCGCTGGATCGGGTACAACGCGACGAGGCCGGCCAATATCAGCGCGCCCTGCCCTCCCCGGGCGGCGGCGGGCGCCGCCCGCAGCGGCGAGGTCTCCAGCAGACCAATCACGAACCACGCCGGCAGCAGGAAGAACATGTACTGCTGCGGATACTCGACCAGCGCATGCATCAACAGGATGCCGATCAGCGCAACACCGAATACCCGTTCGATCCGCTCACCACCGCGCAGCACGGGCACAAACCACAGCAGCAGCCCCACCACGACGATTGCCAGCCCGAGTGCACCGGTCTTGGCCAACAGGTCGATCACGATGTTATGGGAATTGTTCGCGATCTCGACGCTACCAAGCCTGTCGACGAGTTCGTATTGAGTGCGCGGAAATTCGCCCCAGCCAACGCCGAACCACGGGTGCATCTCAAACATCGCGAGCCCGTATTTCCAGAGCGCCAACCGCGGCGCAATCTGGCCAGCATCCTGGAACCGTTCGGCGGCGGACTGCCCCAAATTTAGATTGAAAGACGCATTGGCCCAGCGCGTCGCGAGATTGACGGCGACGAAAATAACCAGCAGCAACACCGGCGTCATCCAGTCGCGCAGCAAACGCCGGGTGTCGTGGCGTCCACCATAAGAAGAGGCGCGACTGCGACGCGCCTCGAACGCCATCCATGCCCCCGCTAGCACGATGACACCGGTCTGCAACCAGGGGCCGCGCGAAACCGTCAATGCCTGACCGGCTGCATAGACTACCGACAACACGATCCATACCGGGTAGCGTAACCGTCGCTGCTGAACCAGATACAGCGCCGCGGCCAGCGCAAACGCAATGTACGTCGCCAAATGGTTCGCCTGCGCCATGTTACCGAACGGCCGCCGCCCTACCTGCACGGGGTAGCTGACCACGAAGGGCGCCACGCGGTTTTCCAAATGAAATAGTTGGACGAATTGACAAAACACCGCGAATACGCCACCTGCCAGCAGCGCGTACGCCATCACATTGAACGCGCGCTGCATCGAACCAAGGCGACTGATCCAGTACCCCGTCTGCGTCGCCATCAACGCGGCGAGCAGGAACCCACCGCCGAGCAGGTTCATCGATGGCTGCACGGTATTGATGATGAACGGCTGCGCAAACAACAACGCGCCGAACAGCAGCGGCACGAGCGCCACCCGCGGCGCATCGATCGCCGCGCGCTCGCCGCACGCACACACCCACGCGAAAACCGATGCCCCGACCAGCAGGTACAACGCGAGCGCCGAGTACTCAGCGTAGAAGGTCGGGATCGGATACGTATGTAGCGTGACTGCGTACGGCAGGATCCAGGCCAGGATAAGAAAGACAAATGTGAGCAATCGCGACAACGATACGGGCATGGCGGGTTGGACTCGAGGAAACCGGCGCACTATACAAAAATTCCGCACCGCTGTGGCAATGCATTGGCTATTTAGCTGACTACAGCTGACTCAGCCTGTCGCGCACCATTGCTCGGACCGCGTTCGATTCCCGAAGCGGCCCCTAGTAAGGAGTGCACCGATGACTGCATCGACCCGCCAGAAGCCCGACGATTCTGACCGCACCACGGCACGGGGACCAGCACCATTATGCGCGGCATTCACGCTGGTGGAGCTGATGATCGTACTGGCAATCGTTGGCGTCGTCGCGTCATTTGCGCTCCCAGCGTACCGCGATTATCTGACTCGCAGCCGGGTCGGCGAGGGCCTGTCGTTGGCCGCGCCAGCGCGGCTGGCCGTAGCAGAAAACGTCGTGGCGGGCGCGCAACGGCTCGGCAACGGCTATGCACGAGCGCCGGCGACACGCAATGTGGAATCGATCGACATCGACGACAAAACGGGGGCCATCACGATCCGCTATACCGCCCTAGTCGCCCCATCCGGCGAAAACACGCTTGTGCTGGTACCGTCGACATCCGACGATCCGGACGCACCCTATGCCCAAGTATCCGTTAGCAGCAACCGCAGCGGCGCAGGCACACTGACCTGGGAGTGCTTCGCCGCAGGCAAGACCACTTCGTCGCTTCCAATTCCCGGGCCAGTGCCCGACCCGAGCCCGACACTGCCGGCCCGTTTTGCGCCGCCGGAGTGCCGTGCGTGAGCCGCATCCAGGTTCGTGTGCCACGGCGCATCGGCACGCTGGGCGTGGCGGCATCGCAGTGCCGCCGGCATGCTGGGCATGGTGGCATCAAAGGACTGGTACCGGTGCACCGGACCTGCGCGCATCGTCATGCCGTGGACGAGCGCCTGCGTTGCGCGATTGCCACGGGGGCTGCGCCCATGAACGACACTGGCAGCGTCGTGATGGAGTGCTGGGCCGCGTTGGTCGCCGCGTCCCGTGTCCGCGCGTCAGCGAGCACGCACCGCCGTACCATGTCGGCTACGGCGTTTCAGCCACCCGCCAATCCCGACCACGGTCAGCGCACTGACAACGCTGGCGACGTAGTGATACGCTTGCATACCGCCCCCAAGCAGCCTCGCCACAAGGGGATCACCGATAATCAGACCACCGGCAATCCAGCCGAGCAACGCGGCACCGAGTGTAACGATCGCCGGGAAACGATCCAGCAGCTTGAGCACCAGCGTGCTGCCCCATACGATCAACGGCACACTCAACAGCAAGCCAAAGACCACCAGCCCCAGCCGATGCTCCGATGCAGCCGCATCGGCCGCGCCGGCTATCGCGATCACGTTGTCCAAGCTCATCACGAAATCGGCGACGATGATGGTGCGCACGGCCGCCCACAGCTTATCCGCGGCCTTGACACTGCCATGCGCATCCAGCTGCGGCTGCATCAGCTTGATGCCGACCCACAGCAACAACAGGCCACCCACGAGCTTCAGCACTGGCACATCGAGCAACAGCACGGCGAACGAAATCAGCACGAGACGCAGCGCGATGGCGCCAACCGTGCCCCACAGCACGCCTTGCACTCGTTGCGCGGGCGGCAGATTCCGGCAGGCCAACGCGATGATGACGGCATTGTCGCCGCCCAGCAGAATATCAATGATGACGATCTGGAGCACGGCACTCCAGTTCAACGACGCGAGCAGTTCGAGCATGGTGGCCAATGCGGAATGAAAAAGACCAAGCGTCTTTCAGACTCACTGCTTATAGAAAGCGCCGCACACGAAAGGTTTTCGAAAGCATATCAAATTCCGCGCTTCACCGGCTGGAAAAAGACACAGCCGGCCACCGCTTCGCGGTGGCCGGCTGTACCGGAAGTGATGCGTGCGTGTCGGCGGCGCTTACAGCACCGACTTCAACAAGCGACCCATCTCAGATGGGTTCTTCGTTACCTTGATGCCACACGACTCCATGATCTCAAGCTTCGCTTCGGCGGTGTCGGCACCGCCCGAGATCAATGCGCCAGCGTGACCCATCCGCTTGCCAGGAGGCGCCGTCACGCCGGCGATGAAGCCCACGACCGGCTTCTTCATGTTGTCCTTGATCCAGTACGACGCATTTGCCTCGTCCGGGCCGCCGATTTCACCAATCATGATGACTGCATCCGTATCCGGATCGTCGTTGAACATCTTCATCACGTCGATGTGCTTCAGACCGTTAATCGGGTCGCCGCCGATCCCGACAGCCGACGATTGACCCAGACCAAGGGCGGTCAGCTGGGCGACCGCCTCATACGTCAACGTACCCGAGCGGGAGACAACGCCGATGCGGCCCTTCTTGTGGATGTGACCAGGCATGATGCCGATCTTCAACTCGTCGGGCGTGATCACACCTGGGCAGTTCGGCCCGAGCAGCAACGTCTTGCGGTTCTCACGGCGCATCCGGTCGCGCACCTCGATCATGTCCCGGACCGGAATGCCTTCGGTGATACAGATCGCCAGGTCCAAATCGGCTTCGACTGCTTCCCAGATTGCCGCAGCAGCCCCAGCCGGCGGCACGTAAATCACCGACACCGTCGCACCGGTCTGCGCCTTGGCTTCCTTGACGCTGCCAAAAATCGGAATGCCCTCAAAGTCCTCGCCGGCCTTCTTCGGATTGACACCCGCGACATAGGCAGCGCGGCCATTTGCGTACTCGCGGCAGGCGCGCGTATGAAACTGGCCGGTCTTGCCGGTGATACCCTGCGTGATGACCTTCGTATCTTTGTTGATCAGAATCGACATGTAATGACCTCTTTCGTTCGGCGTCGCAGCTCGCGCAAGGCGCGGTGGCAACGACACCATGCGTATCCTCGAAGTGAGCGCGGCGGCTTACTTGCCTTCGGCTGCGGCGACGACCTTCTGCGCGGCTTCTTCCATGCTGTCCGCGGAAATAATTGGCAACCCGGAGTCGGCGAGCATCTTCTTGCCGAGGTCCTCGTTGGTGCCCTTCATCCGCACGACCAGCGGGACTTGCAGGTGCACCGCCTTCGATGCCGCGATCACGCCCTCGGCGATCACATCGCAACGCATGATCCCGCCGAAGATGTTGACAAGGATGGCCTTCAGGTTCGGGTTCTTCAGCATCAGCTTGAACGCTTCGGTCACCTTCTCGGTCGTCGCACCACCGCCGACATCGAGGAAGTTCGCCGGTTCGCCACCGAACAACTTGATCGTATCCATCGTTGCCATCGCCAGGCCGGCGCCGTTGACCAGACAGCCGATGTTGCCATCCAGGGAGATGTAGGCGAGATCGAACTTCGACGCCTCGATTTCGGCCGGATCCTCTTCGTCGAGATCACGGTAGGCAACGATCTCCACGTGACGGAACAGCGCGTTCGAATCGAAGTTGAACTTTGCATCCAACGCGATTACCTTGCCGTCGCCGGTCAGGATCAACGGGTTGATTTCAGCCAGCGATGCATCCGTTTCCCAGAATGCCTTGTACAGTCCGTGCAGGTTCGCACGGGCCTGCGCGAGCGATGCATCCGGTACGCCGATTTTTTTGGCGATCTCGTCTGCTTCAGCGTCCTGCAAGCCCTTAGCCGGATCGACCGCAACCTTGTGGATCAACTCGGGCGTCTTCGCGGCCACTTCCTCGATGTCCATGCCGCCTTCGCTGGAGGCCATCAGCACAACCTTTTGCGAAATGCGGTCGACGACGAGACCGACATACAGTTCCTTCTTGATGTCTGCGCCTTCTTCGATCAACAGCCGGTTGACCTTTTGCCCTTCGGGGCCAGTCTGGTGCGTCTTGAGCTGCATGCCGAGGATCTGGTTCGAATACTCACGCACCTGATCCAGCGATTTCGCGACCTTGACGCCACCACCCTTGCCACGGCCACCAGCATGGATCTGGGCCTTCACCACCCAGACCGGGCCGCCAAGCTCCTCGGCCACCTTGACGGCTTCATCTACCGAAAACGCGGGCTGGCCGCGCGGCACCGTGACCCCGAATTTCCGCAGGATCTCTTTACCCTGGTACTCGTGAATCTTCATGCGTGATTCCCTTCAGTCTGAGAGTTGGAATGAATATCGCTGTATGTGGCGCTTGGCGCGGCTTCGCGCACGATGCGGCGCGGACTTCACGCGGCGCGTGGCCATACCAGCTCGGATAGCATTGCGTGACCACGGGCCGTCAAGCTTCAACGCGTGGCAGCGATCAAGCCGAGACAGCATCGCATCGCCAGCTGCGTCCGTGTCTGACGTGCCTGTCTGCGACGCCTCGCCGACGCAAGCTTGAATGGCTGCGCTCGACGATAGCACGCGCAAATCGGTCAGATGCGTGCAGCCCACCGCCTCACCAAGACGCTTAGTGACGGCATGCCGGAGCCCACGACGCAGGTCCAACCCAATCAATGCGCAATCGCTTGGATTAGCGTCTTCGCCATGCCCCGAATAAGAAACCCATTTCGCCGCCGGCGACTGCGCATCGACGACATTTATCTGGCGATCGATCGTCACCCGCAGTCGAAGTTCGTGGATAGGTAGCCCGATCGGCTTAACGCCGGTTGCGAGTTGCGTATCACGCGCGTTACGATCGGTCAGGCATGCTTTGATGTCCCACAGGCCGTCTTCACGCTCGAACGCTTGCACGTCAATCGCACGGCGATGACGCGCCCAACGAGGAGCAGAGGGAGGGAGCGGCATGGAAAGGGTTGCGGCCGGATGGAAAACCCAGCGATTTTAGCATACCGGTCCGACGGCCTGCCGACACCCGCGCGCGCCCTGGAACGCGCTTCATCGCCCGAACGCATAGGCGAAGCACAACATCCCACGTAGCACGACGCAGTCTACGCGGACCGTCATTCATCGCCGGCTTCGTCGTCGATCCCGCTGACGAGGCGCGCCACCACCGCGCGGGAAAAGCCGCGGGCGGCCAGGAAACGCGCTTGCTTGGCACGCTCGGCTGGCGACTGCGCGACATGGCCCTGAAATTTCTTTTGCCACACCGCTTTCGCCCGCTCCCATTCGGTTTCCTGTAATTGATTGCTGATGTCGTCCAGCAGGTCGCCATGCAACGCGTGCCGCTTCAATTCACCGACGATCCGGGCCGCGCCGAAGCGGGACGCACGGCGATGCACGACACTTTCGGCAAACCGACTATCAGACAGCCAGCCGTCTCGCTCGAGTGCATCGAGAATCGGCTCGATATTGTCGCCTTCCTGGGCGTCGCGCTTGAGCTTCGCAGCCAGTTCGGCACGACTGTAATCCCGGCGCGACAAATATCTCAACGCGCGCCCCTTCAGGCTTGGCGCGGGGCGTGGGCACTTCACGTGCACTTCGCGTTACGCTTGTCCGCCCTCGGCAACCACCGCGCCGGCCGGCATCGCTACGACACCGAGCGACTCGCGGACGCGATTTTCGATCTCGCGCGCAAGATCCGGATTCTCGCGCAGGAACTCTCGCGCATTGTCCTTGCCCTGGCCAATCTTCTCACCGTTGTAGCTATACCAGGCACCCGCCTTCTCGACGATCTTCGCCTGGACGCCAAGATCGATGATTTCACCGTGTCGCGAAATCCCCTCACCATACAAGATGTCGAAAATCGCCTCGCGGAACGGTGGCGACACTTTGTTTTTGACCACCTTAACCCGCGTTTCGTTACCGATGACTTCGTCGTTCTTCTTGATCGAGCCGATCCGACGGATATCGAGCCGAACCGACGCGTAAAACTTCAACGCATTACCTCCGGTGGTAGTTTCCGGATTGCCGAACATCACACCGATCTTCATGCGAATCTGGTTAATGAAAATGACTAGGCAATTGGTCCGCTTGATTGTGCCGGTCAGCTTGCGCAGCGCCTGCGACATCAGCCGCGCCTGCAGGCCGGGCAGTGAATCGCCCATTTCACCTTCGATTTCGGCCTTCGGCACGAGCGCGGCCACCGAGTCGATGACGATCATGTCGATCGACCCCGAGCGCACGAGTGCATCGGCGATTTCCAGTGCTTGCTCGCCAGTATCAGGCTGAGAAATCAGTAGTTCCGACGCATTGACGCCCAGCTTGGACGCGTACTGGACATCGAGCGCGTGCTCCGCGTCGATGAACGCGCAGGTGCCGCCGATTTTCTGCATCTCGGCGATCACCTGCAGCGTGAGCGTCGTCTTGCCGGACGATTCCGGCCCGTAGATCTCGACGACACGGCCACGCGGCAGCCCACCAACGCCTAGCGCGATGTCCAGGCCGAGTGAGCCAGTCGATACGACTTGAATGTCCTCGACTGCCTCGCCATGGCCAAGCCGCATGATCGACCCCTTGCCGAACTGCTTCTCGATCTGCGACAGCGCGGCAGCCAGTGCCTTGCTCTTCTCCGCAGTCAGTCCAGTTGAGCCTTTCTTGCTTTCTTCCATGAATCGTCCTTTGCTATGATGAGCGGCAGTCTGTTGCCGAAGCGGCACGCCTCGCATCGCGGCCATGCCGGTCATCCCCGGATGAAACCGCTGCCCGCGCCAATGCGCGGCTCCAGATACTGTATAAAAAAACAGTGTTGTTTGCAAGCGCGAAATACATCCATCCTTCTCGCAACTAGCATGCCTGGTCGCGCTGCGTGCCACGCCCTCGGGGTAGAAGAATCGTTGCACATTGCGCTGGACACCGCGTGTCGTTGCAATATGCACGACAAGGAGACGCCGGAAAGGGGGACAGGTTTGCGCTGCCGACCCTAAAACACGCCCGTGCGCATTCTCATTGCCGAATGATGACAGCATACTTGCGGATGGTCTGATCCGAGCACTCCGCCAATCGGGCTATGCGGTCGGTTACGTCAAGACAGGGATAGAGGCCGACATTGCCCTGTCGATGCAATCGTTCGATCTGCGGATTCTCGATCTCGAACTGCCACGCATGAGCGGGTTCAGCGCGCCATCCACATAGCGAGGCACCCGCACACGCTGCTTGCCGTAGTGAGCCCGTGTGCGCTTAGCTGGACTCTGCAATTTGAGCCGCCGCCCGAACATCACGCAGTTGTCGTTGCCCATGACGCGCTCGTGGTGTTCGCATAAATGTCTACTAAGCCGTTGCCGATATAGGGCGCGAAGGCGCTGCCCGGCTCAGCGGCCGGCACGGCGGACTCAGCATTGTGACGCGGCATGTAGCACTGCGCCAGGTAGGCGCTGGCTTGCTGCATGTCGGTGATGCCAGCCTTGGCCAACTCGCGGGGTAAGCGCTGCTAGTGCGGACCGAAGGCCCGCTCTGAACACCCATGAGCCTGCGACCCATAGGCCGCAATGTGCTCCAATGTACTCGATACCCCGTTGCGCCAGCGCTCGGCCGAACTGCGCCACTGTGTTCGCATCGGCCTTTTCGCCGGCTTTAGGCGTATGGAAACAGTGGCTGCCGACCGGTGCGCGCTTGTGCGAAACCTGATCTAGTCGCTTGTCGATCAACCCGCGCAGGCCATCGGCCTCGTAGCGCCCCATCTGCCGCCGAAACGTGTGCTCGCAAGCCCCAATAGCCGTGCCGCCTCGGCCTGCGGGAATCGCTTGTCCTGCCAGGTGAGTCGCTTGTCCTGCCCGTCGCTGTCGCCCCCTTCGCGTCTCATCTTCCGGGTTTCCTGTCACCAACGTACCCGGCTTACAGGTGGCTCCATATGACACCCAAAAACCGGACACATTACGTGCTATAAACCCGGACAACTCATGGGCTCACGACAGAAAACGCGAAAATCGTTGACAACTCGTCTCGGTATGCCCATAATCCGGGGTTCTTTAGGCGAATTAGCTCAGTCGGTTAGAGCGACGGAATCATAATCCGCAGGTCCGGGGTTCGAGTCCCTGATTCGCCACCAAGAAAATCCAGGGCTTAGCAGTGATGCTAGGCCTTTTTTTGCCGCTGCAAGTCGATATGAGACGACGTCTCCTATCCGGCGCCATCCCATACCCTTCGCTGAAGGCCAAGACGCCCGTTCAGGCCATTTGCCAAATGCGTCGCGCCCCTTGCTCGACGCTAAGCACCGCGCATCCCTCTCCCACCACCCAAGCATTGCCTTCGAAACTTTAGCGGCGTGCAGTTCATTGTTATGAATCAAAGCGCTACGCGACTCGCAAACCGCAAAGCCAAGGTCGAGCACGGTCAATCAAAGCCAGACTAGCGCCTCCAAGTTGCCCTGCCGAAGCACTCAGCACTACCACTGCGTCTCCACGACCCAACCTCACCCGCGATGTCGCTAGAGCAGAAAATCTTCAGTCGATCGTTTTTTCTTTTTTATTTCGACTATCATTGAAATATGGAAATGAACATTGTCGTGCGCGCACTTAGCGCGCTAGCCCAGGAATCCCGACTAGCCGCCTTCCGATTCCTCGTCGAAGCCGGCCCAAGCGGGGTACCCGCTGGCCAAATTGCGGAACATCTCGGCCTTGCACCGTCGTCACTGTCTTTTCATATGAAAGAGTTGACCTACGCCAATCTCGTCACGGTCGAGCAGCGCGGGCGCTACATGATCTATTCAGCCAACTATCCGGCCATGAACGATCTGTTGGCATTCCTGACCGACAATTGTTGCGGCGGCCATCCCTGTTCGCCCATCCATGCCGCCAGTTGCAAGCCGACAAAGGAAAAAGCATCGTGAAACGTTTGCCTATCCCTACCTGCGTCGAAGCGCTGGCGGCGAGCATCCGATTTTACTCGAAGCTATTCGCGAGCGAACCCACGGTCAAGCAGCCCGACTACGCTAAATGGTTGCTCGGCGCTCCGCAGGTGAATGTCGACGTTTCACAGCGCGGCGCGGCATTGAGATTCGATCATTTAGGCGGGCAGGCCAAAAGCGAAGCCGAGCGTGCGCAGATGCACGATCGCCTCCGCGATACCGCGCTGTCCGTTGACGAGCAAATCGGAGACGCCTGCTGCTACGCACGCTCCAATAAATACTGGGGGGCGATCCGCAGGGCATCGCATAGGAGACATACTCGATCCTTGCCGACATCCCGCCTTTCGGCGGGTCCCGTGCCACGCCAGCGAGCGACTCAAACGCCAGCGCTTCCGTTTGCTGCGCCTCTATTGGCGGCAAACCAGTCGGCGTGCCGGTGAAATCTGCCTGCTGCTGACGCCCGACCATGAATGACAAGCGCTACCCCATTCTCTTCTTGTGTACCGATAACTCCGTGCGCTCGCATCTTCTATCCGAAGCGTTGACGAACCCGTTCGGCGGGCGCTTCGTCGCATATTTGGCAGGTAGCCATCCAAAAGGCGAGATGAATCCGCTCGCGCTTCGCGCGCTCGCGCGCTGGTGTTTGTCCACCGACGGGTATCGGAGCAAAAGCGGGGACGAGATCATCGGCGACGGTGTACCCACAATGCGCATCGCCAGCACGGTGTGCGACAGCGTGGCGTCGCAGACGTGCCATACTGGCCCAGCAGTCCGGTCAAAGCGCATTGGGGTTACGCCGATGCGTCGAGCAGTCCAATGAACACGCCCAACGCCATCCCGCCGGGAAAGGCCGTCACCAAGTCTGCCATTCATTTCTTCGAACGCTATCTGACCGTCTGGGTAGCGCTGTGCATCATCGCCGGCATGGCGCTCGGCCAAGCGTTGCCTAGTCTGTTTCAGCAAGTCGGACGGATGCAATACGCGCAGGTCAATCTCCCAGTCGGGCTGCTGATATGGGTGATGATCATTCCGATGCTCGTCAAAATCGACTTCCGCGCGTTGCATGAAGTCCGACAGTACGTCAAGGGTATCGGCGTCACACTCGTCGTGAACTGGCTCGTCAAGCCCTTCTCGATGGCGTTTCTCGGCTGGCTGTTCATCAAGCACCTGTTTGCGCCGATGCTGCCGGCGGAACAGCTCGATAGCTACCTAGCTGGCCTAATCCTCCTGGCTGCCGCGCCGTGCACAGCGATGGTATTCGTCTGGAGCCGACTAACCGGCGGCGATCCGTTGTTTACCCTGTCTCAGGTCGCGTTGAACGACAGCATCATGGTGATTGCGTTTGCGCCGCTGGTGAGCCTCTTACTCGGTATTTCCGCGATCACGGTGCCGTGGGCTACGCTGCTCACATCAGTGGTGCTCTACATCGTTATTCCGGTAATCCTCGCGCAGATCTGGCGTCAGCTGCTGCTCGCGAAGGGACAAGCTGCATTCGACACCGCTATGGCGAAGATTGGCCCCTGGTCTATTACCGCACTGCTAGCGACGCTGGTGCTACTTTTTGCGTTCCAGGGCGAAGCGATCCTGAAGCAACCGCTCGTGATCGCCCTGCTTGCGGTGCCCATTCTGATTCAAGTGTTCTTCAATTCAGCACTGGCATACTGCCTCAATCGCGCCGTTGGCGAAAAACACACTATCGCCTGCCCGTCGGCGCTCATCGGCGCATCCAACTTCTTCGAACTGGCGGTCGCGGCCTCAATCAGCCTGTTTGGGCTCAATTCCGGCGCAGCGCTGGCAACCGTCGTGGGCGTGCTGATTGAAGTGCCGGTCATGCTGCTAGTGGTGCGCATCGTCAACCAATCGAAAAGCTGGTATGAGCGGGCTTGAGTCAGCACAAGCACTCACCGGAGGTGAAAATCCCGGACCACAGCGGCGCGCGGGTAGCATGAATGCAGGCCGATATGAACAGGAACCTCGCCATGCGTCATGGAGCCTGGTTCGCCGCGTTGTTGCTGGGCCGCGCCGCGCACGCGCAGCCGAATTGCACCACGGACGCGGTCGATCAGCAAACGATGAACGAATGCACGGCCCGTCAGTGAGTCAGGTCCGACGCGATGCTGAACACGACGTACCAGGCCGTGACGTCGCGGCTGAAAGCAGATAAGGCGGCCGCGTGCCAGCTGACCGATGCGCAGCACGCGTGAGTCGCGTGCCGCGACGCCGAATACGGCCTTGCGACCGCGTCATCGGCAGGCCGCTGTCTCCATCCAATGGCGCACGTTGTGCCTAAACGCATTGACCATCGCGCGCATGAAAAGACTCGATGGCTACTCTCTCCATTGCCCATTGAAATCGTGGCTGTCGCAACCATGATGCCCCACCGGCCATAAGCACGCGTTTTTTCGCCATCGTGTGGAACATGCTCGCGTGAGCCGGGCCCGATCCGTTACAGTCCCACGCATGCCGCGTCGGGCGCGGCACGTCAATTACGCTGGAGGTATCGACGGTATGAACCATTCGCAAGCGCAAACAGACCTCGCGCGGGCTTTGCTGATCATTTTTGTGCTATCGCTGCTAATCGGGGGCAGCCTGTACATCATGCGCCCATTCCTACCCGCGCTGATCTGGGCCACGATGATCGTCGTGGCAACGTGGCCGCTGATGCGCGGCGCGCAGGAGCGGCTCGGCGGACGACGCGGCCGGGCTACTGCGGTGATGCTGGCCGCCTTGCTGATCGTCATCGCGTTGCCACTGTATGGCGCAGTGGTGGCCATCGCGGCCCACGCCGATACGATCCTGCAGCACGCCCGTGCCCTGCCGGACTACCGGCCCGCGCCGCCACCGGCTTGGTTGCACGAGGTGCCACTGGTCGGCGAGCGCATCACCTCGGCATGGCAGCGGCTTGCCCACGCCGGCGTCAACGGCCTACAGGAATTCATTGCCCCTTACGCGGACACCGGCGCGAAATGGATGGTATCGCAAGCGACCGCGGTCGGGGGCGTACTCGTGCATCTGCTGTTGACGCTGATCCTATGCGGAGTGTTGTACATGCATGGCGAAACGGCAGCAGGGGCCGTGCGACGCTTCGCCTATCGCCTTGCCGATGAGCGCGGCACGGCCGCGGTGCGTCTGGCCGGCCAGGCCATCCGCGCCGTCGCGCTGGGCATCGTCGTGACCGCGGCCGTGCAATCGGCGCTGGCCGGTCTGGGACTACTCGCCGCCGGGATACCCGGCGCGGGCATGGTATGCGCGATTATTCTCATCCTATGCCTGGCGCAGATCGGTCCGCTGCTGCCATTGATCGGCGCGGCAATCTGGCTGTTCTATCAGGATGCGACTATCGCCGGGGTCGCTATGCTCATCTGGGCGTTCGTCGTTTCCAGTCTCGACAACGTCATACGTCCGCCGTTGATTCAGCGCGGAGTGGACCTGCCGATGCTATTGGTGTTGGCTGGCGTACTCGGTGGACTGATCGCATTCGGCATCGTCGGACTGTTCATCGGGCCGGTCATTCTGGCCGTCACCTACAAGCTGATGCATGCGTGGATTGACGAGCAGGCCAAGGCCGTGTCCCGCCCCACTCGCCAAGAACGGGCATAGCCGTAACGGCGCGGATACCCCGCGCCGTCTCCGCTACGTTACTAAAGTCTGTTCATTTAGTTTTGCATTGGTTCATATCATCGCCAGCGTTCAACCCAGCGCCGCACGATGAGCAACGGACTCGTGAGTCGCGCTGGCCATTCACCGGTCCCAAACCACACTAAACCCAGATCCCTGTCTGCCGGCACGCTGTACGCCGATCGGCTACCTGACGGCCGGCCCGGCTTTGTCAAGCGCTGAGCGCGACCGCGCGGCACCCCGTGCGCGCCACAACCACGAAGCTATAATCGCCGCCGCCGTTGACGATCGAGTCGAGTCTCCGGCACGCGAACGCGGCAATGCCCATTGCGTATCCTGTGGTCAGATTGGACACAACCCAAAACTCCGGGTAACCGCAAGAACGGTCGCCATCCAACACACCGCCACTATCTACGCTGTTGTCAATCGAAGCCTTCGCGCCGCTTTCGCGGGTTACGGCGACGAGGCCCACTGAAGCCCGCCGCCCGTCCAGCGGCAAGCCTTCACGTCGCATGGTTGAAACGCAATGGGGCTGCTAGCGTAGTGTGTCGACGATCAGTGCGACGTTCAAGCCAATCACCAGCACCGCGGCTAACATCGATAATACGGCAAGCCACGGACCGAGCCGATAGCGCCCCATCACGTCGCGATGACGACACAACCAGACCAGCGCGATCATCGGCACCGGCACCGTGAGACTCAATACCACCTGGCTAATGATCAGGGCACGGGTCGCATCGACACCGGCGGCCACCACAAGGAACGCAGGCAGCATCGTTACCAAGCGGCGCACGACAACGGGAATGCGAAAACCGACGAAGCCTTGCATGATCATCTGTCCCGCCATTGTGCCAACCACCGAACTCGACAAGCCCGACGCGATCAGCGACACGATGAACAACGTCGAGGCCGCGGCACCGAATAACGGCGTCAACGTCCGGTACGCTTGATCGATCTCGGCGACGTGTGCATGGCCGGGGTGGAATGCGCCGGCAGCCATCACCACCATGGCCATGTTGACCAGTCCCGCCACGCTCAGCGCAACGAGCACCTCGATCCGGCTGTAGCGCAGCAGCGTGCGGCGGTCCGCGTCGCTTCGCGCGACGATGCGCTCGCCGGTCAGTCCCGAGTGCAGAAAAAGCGCATGCGGCATCACCGTTGCGCCAACGATGCCGACCGCGATGGTCAATGCCGGATGGTCCGGTATCGATGGGTGGAGCGCGCCGTGGCCGACCGCGCGCCAATCAATCGGCACGATGAATAGCTGCGCGACATAGGCCAACGCGATGATACCGACTAGGGCGCCGATCGCCAATTCCAGCGGCCGAAAGCCGTGCCGCTGAAACATCAGCATCAGGTACGTGAGCACACCGACGATCACCATGGCAGCGAGCAGCGGGATGTGAAACAGTAACGCCACGCCGATGGCACCACCGATGAACTCGGCCAGGTCTGTGGCCATTGCCGCGAGTTCGCTGGCCATCCACATCGACAAAGTCATCGGCTTAGGCAGACGCGCCCGGCACAATTGAGCCAGGTTGCATCCGGTCACGATCCCAAGCCGTGCCGACAAGCCCTGGAAGAGCATCGCAACGAGGCTGGCGAACAACACCACCCACAGCAACTGATAGCCGTATCCGGCACCGGCCTGGATATTGGTCGCGAAGTTGCCCGGATCCATGTAGGCGACCGACACCACCACGGCCGGTCCGGCCAACGGTAGCAGGATGCGCACGCCGCGTCGGCGGCCGTCCAGTACCTGCCTAACTTGCTGCGCGGTTTGCTCGCTGGAAATCGCCATGAATTTGCCCATTCCCGTCGTGTTGAACGCAGCGGCGCCGGTCCGTGCGACGCCCTGCGACGGCGTGGCGTCACCGTTCTGGATTGCGCCGGTCGTCGGCCACGACCTTACGGCCGTATTCAAGCGCTGCCGCACGCGCCTGCTCAATCGTGTCGAACGGGCCGATCTCCGGAGCGCCCGAAAATGGGAAGATCACGCGACGATCAGCCTGTCGCACGACCTTCAGCACACCAATAAAACGGCCGTCCACGCCGGGCTTGGCGGTGACGAGCACCTTGAATCCTTCGCTCCAGGGTTCCTCAGCGCCGGGCTCCTGCCCCCCGGCTTGGGGTGGGTTGTACTGCACGGTCCTCTCCTGTCGACTCGGTTCCATACGCCAACGCCGAACTCAGCTCCCACGCCAGCACCGCGCGGTGTCCAGCGCCGGCTACCGCCGTGCCTCGCTCGAAACACGGCGCCGGCTTCATCGACCAGGCGTCGCCGTTAGCCATCAGCACGGTTTGTTCCCGGCTGCGAGCCCCAGCAACCTCAATTTGCAAGCTTGCGCGAACCCAGGCCAAACGCGCCGGCACACACGCTACGCTCAGCCCCCGGTACGTTTCGTCCGCGCTGCCGGTCCGCGATGTGTTTGGTACGCGGTACTCGCGGGTACGTGCCGCATCACTGGTGCGCGGACGCGCCCACCGACACACCGGCACCGGCGTCCGCGTACAAGTACAACAGGCAGCAAGAATCTGCCGCCCGCTGTCGCGTCGCCCACCGTTAACCGGCGCCTCGTCGCCTCTCGATCAGCAAACGCGCCCGCTCCAGTCCGGCGCGCACGGCTTCGTCAACGGTAAGCCATTCTGGCGTCGCCTCTTGCGGCATGTCGAACTGCACCGGCGTGCCATCATGCGTGATTTGGACCTGCGGTACCCACGCGCCCCGCGCGTTGCGCTGCGCCGTTACGGTGACATGGTGGCCCAGGTAATCCAGTACCACGGCGCCATCATCACTGGGGCCGGATAAGCTATTCATCATCGTCCTGCGTTGATCCACGTTTCGCCGTTGCCTCCACTGCGGTACCGGTCACACGCCTGCGCTACCTGCTACACGTCTGCACTACCTGCCATACGCTTGCATTATCTGCCTAGATGCTCGCGCTGCCTGCTACAGGCTTGCTTTGCATAAGGCCTCTTTTCAACGAACAAATCGAGCCGTTCCGACTGTGTGGGGATTCCTTTCGATTGCACGGCATGCACCGGACAGTCTTCTATGGGAGTGCGCGGACGATGTCGCTGTCGCCACGCTAGCGCAATACCCGTGCCATAACGCGGTTGCGCGTTGCGTTGGCGGGAACGGGCGTTGCGCGAGCAAATCGGCGGCCGACGTTACGCGTATGGCCTTGACGAGCACCGCGACATCTTTCACGTCACAGGAGGCTTCATGTTCGTCCACAACAAACGATTGCAGTACACTGTGCGGGTCAATGGCACGGACCCCGGCCTAGCGAATCTGTTGCTGGAGCAGTTTGGCGGCCCGCAAGGCGAATTGGCTGCAGCAATGCGTTACTTCACGCAGGCCATCTCCGAGGAAGATCCCGGTCGCAAGGACATGCTGTTCGATATCGCGACGGAAGAACTCAGTCATCTGGAGATCATCGGTTCCATCGTCGCGATGCTCAACCGCGGAGCAAAGGGCGAGTTGGCCGAGGCGGTTGATGAGCAGGCTGAGCTTTATCGCAAACTGAATGGCGCTGGCAATGACAGCCACGTGACACAAGTGCTGTATGGCGCCGGCACGCCGCTGACGAATTCAGCCGGCGTGCCGTGGAGCGCTGCGTACATCGATACGATTGGCGAGCCGACCGCCGACCTGCGCTCAAATATCGCCGCCGAGGCTAGGGCCAAGATCATCTATGAGCGGCTGATCAACGTCACCGACGATCCCGGCGTGCGAGACGCGCTCGGCTTTTTGATGACCCGCGAGGTCTCTCACCAAAAATCATTCGAAAAAGCGCTTTATTCGATTACGTCGAATTTTCCGCCGGGCAAGCTGCCGCCCACGCCAGAATATGCGAGCAGTTATTTCAAAATGTCCAAGGGCGCGCCGCCGGAATGTGGCCCGTGGAATGAAGGCGGCGACTTGAAGCTCGTGCAAGACCCGCCCTCCGCGGTCGATGGTGGCGACGGCAGCGCCACCGTCACCCTTCAGCCAGACGAGGACGCCGCGCTGAACGCAATGAGGCAGCGGCTGAAATCGGATCCGTCCGTGGATCCCGAGACCGGTGTGGAACTGGGCATGAAAAAACCGTAGTACAAGATTCATCGCATGGGCAAGTTGTGCCGGTACGACGCACGGAACATCACTTGCTTGACACCGAGGCAATATTCACCCGACAGGAGTATCGAAATGGCAAACTACGCTACTGCAAACGACCCGCAACATGGTGCCGAGCAAGTTAAGCCAAACCAGCGTGACACATTTACCACGGACGTGTCTGAAACCGACGATCAAGGCACGACCGTGCGCGAAACGCAAGTACGCGAAGACGATCTATCCGAGGTCGATTCGAGTGAGCGCAGCGATAAACAGTAAAGAGCGGCCCGATGTCGCAAACCTGTCGCCTGGGCTAACGACGCAGTAAACAGTTCATGCAGTTCCCGCCACCTTTGCCTTTCGACAATCGCCGCGCGGCAGGCGTTGTGCTGGGCCGTGCCCTTGCGCGTTATCGTGATGCTGCGCCGCTCGTCGTTGGCCTACCACGCGGCGGTGTCCCAGTCGCATACGAGGTGGCCTGCGCCCTTGGCGGCACGCTTGATGTGCTGCTGGTACGCAAGCTTGGCGCGCCGCAGCAGCCTGAACTCGCGCTCGGCTCCATCATTGACGGGAATCCGCCGCAAGTGGTCTGGAATGACGACATCATTTCCATATTGCGCCCCAGCAATGACTACTTGCGCGGTGAGCAGCACCGCCAATGGCAGGAACTGGAACGACGCCGTGCGTTATATCGGGATGGTATGGGACCTGTTGCGGCCTCGCACCGTACGGTTATCGTCGTCGACGATGGTGTGGCTACTGGAAGCACGATGAAGGCGGCATTACTCGCGTTGCGCAATTTGGACGCTATACGCCTAGTCGCGGCAGCACCGGTCGCTCCACGCGACGTTTGGAATTCGATCGCGACGCTGGCGCACGACGCTGTATGCATCGCACCGCTTGATTCGTTTGGCGCCGTAAGTCTATATTACGTCGATTTCGCGCAAACCACTGACGACGAAGTCATCAAATTGATGACACAGGCGCGCGATAGGCGCGCCTGAGTTGCGTCAGCCGTGCGGGCCAGACGCAAGCGTCAAAACGTCAGTGCGCAACTGAGCCGCATGTCGGTCACCGCGCTGGCGCCAGCCGACGTGAAAGCACGCGCACAGCAGCGCCACTGAAGGCTAATCGTACGCAAGTTCATCCTCTGGCACTGTCGTGCTGACGAAGTCAAGCAGCTGTGTGCGAGCCGCGTCGCTGAGCGGGTTACGCTCGATGAACGCCAGAATCTCGCGTTTTGCGTCCTCCCATTGCTGCACGGAAAGCAATGGTACCAATTGTTGGTGGACCAATTCGTCGACCACGTTAGACAGACAGGTGTCGTCGCAGCCGTCGAGCAGCTGAAACGCTTTGCGCCACACCCACTTGTACAGCGTCGCGTCGTCCAGTCCGACGGTGCTTTCGAGCAATCCCAGCGTGACTGCCTCACAATGCTCGGGCCGTATGCGACTGACAAGAGGCTCCAGCAGCGCGAATTCGGCTGCATGGTACTGCTGCGGCAGCAACACCAACGCAGTCGGCAGGCGCCGAAGCGCAAGGCCGATCTGATCGTCCGGCAACGCCTCCGTGAGGCTACGCAACTGCGTATAAAGCGCCGGCATTTGCTCCACCGGCAGCAACCATATCATATGGGCCAGTGCGCCGATTGGTGCCCCCCGATAAGCCGGAGGCAACCGCTGCATCCAATCTTGCATAAGCCGATGGTAACTGGCCAGCGTGGCCGATTCATCCGCGTTATCCTCGCAAAAGCCAGGCAGCAGCATCACCAACTGCACGATCAACTCCGCCTGCGCAGGCGCATCCAGCGAGGCAAGCCTGCCGACGAAAGCCGAGTATTCGCGCTCGAAGCGCGGCGGATCCAGCGGCAAGCATCGGAGCAGCCATGCAAGCGAGGCCCACAACTGGCCATGCCCGGCGGCACCACTCTTTTCGATAGCCGCATGGACGAAGTCATACATTGGCAACTGCTCCTGGGCCGGCAATCCCGGTATAGTGCCGATCATACCTTTGCGTATCGGCAAGCTCGCATGTGTCGGCAACCGGCCCGCCATGTCGAAAATCCGCTTGTATGCTTGCGCCCGGTATTGCTGCGGCAATTCCGATATTCGAGGCCACAGCGCCCCGAGCGGCTCAGCCCGCAATATCGCTTCGCCGCCGATCCGTTCGATTTCGTCCAGCAACTCCTGTGTGCGGCGCGAATCAAGCCAACGGACATTGTCGGCTCGCTGATAACAAAGCCAGCTGCGTCGCATGTCCTGCAGCGCGTGATAGGTGCGCCGCGTCGCCGACGACAAGCTGCCCATGTCGTCGAACGACGTGTGCGCTGCGATCCGCCGAGTGATCTCGGGCGGCAGATCGTCGAACGTCGTCGCGCGCCTCGCTGCGGAGCCAGCCGGCTGTTGCGCCTCGCGTTGGCCGGCCGGCAGCGCGGCAAGCGCACTACCCCCTATTAGACTTGGCGGCGCAGCACCCACAACGGTAATTTGCTGTTGTAATATGTAATGGGCAGCAACCGTACTGTACGCGTGGATTGAATCGAAATCCATGAACTCACCGGGAAAATGTTCGGAGGGGAATGCGGCCATCGATGGCTGCGTGGCGCCCACCTATTGACGCATTAACACATAAGATAGCTTAAATCACCTCGTTGGGGACAGCGGCAAGCGGCCACGCATAGGTTTTGGTCCGATGGCTGCGAGATGCACGAAAAAAGACGTAGCAAATCGTCACATTACTGGCCAGATGGCCGAATCGCCTCGTCCGTCGCGACGTCCAGCCCAATGGCCACTTCGACGCTCAGCCAAATGGCCAATATGACCGTTCGGTGATAGAATTACCTGCTGCGTTGCAGCACCTTCGCCGCCGCAAGTCGGCGTCGCGATTCGGAAGGCGCGCCAAGCCTTCGCCAAAACCACCTGCGTTACCAAATGCGGTCCCCATTATCGATGGAGTTACGCGTGTCTTCTAGACGCCTCTTGCGCCCGTTGCTGGCTGCACTTCTGGCTGCCAGCGCAGGCATTGCCAGCGCTGCCAAAGGGCAAGCGAACCTGCTGCCTCTGAACTCAATGGAAGCCCGCGTCGCCGCATGCGCCGCATGCCACGGCGATCAGGGTCAGGGCACCGACAACGACTACTTTCCACGTCTTGCAGGCAAGCCCGCTGAATATCTGTACAACCAGTTGGTCAATTTCCGCGACGGGCACCGTAAGTACCCGCCGATGAACTACCTGGTCACGTACCTTTCCGACGATTATCTGCGCAAGATCGCCGAGTACTACTCGAAACAACGGCCGCCGTACCCGGCGCCGGCGCAGCCGACCGTCTCTGCGTCAACGCTGGCGCGCGGCAAGCAGATCGTGTTGAATGGCGATCCGGCGCGCAACGTGCCCGCATGCGCGGCATGCCACGGCAAGACGCTGACCGGCATGGAACCGGCGATCCCGGGCCTAGTGGGCCTGCATGCCGACTACATCAGCGCGCAGCTTGGCGCGTGGCGCTCTGGTGTGCGCCGCGCGAAGGCGCCAGACTGCATGCACACGGTCGCGACCCGCCTCAACGACGACGACATCGCCGCGGTCGCCCACTGGCTCTCCACGCAACCCGCACCGGCCAACCCAGTGCCGGCGCCGGCCCGTTCGTCGAAGATGCCGCTGCAATGCGGCAGCGAGCCGCAGTAAGCGACAGGAGACACATCGAGATGAAACGTAAGACTCTTTTCGCGCTGTCGGCCGTCATCGCGGTAGCGGCCGCGGCGCTGGTGCCGGTGCTGTGGTCTGGCAGCGACAATATCCACGGCGGCAGCGCGATGGCCGCGAGCCCGGCCGACCAAGCCGCGCTGATCAAGCAAGGCGAATACTTAGCACGCGCCGGCGACTGCGTTGCATGCCACACGGTACGCGGCGGCAAGCCCTTCGCCGGCGGCTTGCCAATGGCCACGCCGTTTGGCACGATGTACACGCCGAACATCACACCGGACGAGCAGTACGGGATCGGCAAATGGAGTTCGGACGACTTCTACCGCGCAATGCACACCGGCCGCGGCAAGAACGGCGAGTTGCTGTACCCGGGCTTCCCGTTCACCAGCTATACGAAAGTCACGCGCGCGGACTCGGATGCCATCTACGCGTATCTACGCTCGGTGGCGCCCGTTGCCCAGCCCAGCCGTGAGCATGAGTTGCGCTTTCCGTTCAACCAACGCAACATGCTGATCGGCTGGCGCACGTTGTTCTTCCGCGAGGGCGAATATAAGCCAGATCCGACCAAGTCGGTCGAATGGAACCGCGGCGCCTACCTGGTCGAGGGGCTGGGCCACTGCGGCATGTGCCACACGTCGATCAACGCGCTGGGTGGCTCGAATCAGGCAGCGGCGTTTGCTGGAGGCTTAATTCCGCTGCAGAACTGGTACGCGCCGTCGCTGACGTCGAACAAGGAAGCAGGCCTGGGCGACTGGGATTTGAAGGACATCTCGGATTTGTTGAAGACTGGCGTGTCGCAACGCGGTGCGGTGTTCGGGCCCATGTCCGAAGTCGTGCACAACAGCCTGCAATACATGACTGACGAAGACATCCGAGCGATTTCAACGTATCTGAAGACAATTCCGCAGAAGAAGGAAGCACCAGAGACGACACAGTTGGAAACCTCTGTCGCGTTCGGCAAGGAGTTGTTCGAGCAAGGCAAGAAGATCTACAACGATCAATGCGCGAAGTGCCATGCGGAAAATGGTCTTGGCTATCCGCCGCATTTCCCGCCGCTTGCGAACAACCAGTCGGTACAGATGCAATCGGCAGTGAATCCGATCCGCATGGTGCTCAATGGTGGCTATCCGCCAAGCACGCACGCCAATCCTGAACCGTACGGCATGCCGCCGTTCGCGCACTCGATGTCGGACCAGGAAGTCGCCGCGGTGGTCACGTACCTGCGCATGGCATGGGGCAACAAGGGCACGCCAGTGTCGCCGCAACAGGTCAACGAACTGCGCTCCGCGCCGCTCGACTGATTCCACGCGAATCTCCAATCTCAGGGCGCGGCCGGAACCACGGGCCGCGCCCTTTGTCTTTGTTATCACGCTGTTGTACTTACGCGGGGCATCGCGACAGTCGGCCTGCCCTCGCGTCTTCAGACTTTCACTGCACCGGTTCGCGACTGATGCGCGTTGCGCGCTGGACCGGTGGCGACACCACCATCCAACATGTCATTTAATTCTCTCGGCTTGTCCGAACCTCTGGTTCGCGCAGTCAACGAACTCGGCTACACGACGCCGACACCGATCCAGCGACAAGCCATTCCGGCCGTGCTCAGCGGCGGCGACCTGCTGGCCGGCGCACAAACCGGCACCGGCAAGACCGCCGGCTTCACGCTGCCGATCCTAGAAAGGCTATCCCATTCGCGCGCGACATCGGGCAAAGTACCGGTTCGCGCACTGATCCTGACGCCGACACGCGAATTGGCTGCGCAAGTCGAGCAAAGCGTGCGTGAATACGGTAAGTACCTAAAGCTGCGCTCGACAGTCATGTTCGGCGGCGTCGGCATCAACCCGCAAATCGACGCACTGCGGCGCGGCGTCGACATTGTTGTAGCCACGCCTGGACGCTTACTAGATCACCTTCAGCAGCGCACAATCGACCTGAGCAGCCTGCAGATTTTGGTGCTCGACGAGGCCGACCGGATGCTGGATATGGGCTTCATCCACGACATCAAGCGAGTGCTCAAGCATCTGCCTTCGCAGCGCCAGAACCTGCTGTTCTCGGCGACGTTCTCCGACGAGATCAAGGCGCTCGCGGACAACCTGCTCGATTCACCAGCGCTAATTGAGGTGGCCCGTCGCAACACCACCGCCGAGACGGTCACTCAAACGATCTATCCGGTCGATCGCGACCGCAAGCGCGAGCTACTCACGCATTTGATCAAAGCGCATAACTGGTTCCAGGTGCTCGTGTTCACACGCACCAAGCACGGCGCAAACCGGCTCGCCGAACAGTTGACGAAGGATGGCATCAGCGCCCTGGCTATCCACGGCAACAAAAGCCAGGCGGCCCGGACCCGGGCATTGTCAGCATTTAAGGACGGCACGCTGCAAGTGCTGGTCGCCACCGACATCGCAGCGCGCGGCATCGACATCGACCAATTGCCACACGTAGTGAATTTCGACCTGCCGAATGTCCCGGAAGACTACGTGCACCGTATCGGCCGCACCGGCCGCGCGGGCGCGACGGGCGAGGCCGTATCACTGGTCTGCATCGACGAGCATCAATTGCTCACGGACATCGAACGCCTGATCAAGCGCACGCTACCGCGTGAGGTCATTGCCGGCTTTGAACCGGATCCCCATGCGAAGCCAGAGCCAATCCAGCGGCGCAGCCAGCCGGCGCGCGGTGCAGGGCCACGCGAACCCCGTCGCGCCGGCACCAAGCCACAGGCTGGCCAAGCGGCGAAACCACCCGCGGCGCCAGCGGCCCAACCCCGCACAGGGGCGGCCACTAAGCCAGGGTCAGCGACCCAGTCAGGGGCAGCCGCTAAGTCACAACCAGCGGCACTAGCCAGGTCGCCGGCGGGAGCAGCCGCCAACGCGCGACCCGCACAGGCGGGCAAATCCCCGGCAACACACGCTGCGAAGCCGGGCGCCGCACCGGCGGGCAAGCGCGGCGGCGCGGCACCCCAAACTACGCCGGGGCGGCACCGCGAAGCGGCCACGCCTGCGTCGCACGACGGCCGTGACAAACGAATGGCGCAAGCCCAAGACCGCGACGCACGGCAGTCACGCGCAGCCGACTCGCCACGATCATCGCCACGGCGCAACGGCGGCCCGGGGGCGCTGCTCGGCGGTGGCACTAAGGGCTCGTCGCGCTAGTCGTGTGCAAGCATCGCCCGGATTTGCGCGTCCCAACGCGCAAGCACGGCAGCGCGCGCGGGCTCGAGCAGCTCGAACGTGACGCCGGCCACGAGTTGCGCATAGTCAACGCGCTGCCATTGTGCCGCCTCCAGCACGGCGTCGAACACAGTCAGCGTCGTCGTGTCCTGCCGGCGCGGTGTGCTCACGCCCAGGCGCACCTGATACCACGCGTGCTCGAAAACGAACTCGAGCAGCGCGTTGCCGCCGGCGGCAAGAGCCCGCGCGGTACGGGACTGCGGCCACAGCGCGAACCGCACACTGTGGGAATCAGGCACGACGATTTCGCCCACGCTGAGCAACGACGTGCAAGGCCAGCGGAGCGGATCGACGGCGATCAATGAGGCCGCAAACGACGCCTTGTCATGCAGATGCGTGCCATCGAACCAGGCGTGCAGCACATCGGGCCACTCATCGAATGTGCCCCGTATCAGCGCGGTCTGCCGATCCGTCATCGTTTTCTCCGGGTCGTGAACGACGGCCCGCGCGCAGCGGGCCGTCCGCGCTCGCCGACTGAGCGCCGCCGTACTAGTCGCTAGCGAAAGAACACGTGCTGCGTGATCTTGGCCAGCGGATAATGCACGCCGGGTTGGATCTTCGCAGGCAGGTCGAGCGGCTTGAGCAGCATCTTCACGCACATGTCCGCCGACAGGTGCCTGCGTACCAGTGCGTTCACGCGCACCACCTTTTCCCGCATGTAGGCGCTGTTGCGAACCTGCGCAGGATATCTGACCGCGAATACATGTCGCAACGCGATCTCTGAATCTTCGTTTTTGATTTCCATCACGCGGCGCATCAGCGCGCCGAGCACCGCAAGACGGCCATGGCCCTCGATCTGGTTGTACTTCTTGAAAAACCTGAAAAAGTACTTGTAATGCCGCACCTCGTCGCTACGGATGTTGTCGGTGATCTGCTTGAGCACCGGCTCGTCTGAGCACTCGTTGATCGCGCGATACAACGTGGCCGTACCGGTCTCCACCACGCAGCGTGCGACCATTTCCAGCGCCCGGGTCTTTTCGAACGCTTCCAACGAGCACGTTTTCGAATACTCATCAAAAAAATGCTCAAATGCCAGGTCCCAATCGAACTCTGGCCAAACATAATTGATATAGGCCTTGAGCGCGCGGCCGTGCTGCAACTCCTCGTGTTCCCAATGCTGGTTCAGCCATCCGGACACTTCTGGATCGCCATCGAAGAACGCGCTGAGGTTACTGGTATACAAATCTGAGCCGCTTTCAATAAACGACGCCGCGCATAACAGTAGCAGCAAATCCTCGTTCACAGCGGCGCGCGAACGATCAATCCGCGACAAATCGATATCCTCGATACGCCACGGCAACACAGTTTGAGTGTCGGTTTGCATTTTTTCCTCCGAAGCCTGCGCCCCGGCACGCCTGCGCCCCTGCTCGCAGTGCTTGATCCGGGTATCGATTCGCGACTTCTGCATGACCTACGTAGTATCGGTTGCAGTTTAACGTGCCGCGCCCGACTCTGCTGACCTGAAACAGACCGGGCATTCGCCCAGGCAGTTCCGATAGCCTGCGTCAAAAAGAACATACGCTATCCAGCGTGTGCGGGCCTTTACAATACACGGACCGGACCGCTTCGCGACCATGCTGACAAAAACATGACCCGAGACCCGCGCATCACGTTGAATGCACGCCAGCAGGAATTGCTCGATTGCGTTCAGCACGAAGGCTTCGTCACTGTCGAGAACCTTGCTGCACGCTTTCACGTCACGCCGCAGACGATCCGGCGCGACGTGAACTGGCTCGCCGAAATGAATTTGCTGCGCCGCCACCATGGCGGAGTCACGTTGCCCACCAGCTCGGAAAACGTGTCGTATACTGCACGCCAGCGCATGTTCCACGAAGAAAAGCGGCGCATCGCCGCACTCGTCGCCAGCCATATTCCAGACCAGGCGTCGATGTTCATTAATCTGGGCACAACGACCGAGGAAGTGGCGCGTGCGCTCAATCGCCATCGCGGCCTGCGCGTGATCACCAATAACCTGAACGTCGCGGCGGTCATGAGCGGCTATGCCGAATGCGAGGTGCTCGTCACCGGTGGCATCGTCCGTCCATGGGACCAGGGCGTGGTCGGCGAGATGGCGATCGATTTCATCCGCCAATTCAAGGTCGATTATGCGTTGATCGGCATCTCGAGCATCGAACTGGACGGCACGCTGCGCGACTTCGATACACGCGAGGTTAGGGTGGCAGAGGCCATTATCGAGCACGCACGCAGCGTGTTCCTGGTGGCGGACCATTCGAAGTTCGGGCGCCCCGCGCTGGTGCGCCTTGGCCATTTGAGCCAGGTCGACGCGCTGTTCACCGACGCACCCACACCCAGTGAGATGGCGGAGGTCATGCTGGCAGCGGGCACCGACGTTCACATCGCCAGTTAAGCACAGCGACGCGCGCCACAAGCATTTCACGATTGCATGAGTGCCGTCGCCCGGTTTGCCTGTCAATCACTTTCGATGTTGCGCTGCAAATTGCAACGCTGCAATGCTCGACTAGAATGCAAATTTCCGAGATTCATGGTGCACATGGCCGCACCGCGAGCGCCAGGAAGCCTGCCCCGGGGTCCGTCAACCGATTCGGCGCCCGTTGCCGAAGAGTTCGCAATCACCGCTGAGCCGGTCCGCTGGAGAACAACGATGCTGAGTCCGCATGAATTCGCCACGCTTTTGCTAGTGAAGGACGCGCCGAATCAGGTCGACATGAACCGAGAAGAGTTGGACGCACTGCTCGAGTGCCAAATGGTCGAGCTTGAGAAACTGGCGACCGGCTGGCAACGGCTTCGTGTGACCGAGATGGGCGATACTGCGTTGCGCGCGATCAAGCGCTACTCGTAAGCCGCTTTGCCCTGCAACAGCGCTGAGCCGATGGACGCCGCGCCTGCGGCGTCCGGCGCGCGCTGCCGCCTCTGCATACTGTCCGAGCCATCTCGCCGTTTGTCGCGACGTTAATGGCGATCGTGTGGCGTTTTTTTGGCCGTCCCATCCTCCCACTCCACGGGCGCGCCCGAGCGCCGAGGACCGTAAATACAGCCACCGGAGCATCATTCCGGTGACGCCCAACTCGCCATGCCAGCGGCTCACATCACCCAGCGGCCGAGCACCCTCCCAACATCGAACATTATCCGGTGGCCGAGCACCCCAACATCGGACATCATCCGGTGGCCGAGCACCCCAACATCGAACATCATTCGGTGGCCGAGCACCCCAACATCGAACATCATTCGGTGGCCGAGCACCCTTCCAGCGTCGGGCACCATCCGGCGGCTGGGCACCATTCCAATGTCGAACATCACCCGGTGGCCAGGTACCCTCCCAGCGTCGAACATCATCCGGCGGCCAGGCCCTGCCTCAGCCCAGGACACTATCCGGCGGCTGGGCATGTGCGCCGAATGTCCTTTCCGTTGCCCAGGCGTCCCTTTTTCTGTCACGTATTTGAATAGCTTGATATTTTTAAGTTTATTCGCTAAATTTTCGTTTACGAACATTTAATGTTGCTAATCGCGCATAGGCAAGGACGCAGCGCACAGACCGCGCAGCGGGGCCGTGCCATTCGGAGGGATAAGGTGGACAAAACGGATCACTACGATCTACTGGTCGTCGGCGGCGGCATCAATGGCGCGGGCATTGCGCGAGATGCGACAGGCCGTGGATTAAAGGTGCTGCTGTGCGAGCAAGACGACCTCGCGGCGCACACGTCCTCGGCCAGCACGAAGCTGATTCATGGCGGGCTGCGCTATCTCGAATACTACGAGTTCGGGCTAGTCAGGAAAGCGCTGCAAGAGCGCGAAGTCCTGCTGCGCGCCGCGCCGCACATCATCCGTCCGTTGCGTTTCGTGATGCCGCACATGCCGCACCTGCGCCCCGCATGGCTGATTCGCGCCGGACTGTTCTTGTACGACCACCTTGCCCGGCGCGAGAGGCTGCCCGGCTCAGAAGGTATCGACTTGCGCACTCATCCGAGCGGCACGCCGCTGGTGGACTCGATCACCCGCGGCTTCGTCTATTCGGACGGCTGGGTTGACGATGCGCGACTGGTCGTGCTCAACGCGCTCGACGCGCGACTTCGCGGCGCGACGATCTTAACGCGCACGCAGTTGGTGAGCGCGCAGCGCAGCGGCGCATCGTGGGACGCGCAGCTGCGCACACGCGACGGACGGCTGCAACAGGTTCGCGCGCGCGCCATCGCCAATGCCGCGGGTCCCTGGGTCGGCGAGTTACTGACCGACACGTTGAAGCTGGGCGCGCAGCATCGCGTCCGACTCGTCAAGGGCAGTCACATCGTCACGCGCAAGCTGTTCGATCATGATTTCGCGTATATCTTCCAGAATCCCGACAAGCGCATCATCTTCGCGATTCCCTATCAAAAAGACTTTACGCTGATCGGCACGACCGACGTCGAATACCATGACGACGCCTCGCGCGTGCAGATCGACGAGAGCGAAGTCGCATACCTGTGCAAATCGGTGAACCGCTATTTCAAGCGCTCGATCGCGCCTACCGACGTGGTATGGACGTACGCGGGGGTTCGCCCGCTGCTGGAGAACGACGAGAGCGCCGCTGCGTCGGCAGTCACGCGCGACTACCGCTTGGACTTGGACATGCCCCCCGGGCAGGCGCCGATCCTATCGGTGTTCGGCGGCAAGATCACGACGTTCCGCAAGCTCGCCGAAGAAGCGCTGGACCGCCTCAGCGGGCCACTGGCGATCACGCAACCAGCCTGGACCCACGATGCGTCCCTGCCCGGCGGCGATATCGCCGGCTCGAACTTTGCGGCGTTCGCCGAGCAATTCGCGGCGCGTCATCGGTGGCTACCCGGCACACTTGCACTGCGCTACGCGCACGCGTATGGCACGCGCGTCGAGCGGTTGCTACAGGGCGCGAAAGGGCTGTCCGACATGGGCGCGGAAATTGCACCCGGTTTGTACGAAGCCGAATTGCGCTACTTGCGTGACGAGGAATGGGCGTGCAGCGCGGACGACGTGCTGTGGCGCCGCTCCAAGGTTGGCCTGCGACTGGACGCCCAGGCAGTAGGCAACGTGCGGGCCTGGTTCGAGCGATTCGGCGGCGCTGCGCAGGCCGCTGCCGAACCCAACTCGCGCCTCGCCCACACGGTTCACGTGTAACCTGGCCGGCGGCCTGGCACCGCGGGCAACAGAAAGCTCGAGGAGACGCCAATGACCGACCGCTACATTCTTGCACTCGACCAAGGCACCACCAGTTCGCGCGCGATTGTGTTCGATCGCGGCGGACATGTCGTGTCCGTGTCGCAGAAGGAATTCTGTCAGTTCTATCCGCAGCCCGGCTGGGTCGAGCACGATCCGCGCGAAATGTGGTCAACCCAGGCCGGTGTCGCCGCCGAAGCCGTGGTCGGAGCTGGGCTCAGTGCCGCGTCGATCGCCGCAATCGGCCTCACGAATCAACGCGAGACCACGATCGTCTGGGACCGCGATACTGGCGAGCCGGTCCACAATGCGATCGTGTGGCAGGACCGCCGCACCGCCGGCTTGTGCAACGAGCTGAAGGCGCGCGGCCTGGAAACAACGGTGCGCGAGAAGACCGGTCTGCCGATCGATGCTTATTTTTCCGCCACCAAGATCCGCTGGATCCTAGACCACGTCGATGGCGCGCGCGCCAAGGCGGCGCAGGGCAAGCTCGCCTTCGGCACTGTCGACAGTTGGCTGATATGGAACTTGAGCGGACGCCAGTTGCATGTGACGGATGCGACCAACGCGTCACGCACGATGCTGTTCAATATCCATACACTGCAGTGGGACGATGCGCTGCTCGCGCTGTTCGACATCCCACGCTCGATGCTGCCCGAGGTGTACCAGTCCTCGCAGATCTACGCCGACACACAGACGAGCCTATTTAACGCAACTATTCCACTCGCCGGTGTGGCCGGCGATCAGCACGCCGCGCTGTTCGGCCAGATGTGCACGGGCGCCGGCATGGTCAAGAACACCTACGGCACCGGCTGCTTTCTAGTGATGAACACGGGCGAGCAGCCAATCGAATCGCGCAACAACCTTGTGACCACGATCGCATGGCAGATCGGCAACCAGGTAACGTACGCGCTGGAAGGGAGTATTTTCATCGCCGGCGCGCTCGTGCAATGGCTGCGCGATGAACTGGGCCTCGTCCGGCACGCACGGGACATCGAAGCGCTGGCGCGCTCGGTCGAGCATACGGACGGCGTGACCATCGTGCCCGCTTTCGCCGGACTGGGTGCACCGCACTGGAACGCCAACGCGCGGGGCACCGTGTTCGGCATCACGCGCGGCACGCAGGCCGGCCATCTTGCCCGGGCGGCCCTCGAGGCGATCGCGTACCAGTCGATCGACGTGGTCCGCGCGATGGAAGCAGACGCTGGACTGCGCATCGGCGAGCTTCGCGTGGACGGGGGCGCGGTGGAAAACAACCTGCTCATGCAGATTCAAGCCGACCTGCTCGGCGTGGACGTGGTCCGGCCTCAAATCCAGGAAACGACCGCGTTGGGTGCCGCCTATCTGGCCGGACTCGCGGTCGGCTACTGGAACGATATTGCCGAGCTACAGCAGCAATGGCAAATGGACCGGCGTTTCGTGCGCCACGCACGCGCCGAGGACGTCGAACGCGGGCTGGCGGCGTGGCATCGCGCGATCCGTGCCGCGAAGGCGTGGGCCGATGCAGCGTCATGAACCGCACTGTGTCGGCAACGATACGCCATTTTTTGCGGCCATGACTTCCGCGAGAATCGAGATCATGATTTCCGGCGGCGTGCCGCTGCCGATATCAATGCCGACCGCCCGTACGGTCTGGCAAGTTGTTCACCGTTCAGGTCCAAGGCTTTAAGCCGCGCGCCACGCGCCGCATTATTGCGATGCAACGCGAATCAAATTAACTCGCGGTCGGCACGCCACTGCAAACCGCGCGCGGCACAACGCCGCGCGTTGTTGTATGCTCCCGAATGCCGCTCGTGCGTCGTCGAACCGATGTGCGGTGGCACGTCAATACGTCTTCAGGGCGGGGTGAAAGTCCCCACCGGCGGTATGCCGCGCACCGGTCCTTCGGCCGGCGCGCGACGAGCCCGCGAGCGCCGATGCGTCGTGCAAACGCCGCGTCGGGTCAGCAGATCTGGTGTGATGCCAGAGCCGACGGTCATAGTCCGGATGAGAGAAGATGTGAGGGCACGACGCCGACAGCGCGCACACGGCCAGTTCGCCGTGCGGGCGGCTGCCCGGGTCGGTCTTCCTTCGGTTGTCTCTTGCCAGCCGTTGCCCTGAAACGTTTTTCGCCAAACCTTGCGAGGAGCGTTTCATGTCGAAACCCACACCGTTGTTCGAGCCGCCGACAGGCTCGATTCTGTACTCACGTTATCACGCCGACCCCCACGCAATCCCGCCGCGCATCGCCGCCGCGTTGCAGGCGATGCGCGACGGGCGTCCTGTCGTGCTGCAGGATGACTTCAATCGCGAAAACGAGGCCGACCTGGTCATCGCGGCCGAAAAGCTGACGATCGAGACGATGGCGCTGTTGATCCGCGAATGCAGCGGCATCGTGTGTCTGTGCCTGCCGGATGCGAAGATTCGCCAGCTTGCGCTGCCGCAGATGGTGCCGGCCAACCAGAGCCGCCACGGCACCGCATTCACTGTATCGATCGAAGCACGTGACGGCGTGAGCACCGGCGTCTCGGCGGCCGACCGGCTGACTACGATTCGCACGGCCATCGCGGACCAAGCTAAGCCGACCGACATCGTTCGTCCGGGGCACGTGTTTCCGTTGCGCGCACAACCCGGCGGCGTGCTCGCACGCCGTGGCCACACCGAGGGAACGGTCGATTTATGCTGGCTGGCCGGGCTGAAGCCGGCTGGCGTGCTGTGCGAACTCATGAATCCAGATGGCACGATGACGCGCGGTGACGATGTCGAGCGTTTCGCGACGCAGCATCGGCTGCCGATGCTGACAATCGAGGAATTGGTCGATTTCCGGCGCGCACTGGCGTGGCCGGGCACCGACGCGTCGATCCCAGCGCCCGCAGCGCTCGGCTTGAGCGCCTGCTAGTCGGCGCGACCGGGCGCCGCACGACGGCGCGCGTGTCCGTGCGGCCAGTACGCTCGGTGACGCTGCTCGCCGCCGGCGGCGAGCAGCGTCACCGCGAGCGCCACCAGCGCAACGACTGCGGCGCCCCACAGCAGCGTGGCCATGCCATCGCGTACAAGTCGATCTGGGACATGCCAGCGACGTGTGCGCGGGCCACCTGCGAATCGTGATGCCGGCATGGCAAGGTCATCCGGTGCCGCGGCTGAACGCGATTGCCCACCGCAACCGGTCCCTACCGCCGCGGCTGCGCGTGCTGCTCGACTGCTGGCGGATCGTTTGCCCACACCTTCGCCGACATGAGGGATATCACCGGCTAGGCGTATAATTCTGGCTTCTCCCGCCCCCAGATAAACGACTGCGAACGGCGACACTATGTCCAAAAAAGTCTATGTAAAGACTTTTGGCTGCCAAATGAACGAGTACGATTCCGACAAGATGGTCGACGTGCTTGGCGCAGCTGAAGGTCTTGTCAAAACCAACTCCCCGGAAGACGCGGACGTCATCTTGTTCAACACCTGCTCGATTCGCGAAAAGGCGCAGGAAAAGGTCTTTTCCGACCTGGGTCGGGTGCGCGAACTCAAGCAGGCGCGTCCCGACCTGCTGATCGGCGTCGGCGGCTGCGTCGCCAGCCAGGAAGGCGCGGCGATCGTCGCGCGCGCGCCCTACGTCGATCTCGTGTTCGGCCCGCAGACGCTACATCGGCTACCCGCGATGATCGATGCGCGGCGCGCAAGCGGCCACGCGCAAGTCGACATCTCGTTCCCGGAGATTGAGAAATTCGACAACCTACCGCCGCCGCGCGTCGAAGGCCCCACCGCGTTCGTCTCGATCATGGAAGGCTGCAGCAAGTACTGTAGCTATTGCGTCGTGCCATACACGCGCGGCGAAGAGGTATCCCGCCCGCTGGACGACGTGCTGACCGAGGTGGCTGGCCTGGCAGATCAGGGCGTGCGCGAGGTCACGCTGCTCGGGCAGAACGTGAACGCATATCGGGGCGCGATCAGCGCCGGCGCCGCCGAGATCGCGGATTTCTCGACGCTGATCGAGTACGTCGCGGAGATTCCGGGGATCGAGCGGATCCGCTACACGACGTCGCACCCGAAAGAATTCTCGCAACGGCTGATCGAGACGTACGAAAGCGTTCCCAAGCTGGTAAGTCACCTGCACCTGCCGGTACAGCACGGCTCGGACCGGGTCCTGATGGCGATGAAGCGCGGCTATACGGTGCTCGAATATAAGTCGATCGTGCGGCGGTTGCGCGCGATCCGGCCGCAGCTCTCGTTATCAACCGACTTTATCGTCGGGTTCCCCGGTGAGACCGACGACGACCATGCCAAGACGATGAAGCTGATCGACGAGGTGCAATACGACACCAGCTTCTCGTTCATTTTCAGTCCGCGCCCTGGCACGCCGGCCGCGAATCTGCATGATGACACGCCGCACGACGTGAAGCTTGCGCGGCTTCAGCAATTGCAGGCCGCAATCGAATCGCACGCGGCGAAGATCAGCGAATCGATGGTCGGCACCGTGCAACGCATCCTGGTCGAGCGCTCGGCCCGCAAGGATCCGAACGAGTTAGCCGGACGCACTGAAAACAACCGCGTGGTGAACTTCCCGGCGCCGCAGGCTTCGCACGCTCGCCTGCTCGGCCAGATGGTCGACGTCGAGATTGTCCACGCCTATCCGCATTCACTGCGCGGGGAACTCGCGCTAACGCCGGCAAGCACGCATTGACTGGCGCCCATTACGACGCATCTTGAAGACACCCCTGCCCACGCTCGAATTCACCGCGCCGCGCGACGACAACACGCGACTGGCAAACCTATGCGGTCCGCTTGACGAAAACCTGCGCCAGATCGAGCAGGCGCTCGATGTGACACTGTCGCGCCGCGGCCACCGGATCACGGTTCGCGGCCGCGCCGCAAAAGTCGCGCTGACCGCACTGGAAAATTTCTACCATCTCGCGCGCGATCCGCTGTCCGTCGACGATATCCAACTCGCGCTAGTCGAGGCGCGCTACAGTGCCGAGCACCCGGCACGCGTGCCGGGCCACGCCACCCACCGCGGCAGCGCCCGCGCGGCGGATGCCGAAGGCGCCGGCCTGCAGCCGGCTGCGCGCGCCGACGCGACGCTGGACGAGGCAGCGCCGTTGCGCCTGCGCGGCGATCCCGACCATCCGTTCGACGGGTCAGCCGACGCCGACCTGCCCGATGACGAACGCGGACCAACGCTGTACACGCGGCGCGCCGACCTGCGCGGACGCACGCCGGCGCAGCGCGATTACTTGAAGCAAATCCTGCAGCACGATGTGACGTTCGGGGTCGGTCCGGCCGGTACCGGCAAGACGTACCTGGCGGTCGCCTGCGCGGTTGACGCGCTGGAACGAGACCAGGTCAAGCGAATCGTGTTGACGCGTCCGGCAGTCGAGGCCGGCGAGCGGCTCGGCTTCCTGCCCGGCGACCTCGCGCAGAAGGTTGACCCGTACCTGCGCCCGTTGTACGACGCGCTGTACGACCTGCTCGGCTTTGATAAGACAGCCAAGATGTTTGAGCGTCAGATGATCGAGATCGCGCCGCTCGCGTACATGCGCGGGCGCACGCTCAATCATGCGTTCATCATCCTGGACGAGGCGCAGAACACCACACCCGAGCAGATGAAGATGTTCCTCACGCGCATTGGCTTCGGGTCCAAGGCGGTGATCACCGGCGACATTACGCAGATCGACCTGCCGCGGGGCAACAAGAGCGGACTGGTGGAGGCACAACAGGTACTGCACAACGTGCGCGGCATCGCGCTGACGCATTTCACGAGTGCCGACGTGGTGCGGCATCCGCTGGTCGCACGCATCGTCGAGGCCTACGATGCACACGCCAAGCGCCATCCGGACGGCGCGCATCCGGCATGAACGCGCCCCGTGCCCCGAAGCTCACGCTCAGCGTGCAGTTCCCGGCCAAGACGTTCGCCGCCCACAAGGCGTTGCTGCCGCGCGCCAGGATCGCCGGTTGGGTCCGCGCCGCGCTCTTCGCGCCCGCTGCGTTGACAATTCGTTTCGTCGACGAGCAGGAGGGCCGCACGCTGAACCGTAGCTACCGTGGCAAGGACTACCCAACGAACGTACTCACATTCGCGTACGGGGAATCGGACAATGAACCGGTCAGTGGCGACCTAGTGCTCTGTTGTCCGGTGGTTGAAAGCGAGGCGCGCGAGCAGCACAAACCGTTGGATGCACACTACGCGCACCTGATCGTGCATGGCGTGCTGCACGCGCAAGGTTACGATCACGAGGATGACGAGCAGGCACGGGAGATGGAGTCGATTGAAACCGATATTCTGGCGCGGCTCGGCTATCCGGACCCGTACACGCAACAGGGCTGAGCAAGCCCAAGCCTACCGAGAATGATGCAAGACGAACGTGGCGACCACGCCGAAACTGACGAACGCGAGCACGATGCGCCGGCGCCGCCGTGCCCACGCACGCCGGCCGGGCGCCCCAGTGCGGTGCCGCCTGGGGCAGTGCCGGGTTATCCACCTACGATCGACGGCGACGCACGACTGTTGACGGACGCGGAGCTGGCGGCATCGATCGAGCATACGCTAGTGCATTGGGACCGGGCGAGCGACTTGTGGCTGTTCGGCTATGGATCGTTGATTTGGAATCCCGGTCTGCCGACAGTTGAATCGTGCCGGGCACGCGTGATGGGCCATCACCGGGGCCTGTACCTGTGGTCGCGGGTGAACCGTGGCACGCCCGAACTGCCCGGCCTGGTGCTCGCGCTAGACCGTGGCGGCTGCTGCCCGGGCATTGCATTCCGGCTCGATGGGCACAGTGCGATGCCGCACCTGCAGGTGCTGTGGCGGCGTGAAATGTCGATGGGCTCGTACCGTCCCGCGTGGCTGCGCTGCATGCTCGATGACGGGCGCGATGTACGCGCGCTGGCATTCGTGATGCGCCGCGAAGCAGCAACTTATGCTGGCCGCGTGTCGGATGACGTCATGCGTATCGTGCTCGCCCGGGCAAGCGGCCGCTACGGCACCACCCACGACTACGTCGCGCGCACCGTCGAGGCGCTGCGGGCGAACGGCATCCCCGATGTCGCGCTCGAGAAAATGCTTGAGCGCTGCTCGGGCGAGGGCGTGCGGCCAGCCACAACCGCCATCGTGCGCGGCGTCACAGACGCGCATTCCAGTTAGTGTATCCTTTGATTACCTCCATCGCGCGTCCGGTCCCGCGGGACGCTTGAACATGAACGACCCGTATCCCAGCCGGAAAAGTCACTCGAAACATCCAGACAAACCCCGCTCGCTGCTGGAGCGCTTGACCGATCTCATCTCGCCCGAGCCGGAATCCCGTGCGGAGTTGCTCGAAATCCTGCAGGACGCGCACGCACGCAACCTGATCGACGCCGACTCGCTGTCAATGATCGAGGGCGTGTTCCAGGTCGCTGACCTGTGCGCCCGCGACATCATGGTGCCCCGGGCGCAGATGGATGCGATCAACATCGCCGACAGCCCCGATCAGTTCATTCCATTTGTGCTGGAGAAGGCGCACTCGCGCTACCCAGTGTACGATGGCAACCGAGACAACGTGATCGGCATCCTGCTCGCGAAGGACCTGCTGCGCTACTACGCGGAAGAGGAATTCGACGTGCGTGGCATGTTGCGCCCCGCCGTGTTCATCCCCGAGTCCAAACGCCTGAACGTGCTGTTGCACGACTTTCGTGCGAACCACAACCATATTGCGATCGTCGTCGACGAATACGGCGGTGTCGCCGGATTAATCACCATCGAGGACGTACTCGAGCAGATCGTCGGTGACATCGAGGACGAATATGACTTCGACGAAGAAGAAGGCAACATCATCGCAACGCCGGACGGCCGCTACCGGGTACGTGCGCTGACCGAGATCGAGCAGTTCAATGAGACGTTCGGCACGCACTACTGCGATGACGAGGTCGACACGATCGGCGGCTTGGTCACGCACCGCTTCGGCCGCGTGCCGCACCGTGGCGAAAAAGTGCGCATCGACGATTTCGTGTTTGAGATCCTGCGTGGCGACGCGCGACAGGTCCATATGCTGCTTGCCAAGCACGTGCCAGCCGGCGCGCTCGCGGCCCGCGACCGCGATGATCATTGAGCCCAGGGCAGCACCCACGCACGTCTTTCCTATACCGACAGATGGTCGATAAGCCGATCGCCGATCCCGCGCCACGCGCTGCCTCGTCTGGTTTCCCGCCGTTGCAACACGCGTCACGCAGCCGTCGTGCAACGGTGCTGCATGTGACGCTGGCAGGCACCATCGGCGCGCTGAATACGCTTGCGTTCGCGCCCACGCCACACGGCGGCTGGCTTGAGTTAGCGATCTTTGCCTGTGCGTTCTGGCTCGTTTCGCGCACCCGCACGCTGCGCGGCGCGTTGCTCACCGGTGGCGCATTCGGTTTCGGTCAATTCGTCAGCGGGGTGTGGTGGTTGTATGTGAGCATGCACTGCTATGGCGACATGCCCGCGCTCATGGCCGGTGCCGCCGTCGTGCTGTTCTCGCTCTATCTGGCCCTTTATCCGGCGTTTTCGGCCGGACTATGGCATCTGTGTCGCGCACCGCGCGGACAATGCGCAACGTTCACGCCCAGTTGGCATGCGAGCGTGGCGTTCGCCTGCGCGTGGACGTTGGGCGAATGGTTGCGCGGAACCGTCTTCACTGGCTTTCCATGGCTCGCAAGCGGGTACGCGCAAGTTGACGGTCCGCTAGCCGGCTTCGCGCCGCTCGTCGGCGTCTACGGAGTAGGCTGGGTCCTCGCGCTCGTCGGCGCATTGATCATACAGGCGGCCATGCGTATTGGTGAGGGGCGCGGTGTGGTCACGTGGCTCGTGCCAGCCGCCGTCGCCTCAGGGCTGCTCGTTTGCGGCATGCTGCTCGCGCGCGTGACGTGGACCCAGCCGAGCGGGCCTGCACTGTGGGTGCGCCTGCTTCAAGGCAACGTTGAGCAGAGCATGAAATTCGACCCGGTCGGCATCCGTCACGCCATTGCACAGTACCAGCAGCTCATCACAGAAAAGCCGGCCGATCTGGTCGTGACGCCCGAAACCGCCATCCCGTTGCTGCTGTATGAAGCGCCGCCCGAGTTCGGCACGGCGGTACGGCGCTTCGTGGACGCCACCCACACGTCGGTCCTGTTCGGCGCTGTCGGCGCAACGATGACCGAAAACGGGCCGAAGGATTTGACCAACGCGCTGTACGGGATCACGCCGGGATCGTCGGGTCTGTACCGGTACGACAAGCATCATTTGGTGCCATTCGGCGAGTTCATCCCGTGGGGCTTCCGGTGGTTCGTCGACATGATGAAGATGCCATTGGGCGACTTCTCGCGCGGCGGCTCGATACAGCCACCGTTCATCGTGCACGGGCAGTCGATCGCGCCCAATATCTGCTACGAGGACATTTTCGGCGAAGAAATCGCCCGCACGCTGCGCAGCCAGTCGCCACCAGCCAGCGTGCTGGTCAACTCGACGAACCTCGGCTGGTTTGGCAATACGATTGCACTGGATCAGCACCTGCAGATGGCAAGGATGCGCGCGCTCGAGACCGGGCGGCCGATGCTGCGCGCCACCAACACGGGCGCCACCGCGATGATCGATGCGCACGGCTCGGTTAAGGCCCAATTGCGCCGCTTCACAGTGGGCGCCCTTGACGTACGCGTGCGAGGCCGCAGTGGCATGACGCCCTACATCGTAGCCGGCAATCTAACCGTATTGGTCATATCGCTGGTCGGGCTGGCGCTCGGCTTTGGGATGGGACGCCGCGCCAGCGCTGGCCGCGCATGCGAATAGGCACGAACGTTGTCGTCTAGGAAGTCACCCAATGCCAGATCCGTTGATGTCGGGCGGCCGAGCCAGCGTTTGGCGTACGAGTCGCCTCGCTAACGCTTCAAACTCACTCGATAACACGCTCCCTGACTCAGGCAAGCAGCCGGTGACGGGCGCCAATGTGCAAGTCACTGGCCAAAGCAAATTGGGCAGCCTAGCCGCACTCAAGACGTTGGCGTGCGTGGGTGCGAGTTGCTTCCACCCTTCCGTGAAAGGGCACCCGGAACTGGCAAAAGAGCGACTCAAAAGGGGCTGCGAGGCAACAGCTAATTTTGCACAGCATCATGCACAGGCAAAGATCCTGAACTCGCATGACAAAATCTTATGCGGTCAGATGCGTTGGGATGCGGTCAAGTACGGTATATGGAAAGGGAGCATCATCAACAAGAAGTTGCATAACAATCTGGACGGTTATCAACTTGTCTCAGCGTCCCCCCCCACATAGACAGCGTCGATGCAATAGCACATGTACCGCGCGGAGACATACTCGGATGCTTCAAGTTCGGTGATGTGTTCAAGAGCGAAGATGAGATCAACGACAACGACACACCACCCCGGACACACAGCCTGCCATTCCACGTGATGATAAGCACCGGTCAAGGCAAGGCCGCCGGCAATAAAAATAGCAGTCCAATGTACCATCGCCTCTTATTGACGCATTGCCCAGCCTCCGACCTCGTGAGTAGGCGGTAATCCGCCTCCAGTGCGCACGACGCGTGCGACGCCCACGGCGTGCGCGCTCAGCCGCGCTCCCGCGGGCGTGGCTGCCAAGTTGACCCAGGTGCGTGTGCGGTCGCATGATCGACTGCGTGGGAGGCTACGGCACACTACTGGCACGCATCGAATGGATGCGGCGAGCCCAAACTTCGTTTCGCCGGCATCAACGGCAACCACGGTACGCGGCAAAGCGATCGGTCCCGCGCCCTTTTCCGCTAAAATCTCACCCTTTAGCACTTTCCTTGTCCCAGGACGGCGGCGTGTGCCGGTGCACACGTCCGGACGCTTCGCCTGAAAGGCATTTCATGCTCACGTTCCAGCAAATCATCCTGACCCTGCAGTCCTACTGGGACAGACAGGGCTGCGCGCTCCTGCAACCGTACGACATGGAAGTCGGCGCGGGCACGTCACACACCGCAACGTTCCTGCGCGCGATCGGCCCCGAGCCGTGGCGCGCTGCCTATGTGCAGCCGTCGCGGCGTCCCAAGGACGGCCGCTACGGCGAGAATCCCAACCGAATGCAGCACTACTACCAGTACCAGGTAGTCCTTAAGCCAGCGCCGGAGAATATCCTGGACCTGTACTTGGGGTCGCTGCAAGCGCTCGGACTAGAGCTGAAGCAGAACGATGTACGCTTTGTCGAGGATGACTGGGAGAACCCGACACTGGGCGCTTGGGGCCTGGGGTGGGAAGTGTGGCTCAATGGCATGGAGGTCACGCAGTTCACGTACTTCCAGCAAGTCGGCGGGCTCAATTGCAAGCCGGTGCTCGGCGAGATCACGTACGGCATCGAGCGTCTGGCCATGTATCTCCAGCAGGTCGAGAACGTGTTCGATCTGGTATGGACCGAATGGGAAGAGGACAGCCCGGCCGGCAAGGTGCTGCGCCGGCTAACCTACGGCGACGTATTTCACCAGAACGAGGTCGAGCAGTCGACGTACAACTTTGAGCAATCGAATGCCGAGTTGCTGTTCACGTTCTTCAACGCGTATGAGCGCGAGGCCCGGCGCATCATCGAGCAGCGACTCGCGCTGCCGGCCTACGAATTGATCCTAAAGGCCGCGCATACGTTTAACCTGCTCGATGCCCGCGGAGCGATCTCCGTGACTGAGCGCGCCGCGTACATGGGCCGCATTCGTGCGCTGTCGCGGCTAGTTGCGCAAGCGTACTACGATTCGCGGGAGGCACTCGGCTTCCCGATGCTGGGTGAGGCGGCTGGCGTGCATGCGCGCGACACCGTCACCGCTGAGCAAGAGGCCGCCCGCCCCGATTGGGTGCCGCCGCTAAAGGTCGAGCGCAAGCTGGACGACGCCTGAGACGACAGAAGAGAAGCCATTCCAATGAGTCAACCATCCACCCTGCTCGTCGAACTGCTGACCGAAGAGTTGCCGCCGAAGGCGCTCGCCCGTTTGTCCAATGTCTTTGCCAACGGCCTAGCCGAGCGGCTCGCCGCGCGCGACCTGATCGACGTCGCCGACGACAACTCGCTTTCGTTCGAGCCGTTTGGCACGCCGCGTCGGCTAGCGGTCGCGATCCACAACGTGCGCGCAGTGGCTCCGCCACGCCAAATACGCGAAAAAGTCCTGCCCGTTTCCGTGGCGCTCGACGCCAACGGGCAGCCGAGCGCGCCGCTAGCCAAAAAGCTCGCCGCCCTGGGCTTTCCGGACATGCCGCTCACGCGGCTGGAGCGCGCGATGGACGGCAAGACCGAGGCGTTCTTCCTAAATTACACCGCACCGGGCGTGACGTTGGAAGACGGTCTGCAGGCCGCACTGGACGAAACCCTCGCCAAGCTGCCGATCCCGAAGGTCATGACGTACCAGCGGCCGGACGGCACGAGCGTGCAGTTCGTGCGCCCGGCGCACCGGCTCGTTGCGCTGCACGCGGACCGTATCGTGCCGGTCTCGGCGCTCGGATTGGATGCGGACGCGGTCACGCTCGGCCACCGGTTCCTGTCCGAAGGCCACGTCGCGATCCTGCATGCGCACGACTATGCGCGCACGCTCGAGCAGCGCGGCAAGGTCATCGCCAGCATGCAGGCACGCAAGGAGGCGATCCGCGCGCAATTGCTCGAGCGCGCGGGCGCGGATCATGTCCTGATGCCCGAGGCACTGCTCGACGAGGTGAATGCGCTGGTCGAATGGCCGGTCGTCTACGAATGCCATTTCGATGACGCGTTCCTGCAGGTGCCGCAGGAATGTTTGATCCTGACGATGCAGACAAACCAAAAGTATTTTGCGCTGACCGACGCCAGCGGCAAGTTGCGATCACGCTTCCTGATCGTGTCGAACGTGCAAACCGACACGCCGCAGCAGATCGTGCTGGGCAACGAGCGCGTCGTGCGCCCACGGCTGGCCGACGCGAAGTTCTTCTTCGAGCAAGATCAGAAAAAAACGCTCGAGCAGCGCGTGCCGCTGCTGGCCAATGTCGTGTACCACAACAAGCTGGGCTCCCAATTGCAGCGCGTCGAGCGGCTCGAGGCGCTGGCGGCAGTCATCGCACCCAGCATCGGCGGCAACGCACAGCAGGCAGCGCGTGCCGCGCGGTTGGCCAAGGCGGACCTGCTCACCGACATGGTGGGCGAGTTCCCGGAATTGCAGGGCACGATGGGCACCTACTACGCGCGCCACGACGGCGAGCCCGACGATGTCGCGCTGGCGTGCTCGGAGCACTACCGGCCGCGCTTTGCCGGCGACGAGCTACCGTCTACCGCAATTAGCACCGCGGTCGCGCTCGCCGATAAGCTCGAGACGCTAGTGGGCATCTGGGGCATCGGCCTGCAGCCGACCGGCGAGAAGGACCCGTTCGCACTGCGCCGACACGCGCTCGGCGTGCTGCGCATCGTACTCGAAAAGCGGCTGCCGCTGGACCTAATAGACTTGTTGCGGCATGCGTACGCCCAATTCGCAGCTCAACCGCAAGTTGCCGATCCCACCAGCGCGTTGTACGGCTTCTTCATCGACCGGCTACGCGGCCTGTTGCGCGAGCGCGGCTACGACGCAAACGAGGTAGACGCGGTACTAAGCCAGAAGCCAACCCGCATCGACGACATCACCGGCCGACTCGACGCGGTACGCGAATTTGCCGCGTTGCCCGAGGCCGCATCGCTGGCAGCAGCCAACAAGCGGATCACGAACATCCTGAAGAAATCCGACGGCGCGGCCCAGCACGTCGAGACGAAGCTGTTGGTGGAGCCAGCGGAACGAGCGCTATTTGAGCAATTGCACAACGTCACGCCGACCGTGCAGGGCCGGCTGGGCTCACGCGACTACACAGGCGCGCTGTCGGCGCTCGCCTCATTGCGCGACGCGGTCGATACGTTCTTCAACGACGTGATGGTCAATGCCGACGATGCGGCATTGCGGGCGAACCGGCTGGGCTTGTTGGCGCGGCTGCACGAGCAGATGAACTGCGTGGCCGATATCTCGAAGCTCGCGGCATGATTGACAGCCGACTCTCTTTTCCGGCAAACAGCGTGAATTGACAATGCAAAAGAAACTCGTGATCCTCGATCGTGACGGCGTCGTCAACCACGACTCCGACGCATTCATTAAGTCACCCGACGAGTGGATCCCGATCCCGGGCAGCCTCGAGGCGATCGCACGGCTGAACCAGGCGGGCTACCGCGTCGTGATCGCGAGCAACCAATCGGGCATCGGTCGCGGCCTGTTCGACATGGCTACGCTCAACGAGATACACGAGAAGATGCACCGCAATCTGGCAGCGCTGGGCGGGCGGGTCGATGCCATCTTCTTCTGTCCACATACGCCCGCCGACCATTGCGATTGCCGCAAACCGAAACCCGGCCTGCTCGCGCAGATCATCCGGCGCTTCGAGATCGATGCCGCCAGCACACCGGTGGTCGGCGATTCGCTGCGCGACCTGCAAGCGGGCGCGGCGCTGGGATTCAGCTGTCACCTAGTGCTGACCGGCAAAGGCCAGAAAACGCTGGATGCGGGCCATTTGCCGGCAGGCACAACGGTCTATTCGGACTTGCATGCGTTCGCGCTCGACTTCCTTGCCGCCGAGGCCAACTGAACCGACGCCCCCGCACCACCCAAGGCCTTAAATCGCACCCTCATGCACGTAATTCGCTCGACGCTGTTCTTTATTTACCTGATCGTCTACACGATCCCGTATGCATGCGCCTGCTTCATTGCGTTCCCGTTTCTAAACGCAAACCGGCGCTATAGGATGGCCGTCGGCTGGTGCCGCTCGACGCTGTGGACACTGCGGCACCTGGTCGGCGTGAGTTGGCGCATCGAAGGCCTGGACAACCTGCCCGACAGCCCGGCCGTCCTGCTGTCCAAGCACCAGTCCGCGTGGGAAACGCTGGCCTTTCCGGCAATCATGCCGCGTCCGTTGTGCTATGTCTTCAAGCGCGAGTTGCTGTACGTGCCATTTTTTGGCTGGGCCCTCGGGATGCTGAAGATGGTGCACGTCAACCGCAACAAGGGGCACAGAGCCTTCACGTCGCTGATTCGGCAGGGCAAGGAGCGGATGGCTGAGGGCTCATGGGTGATCATGTTCCCGGAAGGCACACGGGTGCCAGTAGGCAAGCGTGGCAAGTACAAGACTGGCGGCACGCGCTTCGCGGTCGCAGCCGGCGTGCCCGTGGTGCCGATCGCGCACAACGCCGGACACGTGTGGCCGCGCAACGCCTTCCTGAAATTTCCGGGTATAGTCACCGTGTCGATCGGCAAGCCCATCGACACCTGCAACCTGAACGCTGACGAAGTCATGGCGCGCGTCGAGGAATGGATCGAAGCCGAGATGCGTCGCATCGATCCGCATGCGTATCCTGCGCAGGACGAAACGCCGGTGTATGCCAAACGCGCGTCGTCGTCCGAAGCGGTCTGAGCGCGCTCCGATACGATAGCCAGCGACCCGCGCAGCGACACACCGTCGAACCCGATAGCTATGGCTCACGCGCCCTTGCCGCGACGCGCGGTGCTCGATTTGCTCGATTCGCGTCAACTTGACCTGCCGCTGTTCGACAGCGGCAACGCATTACCGGGCCTATCCGCCGAAGTCCCGGTCGGGCCGCGGCCCGCCTTCGCGGCGGCACCCGCCAGCGGCACCTGTTCGCCCCGGCCTGACGCCGAATCGATACAACCATCGTCGGCGCCGTTGCCCTCGTTGCAAGCGCCGATGGAGCCGCTTGCCGCGCCGTTGCCACCATTACAAGCGCCAGTGGAGCCGCTTGCCGCGCTGTTGTCGCCGTTGCGTCCGTCTTCTGGCCCGACGCGCACGACACCAGCGCCATCACTGCCGACCGGTGCCACGCCGCGCAACGACGCTCAGCTGCCGGACGGCAGCCGGCTGCGCTGCGTGCACCTCGGCTCGCACCGGCTCGATTATCGGCTCAAGCGTTCCGCGCGACGCACCATCGGATTCTTGATCGACGGCAACGGACTGGCCGTCACCGCACCACGCTGGGCCACGCTGGCCGATATTGAGGCGGCGCTCGCCGAGAAGCAGCGCTGGATCTTCGCCAAGCTGGCCGAGTGGCAAACACGCACGGAACAACGCGCGCTGCCGCGGATCATCTGGGCCGATGGCGCGATCTTGCCCTACCTGGGCAAGCCGTTGGCTGTCGCCGTCACATCGTCAAGCGGCACGCTGTGGCATGACCCTGAACGAGCCGTGCTCGAGCTGGGCTTGCCATTGGATGCGCACGCGCAGCAAATCAAAGATCGCGTACAGGGCTGGCTCCAGCAGGAAGCCCGACGCCTGTTCGGCGAGCGACTCGACCTCTATGCGCAACGCCTTGGCGTGCGACATAGCGCGTACGCGCTGTCATCGGCGGCAACCCGTTGGGGGAGCTGCTCGAGCGACGGCAAGATCCGGCTAAACTGGCGCTTGATTCATTTTCCGCTGTCGATCATTGACTATGTCGTCGCGCACGAACTCGCGCATTTGCGTGAAATGAACCACAGCTCGCGTTTCTGGAATACGGTCGCGTCGATCTTCCCGGAATTCCGTGAGGCGCGCAGCTTGCTGAAAAACCATCCGCCCGAGTTGCTGCCCACGCTGTGACGCTCACCGGCGCCGTTTGGCCGCATCGCGCAAAGCCGTGCTGTGCAGGTTAAAATCCTCGCCGTATCGCGCCGTGCCTGCCGTACGGCGCTGTTATCACGTCCCCGCAACGCCATCGACATTTCAAGGATTCCATCATGCGCCTTCTTCATACGATGCTTCGAGTCGGCAACCTGGAGCGATCGCTGGACTTCTACACGAACGTGCTGGGCATGCAGTTGCTGCGCAAGCATGACTATCTGGAAGGCCGCTTCACGCTTGCATTCGTCGGCTACGGCAACGAGGACAACCATACGGTAATTGAGTTGACCCATAATTGGGACACTTCGACCTATGAGCCGGGCACTGGCTTTGGCCATCTGGCGATTGCAGTGGACAACGCACGCGAGGCATGCGACGCGGTGCGCGCGAAGGGCGGCAAGGTCACGCGCGAAGCAGGCCCGATGAAACATGGCACCACGGTGATCGCCTTCGTCGAGGATCCGGACGGCTACAAGATCGAGTTCATCGAGAAAAAACGTCCTTAATCCAGATGGCTGTTACCGCCGCGTCAGTCCGCAAGCCGTTTGATGCCTTCGCCATCGCGTTGCTGGCGCTGGCGGGCCTGACCGGCACCGTCCATGTGACCGAGTAGACGCTCGTGGCCGTCGTCGGCATCGTGTATCGTTGACTAACCGCAAAAGCAACGCCAGCGCCTTGTTGAACGCGAAGCGGCACGAGCCGACGAAGTCCGCCAAATGCTCATGGATCAATTGCCGCAGGTACTTGACGCAATCTAATCGCTTAATTAAACCAAACTCATTGAACTTAATTAGGCGATTATGCACGCATATAACATCCACGACGCCAAGACGCACCTGTCGCGACTCAGTGACCAAGCGGTGCACGGCGGCGAACCATTTGTGATCGCCAAAGCCGGCAAGCCGCTGGGCAAAGTCGTGCCGCTCGAACTCCCAGCACCTGTTCGATACAGTCGAATCGGCTTCCTGAAGGGACAGATTAGCGTGCCAGCTGATTTCGACACGATGGGCGCCGCAGACATTGAACAGTTGTTTGACGGTAACGCTGAATGAAGGTGCTGTTGGACACCCACCTAATTTTGTGGGCGGCCGCCAACGCACCTGAATTGCCGGCCGCGGCGCGCGCTACTCGAAGATCCAGCCTGCACGCCGCTTTTTAGCGTCGCGAGCCTGTGGAAGATTGTGATCAAACGCGGCCTGGCTCGCGCAGATTTTCAGGCCGAGCCACGCGTGCTGCGTTGCAGCCTGCTTGACGTTGGCTACGAGAAACTGCCGATCGTGACTGCGCACGCGTTGGAGCTCGAGCATCTACCGCCCATCCACCGCGATCCGTTCGATCGGATTTTGATCGGGTAGGCCGTTGCCGAAGGCGTACCGCTTGTAACGCACGATGCGACGATTGCAAAGTACCCTAGCCCGATTCGGCTTGTCTGAGGCCAAACCGTTAAGGGTTGCACCATGTCCAGCCAACCCATCAACTCGCTTCGCGCCGTCCGCACATGATACTTTGCGGTTTTTCCGCGCAGCTAGATCTGGAACAGTCCCCTGAAAGTCCGAACACAGTCTCCCACTTACAATGGCGGGTAGGCATAAGACTGTGCGAAATAGGTTGTTTCAAGCCTGAATCGCAGCGTAAACGTCACAGAAAGTGTGAAAGCCATTTTCAACACGTTGCTGACACTTCTACTTAAATGCCTCCGAACGCCCTAATCAACAGTACGTTTGTTAGAAACACTTGAATACTGTTAACCAAAGCGCTTGACCATGCTCATCAAAATCGCCAATATGCCTGCATCTTCCGGCGGACTATTTTTTTCTTACAGTCTTGCTGAACCTGACGCTTCAGGCCCCTTTGCCGAGCGCTTGGCTGTTCTCCCCAGATTTCTAGAGGTCATGGTTTTATTTTCATGGGTAGAAAGGCTTGCTATAAGCTGATACCCCACCTTATTTTCATCAATTAAATTTTTTAAAGCTCTAGCCAGATGGTTGTGAACCGATTTGTTAATTTTCTGAGCTTTTTTAAAGGGTATGTTTTTTATAGAAACTTGGGTTCCCTTGGGACCCAAGCCAATTGAAACCGCCCTATTCTCAGCCTTTACATTTATATCGATATCTATTTTTTCTTTTTCTCCTTCAGTGATATTTTCGCCATCCTTTATATTGGATTCAACCTTTTTTCTTAATAAATCTAAAAAACTTGATTTTTCTTCGCCATCGCCAAAATTTTTTACATAAAATTCAACCAAATGAGAATTATCATCTTTGAAGTAATTCTCGTACACATACCTTATACCGTTGCTCAATCCATAATAACCTTTTCCATTATTCCTACTACTTTCCTCAATGTTAGATTTGTTTAATATTTCAAACTCATTTTTCGTCATAGCCCTAAAAAATGAAGTTGCAGATTCAAATGAATTTGCTTCTAAATTTTTATCTATACTCAAAATTTTTTCCTTTAGTTTCGCTTCCGACAAATTAGCATAAGAACCTTCTTGCCGAACGGTCAACTCGCCGATCGCTCCCTCTTCTTCATAAGACGCAGTGTCTTCAGAAAAGTCCGAATGTCGTCGGTTTGATAAAAATTTTTGAACAGCCTGAGCACCAGATACAGCTGGTTCAGTAACTTCATCATCAAGCTGGTCAGAGACATCATCCCGGCGCTTTAGCTTCGCTTTGGCCTGGTTTGATTGAAAAAATTTTTTTGGCATTATCTACCTCATTTTTATAACTGCAAGACAGGAAGCGCAACATGACAATAAATGCCGCTATAATCTAAATTTAATCCATGTTGCCGACATGTCACCATCAAGGCGGCAACCTTTATTTATTAAAAACATAATTGTGAGATTATTTGTATAAATTTTTCGAGAACCGCCGTAAAGATATTCCGAAATTTCCTTCGGATTTGGCTCGATATACGGACGCCTAGCCTTTTTCTGTTGGCTGGACTTCTGGCTATAAAATTTAACCATAATTCACCTCGTTGACAGCCTATGTATATGTAACCTCTTAGACGACACAAATCGCGCTGCCCCAACCTAATAATTTTTCTGGCGGAAAATCCGAATAGGCTGTCACAGCCAACCCCAGTCAGTTGTCGGTGCCATCTGTGTATTGGAACGCTCGTTGCGCTGCAGACGCGAAAAGGAAGTATCCGCTCGTCAACCAGCATCATCAACAAAGATTTTCACCCCAGTCACTTCCTGAACGTCCACTGGCACCTGCACGCCAAGCCTCCTCCACTCATCTTCATTCTCGTTAATCACCCGGGACAGCACCTCGTGCGTCTCCTCATCAAGCAGCCCGCTCACATGAGCCGTCGGCGGCTCGTTAGGATTTGTGTACTCGCAGGTCACCGCCAGACGCGCCAGTTGCACACGCGCCAATTGCACTTGTTCTATAGCCAGTAATGCCAGTACTTTGTCTACCAGCACACGCTTGAACGACAACGATTTGTCGTAGTCCTCCCACGACTGTGCTGCCGATGGCATAAGTTGCGCATTCAGCACTGGCTGTTCCTTCTCAGCCTGGCCAAGTCCTAATTTAATTGGAATCGTTACCTGAAAATTCAGGCATAGCCGAGGCCGATCGTCCAACGATTGCCAGAAATTGCCCAAGCCTGACAAATGCTCTGATGGCGCAATGACTCGTGAGAATGACGGCAAATTCAGATTGTTCCTCAGACTCTTATCCCAATCCGCATTGAGCAGCGCATTGAGTACCGCATTCATTACCACCATGGGTTGACTAACCGGCCCCATCTTGTTTTCTGGGCGCCGCTCCCAATACGTAATTAGGTAACAACAGCGTACGTTCACTTGTCGAGGATCAAATTTTCCCGTCCCTGCGACGTACTGGCGCGATTGCCCATGCCGCAATTCCAGGTCCTCTTGAATATCGTACAGGAATACACACAGCGTTGGGCAATCCGGCGGATTGTCCTTATCCGGCATGTCAAACCGAATTTCGACTGGCTTCGGTAAATACGTGTTCAAGGTCATCTCGATTTGCGCATTGAGCATTAGTAACGACTTATCGCTGAGCGCGAAATGCGTGGGTTGGTTACTTTCCATGTTCTCCGCCCTAGTACGTTATTATCTGATGACCGCACGCCACAGCGTCACACTGACAGTTGCGGCATAATGCGCCCGGTCTTACTCAATTCACGGCGCACCGCGCGCTCGATATCGGCCCTATTGACTGCTCGCCCCTGCTCAGCTGCGAGCCAGCTCGCGAGCAGCGCGACGTTGCGAATGCCCGCGCCGGTCAATTCCATGACCGACGCAAGCTGCGCAAAATCCACTTCCTCGTCCACTGCCACCTGCGCCGGCCAAATCGCACGCCACATTTTTTCTCGCAAATGGGCATCTGGTGCTTCAAAGCGCGTCATGAACGTTAGCCGGCGCGTGAACGCGTCGTCTAGATGCCCGCGGTTATTTGTTGTCAGCACCACGAGCCCCGGATACTGCTCCAATCGTTGCAGCAGATACGACACCTCGATGTTAGCGTGCCGGTCCTGTGCGTCCTTCACTTCGCTGCGCTTGCCAAACAGCGCATCGGCCTCGTCGAACAGCAACACACCGGTGTCGCCCCCAGCCAGATCAAAGATCCGCGACAGGTTCTTTTCCGTTTCGCCGATATATTTGTTGACCACCGCCGACAGATCCACGCGGATAAGCTCCACGCCCAATTCGCCGGCAAGCACTTCGGCGGCCATCGACTTGCCGGTGCCCGACTCGCCGTAGAACAGCGCGCTAATGCCCGTTGCATTGCCAATCTTGCACGCAAACCCGCGCGCGAGCACCACGTCGCGCTGCCGGATCGCCGCAATAATCTCATGCAGTTGCTCGGCCAAATTTGGGCTAACAATCAAGTCATCGAACGTGCGCCGCGGTGATACGCGCTGCGCGAGCGAGCCAAAGTGTTGCTGGCCCCGCACGCGCAGCGCCTGATGCAGATCGGCTGGTGTGAGCGGCGCCTGCGCGTCGCGTAGCGCCCGATAGCCGTGCGCCTCCTGCAGCGTGCACTCGAGTGCATCCGGATTGAACCGCGTGTGCCGCAGCAACGCTGTCAGGTTCCACCCGTGGCCGGCCGGGCTCAAACTGGCTTGCAATAACCGCGCATCGTCCTCGCGGGTGCGCGGCGGCAGCGTTACACGCACCTGCGGCAGGGTGGCAAACACGTTGCCCGCATCTTGCCCGGACCATAACCCCACCACCGGCTGCCCATGTTGCTCCAGTCGGGACGCCAACGCGTTAAGCAATCGCCCGTGCCGTGCCACACCGTCGGTAAGCTGTTGCAGCACCAACACGCTGCCGTGCAAGCGCGCTTCGCGCAGCACCGCGAGCAGCACTGGCCATGCCTCGTCCGATTCGTCCGGCAATGCCGCCAGGTTGACGATCAGCGTCGGGCGGTCCGCATCGTGCGCCAGCTGCGCGATGAACGCCAGGCAGCCGTCGGTTTGGTGCAACAATAATAACGGGACATGTTTTGGCTCAGACTCAAAACAGCACGCTGCGATCTGCTGCGCGCATTCAGCCCACGAGCCGTCACGCAGTACGTCACCGGAGCGAGAGGCGGACCACCACTGCGCCACCTGTGTGAGGGCCATGGGCAGCGATGTCGCATCTGCGCCGCTTAAGTAGCGATAAACGGTCTCATCCACGCGCAAGTACAACGCGTCGTCGCGCGTGCTCGCGCGACCGTTGCGCTCCGCCAAGTAGACAAGGCCATGGTGCACCAAAGCGCCAGCGTCTGTGCCAAGCAGGTGGCGGTGCGCGATACGCTGCACAGGCGTCGCGCTAAAGAGCGTCAACGCAAATTCCAAACTGGGCCAACTCGCGCCTTCATCTCCTTGCAAATAGGCAATCAGCACACGATAACGCGGCTCGAATAGCGGCAGCACACACAACACCAGTACCTGCGTCTCGAACAAAGTGAGCCCGAATCGCTCGATCACCTCGGCCAGTCGCCCGTGTGCATCCGGCGCATGCAGCGTTGTCCACGACGCGGCATCGTCGCTGCACCAATACGGCATGCCGCGTGGTTGCGCGCATGTGGCCTCGAGCTGTTCTTCCGGCTGGAGTAACCCAGCGAGATTGAAACGGTCGTCCTCGTGTTGCTGCTGCCAGACGAGCAATTGCTGCACAACCTGCTCGACATACTCAAGCCACGGCCCAAGCGCCTCGAATGCCGCGCTCACAGGCGCCCGCCCGCCTTGCGCCTCGGCCCGCTTGGCCAAGGGGTGCCACTTAGTGCCCGGCGCGGGCGCATTGAGCGATTGAGAAGTAAGGATCTTCATGCGAGCCACTCCACTTCAATGGGGCTTGATAGCCACGGTAGTGTTATCTGCGTCAGCGGCCATGGCACCTGGGACAACAGCACATCGGTCGCATCCCGTTCCACTATTAAGGTGAGATGCTTCGTGTCTGCCGCCAGCATGCCCGTGCGTTGCAGAAAAAACGCGCGTACATCGGCAGCGCTTAAGCGCTGCAGGCCCGGCAGCACCGCCATTGTCATGTTCAGCCAGCGGTCTGCCTCTTCCTGTTGCGGCCCGTCCAGCACCGGCCAGTCGATCGGCTGCACGTCGTCGGGCAGCGGTGGTAAGCCACATAGCAGGCGGGGCACCGGCACGCGCCAATCGGCTGGCGGTGTCTGCCCGGACGCGAGCCAGTCCAGCAACGCGATGGCGCGCCGTACGGCATCCGGCGCCCAGCCATTGCCGGCATCGATCAGCTCAAAGGTTTGAAGCAGACGCGGCAACATCGGCCATAGCAACACCAAACCCGCGTTCGCCACGACCAGCGGCTCGGCTTCAACGAACGGGTTTGGGCGGTGTTGCGTGGGAGCGAGCGCCTGCTTGGCCCGCATCGCGCGCTCGGCGGCCAGCGCGTCGCGCTCTCGTGACGCATAGCCTGCCGAACTGGATGCACGCAGCCCCGATGCCGTGGCAGGCGACGGTGGGCGCCCATCTGGCAGATTGAGGGCCGCCTCCAGCCGTTCGCGCAGCTTGGCCGTCAGATGCGTGGGCCAACGCGTCGAATCCGGCTCGCCGAACTGGGTTGTTAGCAGCGCACGCAGCATATGCCGCATCGGCTCGGTTAGCCGCTGAGTCAGCAGCGCATCGAGGCACGCGTCGAGCGAAGGATCCGGACTCCGCGCAGCCGTCGTCGGGGCAGTTTGATGGCCGAAGAACAACAACGGGCGCAATGTCGGCGCGATGACCGCTGGTGCACTCCCTCGGCTGACCTTCGCCTGCGCCGCCAATGGGTAGCGCTGCAAGGTCAGCAACGCGCCAAGCGGCAACAGGGACGACCAGTCTGGTTGAGACGGCAAAGGAATGCAGGTGGGCGCAATCAGCCAAGCGAGTAGCGCGCGCAACGCGGCTTCGTCCTCCCCGGCAATCAGCCGGTGTCGGGCGCACGGTTGCAAGCAGCGCTCAGCCAACGCAAGTCGGGCCTTGGACGCGTCGTCGCGCGCGTGCAGCTGGCTCGTTTGGATCAGACGCATCATGCAAGCATGCGGGCTGGGGACGAGGCCGCCACTTGGCCCATTAAACGCGCGGTCGGGCGCCACCCACACGCCCGTGTCCAGATAACGCAGCAGCGCCGTCCAATCGGATGGACCGGTCCTCGCGGCCACGCGCAGCGTGTCCGAGTGTGTTGCGCGCCGTGGTGCCACCGTGTCCTCGGGCAATACGGGTACCCCTGTGCTCGCACGCGCCTCCAAGGCGGCCTGCAACGCACGCGCCAGCTCGACGGGCACCCGCTTAAGTAACTCCGGCTCAAACCTTTCCAGCGCAACGTCGTCCACGTCGATGACCAGCCGGTCCACCTGATACGGCTCATCGCCACGGCCGTCGTCACATTGCTCGATCACGCGTGCGATGTGCGGGCGCAGCGTATCGTGAAATAGCCGGCTACAACGGTGTTGTAGACGATCCGCATCATCCAATGACACGCGCAGACGGAAGTGAAACTCGTCGATTTGGTTACGCATCACTGACACCCTGCTGGCCAAGCCGTGAGCGGGCGATGTCCGCGAGCCAGCTGTGCCCGATCGCCCCCGGGATGATCGCGTGTCGTGTCCAATCGGCCCGTACACGGGGACATACGCCGCTTTTACCAGCGAGCAGCCGACCGATCGCGCCATCGCGCACGCATCGCGTGGCGTGCCGTCGCACTTGACCGATCTCAGCCTGTTGTTCGCCGCCTTTCATCTGGTTGTCATCGATCAGACGTTTTGCGCGTGCCCCCACCTCGTCTATGTGCGCTACATGGACGATTGCCTGCTGTTTGCGAAGACACGATGGCATCTGCGTCGAGCTGTCAAACAACTGAATCAATTTTTGGTTTCCTATGAGTTCAAACCACACCCAGACAAAACCTTCATTGGCAAAGTCGACAAAAGCTTCGACTGGATGGGCTGTCTTTTTAACGCCGACGGCTGCGCCGCCGTCACGCCGCGCGCCTTAGCCAACCATGCGATAAAACTTCGCCGGCTTTGTGAGCAGGCGCGACGCGGTAGCCTTGCCAAGGATCTGCGACGTGTGGAGGAGTATCGAAAGTGGTGGACGGGGTGGGCAATATCGGGTAGCCGCATCGGCTGGTTGACTCATCCTGTTCGCCTACGACGGTGGCTCCGCCTCGCCCCGACGCCAAACAGCGTCGCTGCTTCCTTAGTCTGCCATCTTCAAGAATCTTATCGCCGCTGAGTACTCCCCCACCGCAGCGCGCCTATTGCCCGCCACTACGGGCCCTCCCGCCCGTGCTTCGACCCGTCTCCCGCGTTAGACGCCGAGAAGTCAATAAGCGAACACGAACCCCCACTTTTCCTTGCCTACCTCTAACACGACTTCGTACTCGCGCGGGCTGTCTTGGTTCGAAGGCACCGGTATCGGCGAACTAAACTTCAATACGGTCTCGTGCGTGACGACATCCTTGCCCTGTCCGCCCCTCCGTGCTCTGTCGCTGTCCTCAAAAACCTTCAAGTTTTCGCCGTTGCTGTCGACAGGTACGGGGTTGATATACTTGAATTTTGCCGTCTCCACGCGCACTCCACTTTGAGTAGGAATCTCATAAATCAACTTAAGTGCAAAGAGTCCGGTTCCGTGATAACCGTCTGGCAGAAATATCTGGTAGGGTCTGCGCAGCTCATGGGCAGAATCCGGCCGGGGGGCGGCGTCGGGACCTTCGATGGTTTGCACTCCCTTTCGGAAAAAGGGCGTCACTTTACTCAATGGCAAGAGTTGGTAACCATACACCTTCACGTCGAATCGGGTTAATAATAGCCGAGGCATCTTAGCCGGACTTCGTGGCAGCCAGAATACCGTCACCGTTGCATTACCCTCGCGCTCGCCCTTGAGCTCGACCGTGCCGCCGGTAACCGTTGCGTGCACGGCGCCCGTGCCCGTCGCTTCACATGACAGCGACAACCCGTCGAGGAGGCCTTCGAGTTGCACCTGGACCGATTCGGCTTGTGCCACCAACTCCAACGGCTGCGGCACGTTAAGACGCACGCAGGGAAACAAGGTATTTTGAAGTCTCTCTGCGATCTCAACCACGCAGCCTAAGATGCCCTTTGCGGTCGGTTCGTCGTTTCGCTCCCTCGCATAACTCCGGATGCTTGCCTCCATTACTGTGCCGCCGGTCTTATTCGCCAGCGCCGCCGCGACGGCCCACGCGCCTGCGGTGTAAGCGCGAGCAAGCAGCTTCCCTATCGCATTCGCCAAGCTTTTCTCGCTGGGGCTGATGTCGCGCCCGCTCGATACTTGATCGGTAACGTAGACACGTTTGATCGCGTCGACGATGGGCTGCAACTGAGCAGCAAGCGCCGTTTGGTCCCGACCATCCTTTGGATACTCGCCGACATCGCCACCGGTGGAAACAGACATTAAACCACATGCTTTTATAATCTCCTTGGCCAATGCTTTTTTCACCCTTTCGATGTGGTCCTCATTCAGCGATAAATTACCCTCTTGCTCTGTAAAATATGTTCCATCATAGTTAATACTAAGTTGTTGGTTGCCTGTCACTTTAAGAGTGTTGGAATCAAACTTTACGTTAAGCATCCCGCCATCTGTCGATAAACCCTTGTCCGTGTCCACATGCAACTTAAGCGAGCTGCCCTCAATTTTCACCCCGTTACCCGTTTTCACGCATAGGCCCGCTTCTGTGCTCAGCGCGCCTTCAGCCTTGACTGCGATGGTGACTTTGTTTTCTGCAAGCTGAACACCAATCCCGGGTTCGACCGCGAGACCTTGGTGATTGACCAACAATCCGCTAGAGCCGGGTTTCAGTTTGACGCTTAATTTGTGATCGCTTGAGTTCCAACCCAGCCCCTTGCCTGGCGCTGCCGCTCCTTCTCCCTCAGGCAACCCGATCGCTTTGCGACCAATGTCCGCCAACTCGATCAAATCATGATAATGCGTTTCATTGGGCGTCGCGCCCGTCACAAACTCCTGTTTTAGCTTGTTCGCGCTCTTCATCTTAGCTCTCCCAGATCAAATATTGTCCCAGCGGCTACGCTATGCCCACACCTCGCATCGATACCATGGTGGTGTCTTAAAGCAAAAATTTCTCAATGTTCAAGGTGAGATAGCCCTCCTTGACGATTAATCCGCCTTCGGGATCCACCTTCACCTTTAAGCAACCTTGTTCGATGACCAATGTTTGGTTGTCACAGTTCAGTCCGAGTTGGCCGTTGGCAAAAGACTTTACGCCCGGTCCAGTCGCCACTGACAACTGCCCTTCGCGATCGACGAGCCCTGAGTTGTCTTCGACGTTAAGTTTTAACTCGTCGACATTTGTTGCCTTGTCCCGTTCACACATGATGCCCCCGCCACACCGGACAGACAACGAGCCATTTTCCGTTGTGAGCCCATTACCGCATTGCACCACTAATCCCGTATTGTCAGCCACCAAGCCGCTATTAGGCTGGCACTTCACTTTTAGACGTCCACTGGACTCCGCCTCTAGGCCATCGCCCGCCGATGGGGCGACGCTCGCAAAATCGATCAATTTTGCAAATTCCATCTCGCCAGGTACTTTCCACGCGCTAAAATTCTCTACCAACTCATCCTTTTTGGACTGTTTCATTTTCAATACTCCTATTTTCTATTTCAATACATTATTTCCTTAGCTCAACGTGTGCCGTTTATGAGAGCGGTTTTAGTAGATGTGGGTAAGTATCTTCCGAATCTCCGACGTAGACCACCTGCTGCTCAAGGCGAGCCTGCCGTAATTTATTTTTTCCTTCCGAATTGATCCTCTCTTTCAGAATATCTTCTTCTATTTTTATTTTAGTTCCATGATCCGCGATTTGCACGAACCCAATTCCAGCGCGTTCATCCGTGGGCCGCTCTCCCACACCAAGCAAATTCAAGAGCCCATATGACTGATCGCCGACCGGTCGACCCCCTTTTTGCCACTGTTGATATTTATACGCAAAATGCCTAAATTGCAGATCACCTAGCCAGTGCAATTGGATATTCAGATGACTAGGGGCTTCTTGCCGAACTATTTGCTCGATCCACTGATTTAATTCACTTGGATTACCGTGTTGCCCCACCCAGCTTCGATTTAATACTACGCTCAACGTGAATGCAAACGTGTCTTCTTTGTAGGGGACGGACCAACCGTAAAGGGCTGACGTAGCAGCATCTGGCCATGCTGGTTCGCTCGAGGAGATGTTGTCTAAATCCACTGGGCGGACTTCGAGGCGACTCTTTTTTTCTGTAGTAATGTATTGATTGCCTGCACCTATCCATTGGACAGTCACGATTCCTTGTATCGGATCGCTATCCGTCACCTGAACAACAATATCTTTACAGCTTTCAACTTCTCTCAGCTCACCGGCCGTCGCCACACTTTGCCATCTCGCTTTAGGTCGCAACGCAAATCGGTCCCCCGTCTTAAGACATATCGGAAACGACGGCTGCACCGTCAGCGTTGCGGTTCCGTCCTTGGAAACATTATTATCGATGTAGCGAAGATCATACACCACGCGCTTTAACCAATCCGGACTGATTCGCCATTTCCATGTGTAACCAGATTCATTTAATAAGCGAACGCTACGTTGCAAACGCCGGTGCTGTTCCAAATCAATTTCGATCTGCGCAGATTTACCGTCACCACCAGTTTTTACCTTGTGAATTACGATGCCAGTGATCGGCTCGAGCGTTATTCCATTATGCTTGGCTTGTAGCTCGATCAACTGCCCAACACGCAGTTGCCCGTTTTTTACATCCGCCAAAGAAAGGCTTAACAGCTGCTTGTCATTCTGGTCACGCTTATCTTCGTTGTCATTGACCTCCTTCCAATCCATGTTGACAAGCTTTGGATCGGGGGCAACCGGCAATAGCTCTTGATGCTCGATCAAATAAAAGGGCAGCGAGTCAGGAAACGAGGCGCCGGCTTGTTGCAGCGTTTCATCGAACAGCACCTGGCCAATACCGAGGCGCGCTGCAATCTTGCGCTGCAACGCCGAGATGTTACTGATGCTGATTGCCGCGCGCTCGTACGACAGCCGCGTCATCTGCCGCAAAAAGCCTTGCTGCACGTGGCAAAATTCTTCCGGTTTGGATCCCAGCAGCGTGCGTGACGCGCGACACTGCCCAAAATAGCCCAGCAAATAATTGACGATTGCCAATTCTTTCTCATTGTCTTGCGACTGGTGCTCACTTTCCTGTTTCAGCGCGTCGCGCTCGGGAAGAGTGCGCGCAGTTTGTTCGTGAGTAAGCGCATCTTGGTCGGCATTTGGCCAATCAGCGGCGCCCCATATCGCGGCCCTGGGATCTCGGTCATCAAAGGCCAATAGGCGCGGCAGCTTTTCCAACTGATCGGCGCTGTTCGCGACCTGTTGCTCGAATGGACGGAGAAACCGCAGCAGTTGTTTTGCGTTGAAATTTTGGTCGAACTGATCGGCCCCTTGCTGCAAACCATACACCGGTGGCAACCAGGACCCAGCGCTGCGGTAATACGCAGGATGCCGGTATTGGCCGTATGGCACCCGCCTCCTCTCATCGCGTTTAGCTTGTGTCCCCTGCGTCAGTCGCGCTTTGAGGCACTTGTTGACTACCCGGGGCTCCACCGTAATAGTTTGCCCACGCTTGCGCACTATGATTAGCCTGCCAAGCGGAGAGTCCTTCAACAGGCCACTTGCCGGATCGACCCACAATTGCGCTTGCGCATTGGCGGCAATCTCAAGTGCCTTTTCCGGTGTTTGCCCGTTTTGTCTGTCCCACCACACCCGCTTGATGCCACGCACGGTCATCATCGCAGCTATCAGCGACGAATACGACACTAAACGCTTCGTAAGCTTGCCTTGATCGTCTATCCCACGTGACGGCGGCAAGTCGGCAATCCAGCCATGTTTCAGATGCGGTCCGGCATAGACTGCTTCCGCCGCCTCGCCTTGCGCCAGATGCACCGCAGCTGATTGACGTATCGGCCACGGCAGTAATGCGTCATTGACCTTCCAGATCACTAACGCAACGATCTGAGCCGTTTGATCAGCCGATAGGTCGTCTTCCAACTCGATGACGACCTGCGGTTCTTGCTTCGTGGGCGTTAAAAGGCAAATATCGGTGATTTCCCATTCACACAGGTTTCGGTTGTCCCTTAGACAGGCTTGTAGGCGCTTCTTCGCGTCATCTTCTTTCACACCAGGGTTCAGGGTCGCCCATAGCCGATACTGCCCGGGGACCCGGTAGCTCTGCTTATTCTTTTTTTCTTGCTCAAACTGATTTTTTTCTTCCCCTACAAACAGGAACATATAGCGATCGGTGTCATAGATGTAAGCATAGCTTTGCTCTGGCGACACAGTCGCAATCTGTACATCCCTGAACAAGAAAGTCGAAGATTCGTTATCGGTGTCGGTCAGATCCAAAAGGAGACGCCGGTAATCATTGAGGGTCACTGGTCCACAGGTCAACGCGGTTTCCGGACCGAACTCCGATGCGAAGATGCTGCTATCGTTGCCAGTGCCATGATTCAGGCACGTTGCGCTTTTGTTGGGCACCGATTCTGGCGTCAACAAATCGGCCAGCGGTAGTGTGTGCCGATAGCTCACATCCGACACCGCAAAGGTGAGCGCTTGCAGCAGCGTCACGCCGGGATCGGCGTCACTGCGTGCACTCCAGCTCTTTCCCGCATATACCGTGAGCGCATCCTGTGCAGTCGACCACAACGTATCAAAGTGAATCGGATCCTGTGCAGTATCGCCTGCTGTTGAATCGGCCTCGGTGGTCTGCCTCGTGGTATCAGCCATCGTTAACCTCATTGTTATGTTGCCGTGACGCCTCGTGCGCCCCCGAAGACTTACTATTCGGCGCGCCGTTATCAGACAATCGCGCAGCGTGCACGTTGAGCGTCACGAACTGTCCAACCTGCGCCGAGTGCAACGTCACATCTTCTAGCTTCACTGCTGCACCAAGTCGATACACACCGCACGCTCGCTCGCCGGCAACCACATCGAATTGGCTGGTCGTTGCGTTTGGATTCGACGTCAAACACTTGGGCGCCGCATAACGCTGCGTATCCAATGTCGATGCAGCCTCCTTGAGTTGCTTGCCTTGCACCCACAATCCCGTGTCGTTTTGCTGGCTCGGCAGTATCAGTCCCGTATCCAGGTCTACCAGCTCCACCTCGGCCTTCGTGTTGATCGGCTCATCGTGCAGTCCTAATACCTGCGTGGGAACCGTCACCCGTAGCGTTGCCCGTTTCTGTCCGTTACTCACCATCGTCACATCGCGGTAGTACGACTGCGAGTCGTTTTGCTTCGGCTCCATCCAGGCGATCGTCAGACCTTCATATTCGAGCGGCACACACGTGAGCACCGCCACTTGCCCGGGCGAGGCAGCGAAATCCTTGTCCTGGCTTCCATTCAGACGCACCGCTTTGACTTCGTGGACCTCCGGCACCGAACGCAGCACGTCCCGCACCGCGCCGTGCGTGATCGCGCGACCCATTACTTGCACACTGCCATCGTCACCCGCGCTCGCCCACGGCACAAACGCGGCCTGCAGCGCCGCTTGCACTCGCGCATCGCCAACCGTGCGACTCAGCCCCAACCGATAGTCGGCCTCCCAGCTCACGATGACTACCACATACTCCGGATTCACGCATTTCAGCGTCAACCACGGCGACGTGCGCGCCTTTAACCACGCCTGCATTTGACTTAAGTGCGCCGCACTTAAACCCGGGCGCAGCCGGTCCTCGCTGTCGCTCAGTGGTGGTTCCGGCATAATGGCGATTGTCTGCTTTAATGTGCCGTTGTTCGGATCGCGCTCAGGCGGCAGCACCGCTAATTCCCGAATCTGCGGATACTGTTCGTGCAACAAAGTTTGCAGATCTTGATTGTTCAAGCCTCGGTCACGGTGCCGTAGCCGGCGCGCAATGCGCGCGTCAAACTGCGCCTGCGTCTCCACTGCTTGTCCGCCCGTTGATAACCACGGCTGCTCGACTGACTGCAGCCCAGCCGGTGCATCCAGCGCTTGCGTCACACTGCCCGACTTTAACGCTTGCGTAAAAAGCTCGGTTGCCCGTATTGCTTGCGCTGCGTTTGTCACCCATCCGCTCAGCCACGGCAGCGCCGGTAACCACGGCCGCTCCCGATCACGCGGCGGCAGCGTTTGAATGCTTGCCCGCAGCCACATCCGGCCCGCCGGCAAGCTTGTTGGTGTACTGCTCGCATCGCCTGGCCAATCTACTGACCACTGACCACTCATACGCCACCCATCGGTGCCGTCGGCCACCGGCAGTCGCTGCCAGCGCTCGCCCGGCGCCAAGTATTGCCACTGCAGCGCGAGCGCGCCTGGGCTGTGCAACTGCCAGTGCAGCGTCAGCCATTGGCCCGCCTCAATGCCTTTTATCCCCAGATACAGTTCCGCATCCGCCAACAGTTCTCGCTCGTCAGTCGGCGCATATCCAAACGGCGCAATCACCTGCTGTGTCACCTCAGTATCGGCGGCGTCATAGTCAACCTGCAACCCCGACCATTGCGGCACATACGGCGCACGCCATTGGGCCTTGGGCACCATCACTGGCATCGGTGTACGAATGGTTTCGATGTGGTTTTCCATCGCCGGCATCGGAACCTTCTTGCTCGACTCGCCCGGTACGTCAACGGCCACCAGCTTCGGGACTTTCTGTCCTTCGACATCCTGTAAGCAAGTCACCTGCGTCGTGATCGTGTGCTGCGTCTCGAGCACAATCGTTTGCGCCGGTGTCCGCAGGTGCGCGTCATATTCTGCGTGCAGAAACGATTGTTGCAATTCGATCCGCACCCGCCACGGCCAGGCGGCCGAATCGTCGTTGTCGGGGACAATCGTGTGTGCCGCCACGAGTGGCAAGCTGACAGCGTCCAGCGCAATCGTCCAAGGCTTGGGTTCTGGTGCCTCGCTTCCGACAAATAGCGGCAATGCTCCGCCCAGCGACTGTATCTCACCTTGCTGGCGTCGCATAATCGACGCTTGCACAGTAAAGGCTGCGTTGCTGGCCGGTTTGTTTAGGTAACCTTCATCCGTTGCGATCTGTCCGGCTACCTTGTTTCCATTCGTCACTTGCTTTGCAGGACTGCCTTGCAGATGCGTCGCCAACTGATCCAACGTTTTGCCGTTCTTTAAATCGACATTCAGGTTCGCGTCCAACTTAAGCCAGTTTGGCGTACTCTGCGTCGGATCCGGCCCATACCAGTCATGCAATGACATTTGCGGCAACCCGACCCATGTTGGCGTCACTGTGATGTGCGTCAATTTCGGTCCCAACCGCCACCATTCCGGCGAGATCAAATTGACTCCCCGCCCCTTGTCGGCCCGCTCGCCAAACGGCAAGCCGCCGCCCGAGAGCGCCGTGCCGTCGTCGGTTGCACACTGCACGTTGACCGCGCCCTTCACTGACACCGCCAAGCGTGTCACCTCTGGCACCGACTCACCTGACTCGCTCGTCAGTCGCAGCAGCGGCGTTGCCGCCTGTAAGCCATCCAGATTTGACACTGGCGTGGGCGCGCCCGCCTGTGCCTCTAGACTGAAAGTTTGTTCCGTGGACTGTTGATTCGTGACGCCCTTGAGCTCGACCCACGCCTGCCCAATACTAAGCTCGGCCTTTACCGCCGAGCGCGGCGCCTTTTTGAAGGTCACCGTCCACGAGCGCTGCCCGCCCGCCACCGCCAACACGGGCGAACCCACCACCCGACCGCTAATCACGGCCCGGTCTGCATCCGGCCGTGCAGCTTCACCGGACTTGGCCGGCGCCACCTCGAATAAACGCACGCCTTCGCTGGGCCACGCAATGCCGGCCGCTTCGTCATACACCACGCATGCCCGACGCCCGGTGCGCACCAGCGGGTCACGCACCACCCACCGCATATCCGTGAGGCGCGCCGCATTCACCGTCACCGGTTGCTCGAGCGCATACTGCACCGCATTGCCCGCACTATCGTGTCCCGCATCGAGCCGCAACCCCGCCGGCAGCACCAATTCCCGCACCCCGTCGGCCAACGTAAAATGCACGGTTACCTGATCCGCTTGTCCCGCCCGCGGCTTAAGCGCCAGCATCTGCCGGTAATACAGCGCACGATGCTGGGCCGGCAACGCATTGAATAGCGCCCGCCGCGTCTCCAGCAATCCCATCAACGCGAGCAAAAACGCGCGCTCGGGGGGCAGGCGTTGGTCTGCCTGCTGTGGTGACTCGTACAGTTCGGTCAGGCGCTGCCGCTCAACAGCCCACGCCCGATCCGCTGCTTGACGCTCAGCGGAATCGTCTTTCCATGTGTCACTCCATGCACCCGCGTCATGCCCCAACAGCACTTGCGCCCACGTGCCAATGACCCTGTCTTGCTTATCTTTGAACGGCAGCCGCTGGCAATATGCACGAAAGGCATCCAATTGTGCGCCGATCGAGCGGTCATCCAATACGAACGGAGTTACGTCGTCATTGTCTGCCATGGTTATCGGCTTTGATGTGTGCATGCGTCGTCCTGTTTATTTGGTGCATCAATTCGCCTTCACGTTGACCTGCGTCACCACAAACCGCCCTTTACCGGGTGTTGGCACGCCCACCGTTGGATCCGGTGTGCTGGCAGGCGGTGGCATCGTCGCAGGCGCCGTCGGAATAAACATCGCCTGACATTGGCCCCCTTTGAGCAGCACCGGTGCACCACTGAACACCTGCTTACCGATTTGATCGGGCGCCGCCATTAATAACTGGATCAGGCCCACGCCCGGCACCGTAAAGCTGCCCGACACATATGGCACACTCGGCACCACCACTTTTGCCACATCGCTGATCACGCACCCGGGCTTGCCCTTCACCATGAACCGTCCGGTGCCGGTCAGCACCGCTTGCGCCGGCGCCATGAGCGTTCGGTTACCGAAGTTGGGTTCAAACATCACCATGTCACCGGTGGCCACCATCAGCTCGCCCATTAAAAACCTCCGCCCGTGCCGTCTTGCAGATCCAGCGCACCGGAGACGCGCCGCGTCTGCGCCTGTCCCGCCAAGCGGTACGTCACCGCGATCCCTAACCATCCCGGTTGATGCGCCTCCTGTTGCATATCGATTTGCACAACCTCAGCGCGCGGCTCCTCCCGCGCTACGCTCTCGAGAATGCGGCGCCGCAAACCCGCTAGCACACCTTCGGATAGGCTCGCAAACACCGCCGCCTGCAAGTCGCAGCCGTACGTGCTACGCATGATCCGCTCGCCCAGTTGAGTTTGGAATAACACTCGCAAACTCTGCTCCACGTTATGCACGCCGGCCGACATCGTCACCCCACTGTCTCCCTCGTGCTCGGGCAACTTAAAAGTTGGCGGAAACGCCCAGCCCTGACCGTACATATCCGATTCGGTGTCCTCAATGATCATTATCGACTCCTATTTGTCTACGCTGCGTCGGCGCTAGCCCAGGTTCACCATCGCGCCCTTCACGTTTGTGATCCCACTGCCACCCACGTTCGTCGTGGCCTGACCTTCTACGCTCACCTGTGCACCCGTCACGCTCGTCTGTGCTTGGCCATTGAGCGCCACCTTGGCCCCCGCCACACTCACCTCAGCGTCACCCTTCACGTCAACCTTGGCGCCCTTGACCTGAACGCTCTCATTGCCACTAAGCTTTGTCGCCATCGTGGCATCGACCGCCACTTCATTGGCCGACACGCTCGCTTTGTCCGGCGTCATCGCCATCCGACTGCGCTCGCTTGACCACGCCACCCCTTGCTTGCCTTGCCCCGATAACTTCATCTGCGCCTCAAGCTTCACATGCTTTTCGCTCGACACGGTCACGCCCGCCTTGCCTTCTAGCGTCACTTGTTCGGTCGCATTCACCTTAAGGTTTTTCTTGGTCATCCACGACACATCCCCCTCTTCGGCTTCCACCGTCACCTGCCCCTGCTTGGCAGCAAACGCCAGCCCCTTCTCTTCGCTCATCACCAGTTGTTGCTCTGGTGCCGAGTCTTGCCCCACTGCCCACTGCAGCGCATGCTGCTCCCGATCGAAACTGAACTCCAGCCGCTTGCCTTTATGCCGTAGCACGATCGCCTTCTTCTCATTTTTCGCGCTCGGCGCGAACGGCGCCACTTGCTTTGGGTTATGCAGCGACGCCACAATCACCGGGTCCTGCCCCACGAACTCCAGTGCCACCTCGTCCTCGGCTTCCGGATAAAATGTCACCCCGCTCTGGGTACTCGCATACGCATGCCCCATGCGCGCCCACAGCACTAACGGTCCCAACATCGGCACCGTCACCGGCACCCGGTTCCATGTCGCCGGCTTCGCATCCGTTTGGTGCTTGGCCACCTTACCGATCACCAATTCTGCCGGCGCAGGTAGCGACGGTGCCACTGCTGCCGCCTCGTCCAAGCCGATCCCCACGATCGTCTTGCCCACCCGCAGCGTCGAGTCGATCTCGTATTCGAGCTGTGTCACGATTGCGCGCCCGTCCAACGCTGGGCCAAATCCAGCTAACTCCAACGTATCGCCCAACTCAATCGCCTGGCAGCCCGTCACCGTCCAGTGCCCACGCACCGCCTGCGCATGCTGTTGCGTGAGCCAACCATCGGTCGCACTTTGTTGAATCGCCGCTTCCCATTGCCCAGTTAGCGACGCCAACCAGCGCGTGTCTTTCAGGGGCTTGAGCCGAGTCGGCGTCAATCCCCCTGCGCCTAGGCTGGCCGGTTTCGCTGTCTTCTCCACGACCGCCTGCGCATTCAAGTCCCAGCTTGTCGTATGCGCCTGCTGCGGTTGCGTCAGCCCCGAATACGCCCATTGGGCCTCGAGCAGGCTCATCCCTGGGTGCTGCGCGGTGGCCCCAATCCGGTGCGTCTTGCCGCCCAACTGAGGCGGGTGAATCCTGACGCCCCCATCGGCCTGCGGCCATAACCACGCGCCGTGCTGGCCTGCCACCGCTCGCACGAATGTCCAGTCCGAGCAATTCCATTGCATCCGCTGCATAGGCTCAGCGACCGGCATCGTTACCTGCGCTTTCACGCCATGCTCGCTCAGTATCTGCCGTAACACGCTTGCATCCGTACCCTGCTTCAGAATCCGGCTGTCCTGCCGCGCCTTCAACCCCTGCAACCGGTGCTTGAGTCGCACCTTCAGGCGCCGGCCCGTGCTACCAACCTGAACCTGCACCGTCGCCACCATGCCGGCAAACAGCAGCAGCTTGCCCACCTTCATGCTTAAGCTCTGGCCAATTGCGCCTTGCTCGAGCAGACGCGTAAGCACCGCGTAGTCATCGTGCGGCGCTTGCGGCATTGTCAGCAGTACCGTCGCTGTCGGAATTTCGTTGACTGCGCGACGCACTTCAATGCGCTCCACCCATACGTGCTTCGGATCCAGCGGTTGACCATTTACGCGAATCTCAAGCTCGGCCGGCGCTTCGCCCACCCCTTCTCTGCTGGTCATGTGCGTGCGGCCCGCGGTACCCCGCAGCGCCGAGCCGGCTTCCAATAGCGCCGCGCTCGACTGTGCAGCCTGACTGATCGTGTCCGCCCAGGGGCCCACTACGTGGGTCACCGCGGCTTGCGCGTCCGCAGCCACGTCCGCGACCGCTGAGCTGGTTTGATCCACCACACGATCCAAGGCCGACACTGCTTGATCAGCCACCGCACTCACGCTCGCTTCAGCCTGGTGCACCGCCTGTTTGATGCGCGCCTTAAATGATCCGAATCTCATCGTTGTGCTCCCGCAACGGTTTTATCCCGCCCCACCCGCGCAGTGCGGTCTCGCTACCCGCTGCCACACCCGACTCACTTAATCGCGAGCCATCGGCCCGGCTTCAATTCACTCAAATTGGATAGCCCGTTGGCCCGTGCCACGGCCAAATAATCGGCCTTACCCGCCGCGCCGCCTGACTGCTCGAGCAGATTGGGCAGCGGCGTCTTAGCATCCGCGCTCACCAGTTGGCGTGACACCGGCTGCCCCGCCCGCAGCTTGGCCATATCATCGCTCGTCTCGCCTTTGAGCGTCAATGTCGCGCTCGCCCGCAGCGGCGCTGCGTTGCGATCAAACAGCGTATAGCTCACCGATAATTGCTGCAGCCGCCCGGCAAAAAAGCCATGCCCGTGCCAGCTCATCTTGCCCCATGTCACGCGCAGAAACGGCGCTTCGCCTTTCGGTCCGACGGTAAAGCACAGCGCACGCAACTGGCTCAGCTGAGCATCCACCGGCTTGCCGCCGCTAGGGCCGCGCGCATCCAAAATCAACTCCAGACTTAACGTCGGCGGCTCGACCTGCCGATACCAACTCACGTCATGACGCTGATTGATACCACTCGACGTTTGGTACGACGCCGCATAGTCCAAACTAATTGTCTGCGGGTTGTACATCGCCGTGAGCGTGCCAATTTTCTTTTGCCCATCGGCCCCCTGATACGCCTCTAGCGTCAACTTCGTCAGGCCTCGCTCGAGCAGCCCCATCACAGTCGCTCCCGTTGTTCGTTCAGCAGCTCCAGCGCCCGACGCGCCACTTGCTCCACCCACTGCTGCTCGCTACGCATCGGCAGCGCCGTCGTCGGGTCGCGCGGCGCGGGCAATTCACTGACCACCCGCGCTTCAATCACCAATTCCCGAATCTCAATCGTCATCCCTGTACTCCCGCCCAATGCATTTGCCGGTACGCCAACTCCAACGTATCAATCAGCACTTCATTTTTTGACGCATCCAATTCGCCAGTTGTCCACGATACCGGCAGAGCATCAGTGAGCGTCCAGCTGCACACCGGCCGGTATTCGCCGTTGAGCAACAAAATCACCACACTCACGTATGTGCTCGCCGCGTTACTCAGTACATGATTGAACAGCATTGTCATCGGCGTGACCGAAATCACGCCGCGCTGCAGCACCAATGTGCCATGCTGTACCTGATCGGGCAGCTGCACCGTGCTCAGGTTGTCCCCGCCTTCGCGCAAGCCCGTCACCGCCAGCGTGCGTCCCAATCCTGAAATCTGCGCAAAGTGCATATCCAGTGGACTGGGCACCCGTTTGATAAAAAACGTCGCCTTAAACCGGTGCGCCAGGCTGGGCGCAGTCACGCGTGCCGCGATCGTCTTCATGCCAAGGCTCCTCTCACCGTCTCGGTGCCCGCCGCCGTCGTGTCGCCCAGCTTCAGCACCAGCTTGATTTCAATGCGCTCGGCCGCATGTAGCACCGCCACGGCCACGCTTATGATCAAGCGGCCTGCATCGATGTCCACCTGCGTCATGGTCTCATTCAGGCCTACGTGCACCGAATACGCTGATGTCTCATCGGCACCTGCCAAGCCTCCCTCCAGCCACAGCTGCCGCAGCCACGCGCTGCACAAGCCACGCAATTGAAACCAGGTCACCTCGTGGTTGGGCTCGAACACCGCAAACCGACACCGTTCGCGCAAGTTGGCTTCAATCCACGTCACCAGTCGTCTGACCTGCACATACCGAAAGGGCGAGCCGGCCTCGCCCGACAATGTCCGGCAGCCCCACACACGCGTGCCCCGCCCTGGAAAACTGCGAATTAGGTTGATCGACGCGCGAGACACGTCGAACCACCCGCTCGCTTGCGTCTCTAGATACTGTGGCTGAAGCACATGTGACAGCGCCTCATTGGCCGGCGCCTTCCACACCCCGACCTCGCGGTCTGTGCGCGCGATCACGCCCAGCACTGCCCCACATGGCGGCACGACCCAGTATTCGCCATACAATCTAGACGCCGGCTCTTTCAGCCCTGCCTTATTGCTCGAACGGTAATCAGTCACCAAATGTGGGCCATACAGCGCGGCGTGCTGGCCCAGTTCACCCAGTGGCTGTTTTTTACGCAGCACGTCAATGCAGTGCTTCGCAACTTTCGGTTGATTGGGCGCATCCAACACGAAGAACAGATCCGACCGGCTCGCATGCACTGCACTGAGCAGTAAGCGCCATGATTCAATCAGCGCGTCGGCCACTTGATCATTGGTGATTTGATCGTCGACGTGAGGAAAAGGAACTAACGATTCAATGCACGGAACCAGTTGCGGCACGACGACCAGCGTGATCGACGGCTCACTCAATATCGGCGTCAGGTCATTTTGCAGCCGCTTCTTCCACCAAGTTTGCAACGCTTGAAAGGAGGCTTTGTTGGCAGGCTCCGGGGCCGCCCAACTCAGCACAAAGGCGCGCTCCCCACCATTATCGAAGTACTGCTTAATTGTGTCGCGCAGTACACCGGCCGGCAGGTTCACTGCCATTGAGGCATTGTAAAGTCTCAGCGCAGCCTGTCCAGCGCCTTGCCACCAACCAATGAACACCGGCACCGCACTGACTTGAACGTCCTCGTCGGCGCCCACCGGCTCGATCGTCGACATCAACTTTACGCCTGGCTCTGGCCACGCTGGTTCGGTTGTTTCCATCACATCCATGGTATCCATTCTCGTTATGCGATCTCGTCATCATCAACTGCCACCACTAGCTCGCCTTCACGACAAATCAGTGCTACGCTATCCTTCGCAGTCCTGATCTACACAATCAGCTATTCCATCGAACATCCATCACGCCCCTCAGTTCGGCAGTGCGTGGCTTTCGTTGACCACCCCAGCGCGGCGTACGCTTCGTTCATGATCCGACTTCAGCCAGGGCTCGTGCACCTCTTTAAGGCCGCCAGCCTGCCTATAAGCAATTAGTTCGGCACCATGTCTTGCGTGAGCTGCAGCACGATAAACTCCGCCGGCCGCACCGCCGCCAGCCCCATCTTGATAATCATCCGGCCATTGTCAATATCGTCCGGTGTCATCGTCACTCTTAGTCCGATTTGCACGAAATACGCTTGTGTGGGCGTCTCGCCCTGCAGTGCGCCCTTGCGCCACAGCGCAAATAAGTAATGATCCAACGCGCTGCGCACCGCCTCCCAGGTCGGTGCATTGTTGGGCTCGAACACCATCGTGCGCAACGTCGCGCACGCATCGCGTTCTACTGTATTGAATAGGCGTCGCACCGAGATGTAGCACCACGCCATCTCGCTCGGTCCTGCCATCGTACGCGCGCCCCACACCATCAACCCTTGACCACGAAACGAGCGAATCGCATTAATTTTGTGATTGACCAGTGTCTCATTTAGCGCGTCGTCAAGGCGAATGGGTTGAGGATCACCGCTCGTTGGCACTGAGACCAACTCCGTCACCCCCGCCAACGCCACGTTTGCCGGTGCCCTCCACACACCGCGTTCACGATCCACTCGCGCAATAACCCCAGCCATCGCTGCACTTGCGCGCACAATCACAGGCCCGGCTATCTTCTGTTGCGCGGCGGTGCGGCACTTGTCGTAAGTTTTTTGCAAAAACTTGGCATTTTGCTTAGCCTCCTTCGCCGCGTTTTCACCTTTCTTTACTTCGCCTTGCCAGCATGTAATTTTTTCTTTCAAATTCTCTAGGGTTAGGCTGCCCAATTCATCGCCTGGCAAACCCGCTTCGGCCATCGCTTTTTGCTGTCCTGGCGTGGCGGTCTCTAACATCACACCAGCATCCGCCTTCTGACGAAATCTGTCGTAAATTCCTTGCAAAACATTGGACTTTTTCGCCAAGTTTGGATCTTTTTTTTGTTCACTCAACGATGCAATTGTGTCTTTCACGGTCGCTAGGGTCCATTTGCCCGCCTCACCATTTGCCACGCCCGCTTCGCGTATCGCTTGTTGCTGTTCTGACGTGACGGTATCCAACGCCACGTTAGCATCCTTCTGACAAAGCTGGTCGTAAATTTTTTGCAAAGCATCGACCTTTGTCTTGCCCGCTTGCGCCACATTTCCACTTTCCTTTGCTTTACCCTCCCATAATGCAATCGCACGCTTCAGCGTCGCTAGTGTCGGTTTTTTCGCTTCATTTTCCGACACACCCACCCCAGTCATCGCTTCTTTATGATTGAAATTAGTCACCGTCACGCCAGCATCCGACACCTCACGAACATAGTCGGTAGCCAGCGCCGGGAAATATATGGCCACCTGAGTCGGTTGCGCTACTGTCGGCACTATGAAGGCTGTATTCTCGGCATCCTTTGCCTGCGCATCCGCTAGCAAGAACACGCCGCGGTTACCGCCCGACGTCGCGCTGGCGCCTAACAGCGTGTCCAATTTCTCGTACACTTTGTTGTCTTTTTCCGTGCGCTCGCACCACACGAGCAACGTGATGTCCGGACATTGCTCGATCGCCGCAACCATAGCGGTCAAGTGCGTGTCATCTTGTCCCGGTAGGTGCAGCACATAACACGGCCCCCCGCCGTTTTCGAAATGCAGCCGCACACTGTACGAGCCTAGATAAGGCGTCGAATCCATTACTTCGTTATCCGAATTATCTATTGTGATCGTATCTGACGCACCAAATCGCTTTGTGAATGCCAGCCAACTCTGCACAGGAACGCATCCTTTCAAGGGCGTCCCGTCAATCGAATTAAAGTGCCCGATAAACACGGGCACCGCCGTCTCGCCCGACTGAATAATTAGCGCCCGCGCGTTGCTTTCTTCCACATAGACGCCTGGCACCGCATACGTTACGCTCATAAGTTATCCTTATTTCAATAATGGCATGTAGCATCGCTTGACGCCACTCGACCTGATTCGCTTGCCGCTCGTTAGGCCGACACTACGTCCTGCGTCAGTTGCAGCACGATAAACTCCGCCGGCCGCACTGCCGCGAGCCCCACCTTGATAATCATTCGACCGTTGTCAATATCGTCTTGCACCATCGTCACTCCCAGCCCAATCTGCACAAAATACGCCTGCGCGGGAGTGCTGCCTTGCAGTGCGCCTTGCTTCCACAGCCCGTGCAGATAGTTGTCCACCGCCCCGCGCACCCGCTCCCAAGTCGGCGCGCTGTTCGGCTCAAATAGCGCGGGGCTCATCGCCGTCTTAACATCTTTTTCCACTGCGTTGAACAGTCGCCGCACCGGCACATACCGCCACGTCGTCTGATTTGACTGCAGCGTGCGTGCTCCCCAAATCAGGGGGCCGGTGCCGTGGAATGCACGGATCACATTGATCGACTTGCCGCCCGAGTCTGGTACGTTGGCTTTCGCGTTCACCGCATCCGTAACTTTGAATGCCGACTGTGCGCCGATAATCTCGACGTTCGCCGGCGCCTTCCACACGCCGCGCTCGCGATCTACACGCGCGTAGACACCCGCGACCGCCCCGCTCGGCGGAAAACTAGTGGTATTGACGACGCCGTCTACCGTCAACCACGGGTAATACACCGCTGCGTAAGGCGTATCCGGATAGCTCGCTACCTTGCTAGCCACGCTATTAGAGCCAGTCGTGGTTAGCTCTTCTTTTGGGCCATCAAAAATCGCAAAAACCGTCTTGCCCTCGCCGCATAACGCCGATACTGCAGTCTGAAAAGTACCGAGATTCGCGCCCGCCTGCACCAGCAGCGTCACGTCGTCCAGCGCCGGCACCAACGCAGAGAGCTGGCCGACCGGTGCGATATAGCAATGCCCGCCGCCGTTCAAAAAGTACAGTTTTAGCGACTGGTAAAGCCCGTTTTGCGCAAGAGCTTTGTCGAAATTCTTACCCGCCGCTTCACCGGCTGCTTTTTGCTGCTCGTCACTTTTTCCACTATTTTTCAACCCGGTAATCGCTTCTTTTACCTTCTTTTGCCGCTGTTGGTTCAGCGCCGCGGTGACCGCTAGCCACGAATCGAACTGCGTCACTTTCGTGCCATCGATCGCCTCATTCCATGCCGTCAACTGGTCCGTGTCAAACGCAAACACCGGCACCGCCGTCTGCCCTGTCTGAATCGACAGCGCCAGCCCGAACGGCTCCTCCACGTACACCCCAGGTACTTTGTAATCGGCCATGATCCCCTCTTTGCATTTGTTGCCCACTCATCGGCTCAACCGCTTGACGTCGTGCGGAAGGCTCAATGGAAATTGACCGTCACACGGTCCGCCGCCAGACTTAGCTCTTCGAACGCCACCTCATTGCTCGTCGCCTCCAGGCTCGGCGCGGTAAGTTTGGTCGGAAACGCATTACTCACGTTCCACGTGACTAATAACTCCTTACCCGACTCATCGGTCAAGCTAATCGAAATGTCTTTTTTATCCACCCGATTTAGTGAAATCGAGCTCATCCAGTCATACAACTGGCTGTGCTTGGGCATCACCCCACGCTTGAGCGTAAGCGTGACCGATTGCGCTTGCCCCGGCATCTGGTACAGGCCGCCGAGCCCATCCTTATACTCGATTTTTTCCACCGATTGCTCGAGCCCCGACACGCTGCTAAAAGCCATCTGCTCGTTGCCCACCGTGACCGTAAAGCGATAAGTCGGGATCGGATAAGTTGCCGCCATTGTCTTCGAATCCAGTGCCATATTTTGCCCTCCTACCTAAAAAATCTTTATCGGTTTGCTTTGTTACACTCCACTTCGGGACTTTGCCAAGCACAAAGCACCCTCACCTATTAAGCGGCACAAATTAACGCTAGAGCCGCCGTGCATTTCACAGATTTAATTCAGCGCTTCACGCGCCGCATGATCTGCTCGGTTTGCGCAGCACATTGGCGGCACAGCCATGCGTATTCACGCTCAAGCTCGTGCAGCTGCTCATGCAACTGCGCGTTGTCCTGCTCAAGCCTGCGCAGCATCACCAGCGGATCGTGCGCGGGCCAGCGCGCTGACGTACACCCGTCCAACCATGCCATTAGCTTGTTCAACGTTTTCATCGGGGCTTGCTCCGCTTAGGCTCGCTCAATCATTTCCTCATGCACGCCCCGGCACCGGCGGACGGCCCACGGCACCGTTCATCCGCTGATCGCCTACGGCCCAAAAGCGTGCATCGCCGTTAAACAAGCTTAAACGATGCGGCGCCGTTCGATTGATACAATCTATTTTGAGAAAATCCGCCGTGCCTGTGACGGGCGCACGCGGTGCAGGCGCGCTTAATCGGGACGACGAAAGGGGCTCGCTTGATAGTGATACAGTGCACGCGACAGCCCTACCAGCCGACACGCTCGCGCCAAGCTCACGTTAAAACGCCGTCTCAGATAAACTACCAGCTCTCGCCTCTTATGGGTACACAGTCCTTGTGCGCCCAGCGCTGCCTGCAGTAACTGGCTGTCCATTTCCAGCTGCTTAATGCGCTTGCGCTGCCGCGCGTTCTCGCGCATCAGCACTTCAAGGCGCGCGAGCGTGCCTACATCCAACCCTGCATATGCTTTTTGGATCCGATACAGCGTTGCCGCACTGATTGACCACTGACGACACACCTGCGATAGCGTTTCACCGGCCTGCCGTGCTTGCAACGCAGCGATCATCTCGACTGCACTAAGTTTTCGGCTTCTCATGTCATTGCTCCTATTGTTGAAATAACATGAGAAAGCAAACCACCGTGCTTTTTCAACCATTGCCATCAGTGATGCTGTTTTTATCAAAAAGCTTAAGCACGACATGATCAAAACAACCTGTACTAGATTAAATGACAACGTTGAACTATGAGCGAGGAAGTATCCGACTCTCGTTAGTAAATTGGAGCGGGTGGAAATAAGCCTTCGGCCCTACCATTCAACTGACCTGGTGACGAAATAGTGGGACGTTGCGCGATGACACCATGCAATGCGCTTAACGTCGTGTGAGCAACGGTGTGCGTGAGGTGAATAATGGAGGTAATTAACTATGTTACTGACGTTTTATATTAATATTATTTGGCCAACATCTCGACAACTTGAACAATCAAACTGTAATGCAGCCAAATTCAAGTTTTTATAAAAAAATAAATTTTGCGTAAAGTCTCGCGATCAACGCGCTTGCCTTCTCCACCATCATGGCCGATCAACAGCGGGCATGGCACCCACTAACGCGTAACAGCCTTCTAACCTCTTTATTTGACTAAACGCAAAACGTCCGGATGACCCATTGCGTGCTGAACGACAAGTGCCTTGTTCAGCTAAGCTGGGGCAGCCCCATGAATCTCCGCTGATGTAGCGCCTGCTGAACTGAGGGCAGCCTATCGATTTTTGACAACAACCAGCTCGACACCGACGGTGTACTGGCGCCGCATATCGGGCAGGCGCTGCACCGTATGGAGCAGATTCCAGTGGTGTGCTGGCGAGACAGAACACCACTGAATTTAACCTGACGCATCTGCCTGACACAGAGGGTCTGGGGCGCTGCCCGGAAGTACAGAGCAAATTCAATCAATGCGCCCCGTGCGCATGAGACACGCTGAGACAGGCCGTCACGGCACGCCGCACGAAGCAAGCAGGCAAGCGTGTCAACGCGTCGATTGAGGATCCGACACACCGACCGCGCCCACGCTACCCATCGAGCCTGCACCAGCGTCAACCTGCTGTGCCAGCGCGACGTACTCGAGCACCGGCACATCCTCGGCACGACGCGCCAGATCAAAGCCGAGCGCGTCGAAATTGACTCGGCTCCGATAGGCCGCCAGTGTGTTGCGCAACATCTTGCGGCGCTGCGAAAACGCGGCCGTCACGACTTCGCCAAGGCGGGCAATATCGACCGGCGGCACGTCGCCGGCGGCGCGCGGAATCATCCGCACCACCGCCGAAGTCACCTTCGGCGCCGGCTCGAACGACTCAGGCGGCACCTCGATCAGTTTGTCGATTGCATACCGATACTGCAGCATCACAGTCAGACGGCTGTAGTCCTTACTTCCCGGCTCGGCAACCATCCGCTCGACCACCTCGTCCTGCAGCATGAAATGCTGGTCAATCACGTCATCGGCAAACGACGCGAGGTGGAACAACAGCGGACTCGAGATGTTATACGGCAGGTTCCCGACCACACGGAGCGACGCGCCAATCTGCGCCGAATCAGCCAACGAGGCGAAGTCGAACGCCAACGCATCGCCTGCATGCAGCACGAGCCGGCTGCCAAAACGCTGCTGCAGCCGCGCGATCAGGTCGCGATCAAGCTCAACCGCGTGCAATGTTTGCACGCGGTTGAGCAGCGGCGCGGTCAATGCGCCCAGGCCCGGGCCAATCTCCACGAGCCGGTCCGCGGGTTGCGGGCGGATCGCCTCCACGATTGCGTCGATCACACCCGTGTCGACAAGGAAATTTTGGCCAAAGCGCTTGCGCGCGAAGTGGCCTTGATGCTGACGATGACTCATGAAGCAGCTCGTTTCGAATCAGATGCATGGCGACGGCTCAGCGCGATGCCCGGCGCGCCGCCGCGTTCAGCAGGCTTGAGCAGACAATGTGCGGCGCTAGCGGCCTGCCGCCACGTGCCGCCGATGGCGGGCCATCGACACAGCGGCATCGATCGCCGCAATCAAACTGCCGCAATCCGCGCGGCCGGTGCCCGCCAGGTCGAGCGCCGTGCCATGATCGACGGAAGTGCGCACGATCGGCAGTCCCAGCGTGACGTTGAGGCCTTCACCAAATGTGGCGAACTTGAGCACCGGCAAGCCCTGGTCATGGTACATCGCCAATACGCAATCGGCATCGCGCAGATAGCGAGGCTGGAACAGCGTATCGGCCGGATACGGCCCACGTGCGTCGATGCCGGATGCGCGCACGCGCTGCAATGCCGGTGCGATCACGTCAATTTCCTCGCGGCCCAGGTAGCCGTTCTCACCCGCATGCGGATTGAGGCCTGTGACGAGAATACGCGGCGATGCAATGCCGAAACGCGCGCGCAAGTCGCGATCGACAATTGCCAGCGTGTCGGCCAGCCCGTCGATGCTCAACGCGTCGGGCACGTCGCGAAGCGCCAGATGCGTGGTGGCAAGGGCCACGCGCAGCGGCCGCTCGCCGCTGCCGCACAGCATCATCACGACGCGTGGCGTTCCAGTGCGCTCGGCCAGGTATTCGGTATGGCCGGTGAACGGCACGCCAGCGTCGTTGATCGTACTTTTTTGCAGCGGCGCGGTGACGATGGCATCGAACGTGCCGTCCAGTGCACCGTCAATCGCCGCATCCAACAGCGCGAGCACATAGCGGCCGTTTGCCGCGTCCAGTACGCCGGCCACACTCGGCGCGCCAAGCGGCACGTCGCGCAGCACGACAGGGGCATTCGCTGGGTCGCTCGCCGCGCTCGACCACACAGCACAGTCCACGCCTGCCTGCTTCGCGCGCTCGATCAGCAGCCGGCGATCGCCGAGCACCGTGAAATGCGCGTCCTCGCACCAGCGCCCAGCCTCGCGCGCAAGCGCCTGCGCGGTCAACTCCGGACCAACGCCGGCCGGCTCGCCGGTGGTGATCGCAATGCGAACGGGTGTCGTCACGTTCCGCTCCGCGGGGCTCAGGCCGGTTCGTCCAACTTGTACTGCACATACGCGCTGTCACGCAGCTGCCGCAGCCAGTCTGCATAGGCCTGCTCGGCTTTGCGCTGGCCGATCGCCTGCCGCGCAATCTCCTGTTGCTGCGCAACGGAGCCTTGTGCTTCGCGGCGGCCGATCACCTGGACCAGGTGATAACCGTACTCGGTCCGGATCGGCTGGCTGATTTCGCCATCCTTCAGGTTGTTCATCGCACGCTCGAATTCCGGCACGGTCTCACCCGGGCTGATCCATCCCAGGTCGCCTCCCTGCGATGCGGAACCGTCCTGCGAGTAAGTGTGGGCGAAATTCGCGAAGTCGCCACCCGCTTCAATCTGCGCGCGCAACTCGATCAGCTTCTGCCGTACCGCCGGCTCCGACTGCCCTGCGCCGATCCGGATCAGGATGTGTCGCGCATGCGTCTGCACGAGTTTCGGCGCTTCGCTGCCCGTGCCGCTGGACACCCGGCGATCGACGAGCCGCACGATCTCGAAGCCTTCCGGCGTGCGCAGCACCTCTGGGTTGACCTGCCCCGGACGCAACTGCGAGGCCGCCTGCGTCATCGCTTCGGGCAGCGCCGACGTCGAACGGAATCCGAGGTCGCCGCCCTTGGACGCATCGGGCGCCTGCGAATTGTCTTTCGCGAGCCGCGCGAAGTCCTCGCTCGCCAGTGCGCGCTTGAGCAGGTCCGATGCCTTTTGCCGCGCAGCCTCAATCTCGGTCTGCGGCGCGTTCAGCGCGGCCTTGATCAGGATATGCTCAAAGCGTAGGTCCTGCTGCACGCGCTGCATCGGCCCGCGCTGGCTGGCGATATAGTTGGCCACTTCCGCATCCGACACGGTGATCCGGCTGTCCACTTCCTTTTCGCGCAGCTTCGAGAGCAGCAGCTCGTTGCGCGCATCGGCGCTGAACACCGACCAGGGCACGCCCTCGGCCTCCAGCCGTGCGCGGTACATGTCGAGCGACATGTTGTTCGCCTGTGCGAGCCGGGTCAGCGTGCGTTGCAGCGTCGCGTCGTCAACTACGATGCCGTCATCCTTAGCCCGCTGCAGCTGGATGCGCTCAAGGACTATCTGATTGAGCACCTGCAATTGCAGTTGGTCCGGCGACGGCAACGGCGCGCCCTGCTGCTGCAGGCGGCGCGTGATCAGCCCCATGCGCAAGTCAAGCTCGCGGCGCGTAATCACGTCATTGTTCACGACCGCGACGATGCGGTCTACCTCCTGTCCGGTCTGATGCGACGGCAACGCTTGCGCGTGCGCACCGTTGAGCGGCACCAGCGCGCCGAGCGCGGATAGCGCAAGCACGCCCTGCCACAGTGCCGAGCGTATCGTCTTCATCATTCCCACAATTACTCCGTTCAAGTAAAAACCGGCGCGGGCCGGACACCGTCCGTCACCGACCGACATTGTCTCATTGATAGTGGGTGAACCGGGCCTGCGGGGCAGGCAGCGGCGGCACCGGCTGGTAACCCGGCACGCTCGCCCGGAATTGCGGTCCCAGCCCATTGTCGATCGTCGCAAAGCCCTTGAGTTGCAGTTGCGCGAGCATCCGCGTCCCGGTGGACGGCTGGTTCGAACTGTTGACGCCGTTTGCGTATTTTTGGAACCCGATGCCGAACGACCAGCAGTGCGCATCGTACTCGAAGCCCGCCAACGCGTCGACCAGGCGGTGCCGGACGAGGTCGTAATTCACCCGGCCCACGCCGTACAGGCGCCGCGCAAGCGGCCATTGCGCGGAGATCACCAACTGGTTGATCGGCTCGTAGGATAGCGTCGTGTTCGAGCGCGTATACCGGTACGCCGCGTTCAGCACGCGACGCTCGGCCGGACTCCATGAAAATCCGAGGTTGGTACGCACCAGCTGATTGTTGTTCTGGTTGTACTGGAACGCCTGCTCGGTTGCAAAGCCGTCGCCGAGCTTGAACGATGAACCGATAATCATGTCCGAGTGCGCGGCCTGCGACACCGGTTGCGATGGTGTGAACGTCACGCGCTGGTTGCGAAAATAATACTGCTGTGCGATTACGAAGCGCGCCCGCTCGTCGCCGGACACCGCGTCGATGAAGCGCGACGTGAGCGCCGCGGTCAGCCGGTTTGCATCGGCAACGCGGTCATTGCCGACGAAGCTGCTCGCCGTGAAGATCTCGGCCAGGCCGAAGTCCGCCTCGGCGGTATCGAACAATGGCGCGAACTGCTGGTTTCGGTACGGCGTATACACATAGTACAGGCGCGGCTCCAGCGTCTGGATGTAGGCCTGGCCGAACAGGCGGATGCTGCGCTCGAACACCAGGCCGGCGTCGAGGCTCAGCGTCGGCACGCTGACGTTGAAACGCTTGGGCTGGCCGGTGGGTGCGTCCGCGCCGATCGTGGACAGGTCGTACGACGCGACATGCCACTGCACCTTCGGCGTGAAGAAGTAGCCGGGGCGCAGGATCGGATACGCGACGTACGGGTTGAACACGAAGCGCGCGCCCTCGGTCGCATCGGCCGTGGTGATCGAAAAGCGGGTCGCGTCCACCTCGGCACCGAAGTCCAAGCCGCCGACGTTATAGCGGCTGTATTTCACGTTCAGTTGTGGCTCGCGGCCATACGGCGCCGTCGACGGCGGCAGCGTCTGCCAATGCTGCTCGCGCAGCAGTGCGGCCCACGGGCCGCTGTTGTAAGTCAAGCCGACTTCCTGCTGGTACAGCATCTGCGTGCCCAGCAGGAACGCGTTGCCCGACGCAAGATCCTCCGGATAGGTCTTGTCCGAGACTCGGTTGTAGTAGATATACCCGCCGAAGCCGTTGCCCAAGTTCTGACTGTGGTTGAAGAACACCGCATAGCGCTTGGTGTGCGCGGTGCGGTCATACGGCAGGTACTCAACGGTGAGGCTGCCCGAGTACGTCGGCGACAGGTAGCGAAAACTAGGTGCAATCAGCACGCCGCGCCGCGACATGATCCGGGGCGTGAGCATCAGATCGTAGTTCGGCGCGAGATTGAAATAATACGGCAGCGACATCTCGAAGCCGGTGGTCGAACTCATCGTGACAGTCGGCGGCAGCAAGCCGCTCTGGCGCCCGCCGGAGAGCGGAAACGACAGCCACGGGCTAGCGAAGATCGGCACACCTTGGAAGAACACCACGCCATTGCGCGCAACACCCAGGTTCGCGTCGGTATCCATATCGAACCGCGTGGCCCGCACGTACCACGCCGGATCGCTGTCGCACGGGCATCCGGTGTACGTGCCGCGGTGCACGACCGAGCGCGCATCGTCGATCATGTCGATCCGCTCGGCGGCACCGGAGCCGCCGGTCAGGTTGAAGTGGTACTTCGGCCGCGTGATGTAGCCCTCGGACGCGCCGACCTTCAAGTGCGCGTCCGGTCCCGCAAACGCATTGCCGTTGTGGACGATATGCACATTGCCGAATGCCTCGGCCAGGTCGGTGTCCACATCGTAGTGGATCGAATCGGCCTTGATCACAGACGTGTAGCGGCGCAACTCGGCACTGCCCTCGAGCGACGCGTCGCGATCCGCGGTGCCGCTAGCCACTTCGCTCAGCCCAAACACCGCCGGCGGCGCGCCCGATGGCAGCGCATGCTCCTCGAGCTGCGGCGCGACGCGCAGTCCCCACGGCGCATCCAGCCGGGTCGGCTGCGCGGCCGCACCGGTCAATTGCGCGTGTGAAAGCGCCGGCAGGAATCCCGGTACCGCAAGCAAGGCGGCGGCGACGTGCGTCAGGCAAGGCATGCGTCGCGAATGGGGCGCGGGTGACAAATTCGTTCGATCGAGCTGTGTTGGCGGCATGAATGCAGTGGACGAAGCGACGCCGCCCGGCATGAGCGGCCGCCCGGGCAACGTCGCGGCGGAGCTGCCCGCCCCGGCCTCGGGGCCCGCGCCGGTGCCGGTCGCATCAAAAAAGTCGTGGGGTATTATAGGGCAAGACGTTTTCGTATCCCCGCAACTTTCATGACGCAAACCTGCGCAAGCCCCTCGTTCGCCGTTGCCGATCCCCGGCTGGACTTGCTGCGCGACTGGCTCGGCTCGCTGCCCGCGGCACTGGGGCTCGCGCCCGCCACGCTGACGCCCGCCGCCTCGGACGCGGGCTCTCGCCGCTATTTCCGGGTCGCGGCCAGTTCGGCCGGCGAAGGCGGCACGTTGATCGCGATGGACGCGCCGCCGCCACAGAAGTGTCGTGAGTTCGCCGCAATCGCCGCGCTGCTGCACGACACGGGGCTGCACGCGCCCCGGGTGTTCGCACAGGACGTCGAGCGCGGCTTCATGCTGCTGACCGATCTGGGCACGAGCGTCTACATCGACGTGCTGAACGAGGCCAATGCGCGCGCGCTGATGCGCGACGCACTGGACGCACTGATCCGGTGGCAGTCGGCGTCGCGCCCTGGCGTACTACCGGTGTTCGATGAAACGTTCATGCGCCGCGAGATGGCGCTGATGCCGCAATGGTACGTCGAGCGGCATCTGGGCTTGGCACTGACCGACAGGCAACGTGTGACGCTTGACACGACGTTCGCCGCGCTCGTGCGTAGCGCGCTCGCGCAACCCCAGGTGTTCATGCTGCGCGACTTCATGCCCCGTAATCTGATGGTGACCGAGCCGAACCCCGGCATCCTGGACTTTCAGGATGCGGTGCATGGCCCCCTCACCTACGACGTCGCATCGCTGCTACGCGATGCGTTCGTCAGCTGGGACGAGTCGTTTGAGTTGGACTGCTTCGCCTGGTACTGGGAGCGGGCGCGCCAGGCCGGCCTGCCAGTGCACGCGGATTTCGGTGAGTTCTACCGGCAACTCGAATGGATGGGCCTGCAACGGCACATCAAGATCATTGGGCTGTTCGCCCGCCTCCACTACCGGGACGGCAAGCCACGCTACCTGACCGACGTGCCGCGCTTTATCGATTATGCGCGCAAGGTGGCCCGACGCTACCGGGAATTGACACCGTTCGCCGTACTGCTAGACGAACTCGAAGGGCGCGCGGTGCAAGTCGGCTACACGTTCTGAACGGGGCAGATGATGTTTGAACGCGCAGCGCAAGGCGTTGATGCGACGCTGGATACCGCGATGATTTTTGCCGCCGGACGCGGCGAGCGGATGCGACCACTGACCGACGCCCGTCCGAAGCCGCTACTCGAGGTGGGCGGACGAGCGCTGATCGAGTGGCAAATTGAGCGGCTGGCCGCAGCCGGCTTCACCACGATCGTGATCAACCACGCCTGGCTGGGCGAACAGATCGAGGCGCGCCTGGGCAACGGCCAGCGTTTCGGCGTCACGCTACGCTACTCGCCGGAAGTCGATGCACTGGAAACGGCCGGCGGCATCGCGCAGGCCCGTGCACTGCTGGAGCACCGCGGCACGCCGGCGCTCATCGTGGCCGTGAGCGGCGACCTCTACTGCGACTACGATTACGCGCGGCTACATGCGGCGGCACAACGGCTGAGCGCACTCGACGCGCCAGGCATGCACCTGGTGATGGTGCCGAACCCATCCTTTCATCCACGCGGCGACTTCGCATTGAACGGCACCTGGCTGAGTCTGGACGGTGAGCCGCGCTACACGTTCGGCAACATCGGTGTATACGACACGCGGATGTTCGCTAACCTGCCGCGCGGCACGCGATGCGCGCTCGCACCGTACTATCGCGCGACGATTGCCGCGGGCCGCGCCAGCGGCGAGCTGTTCCGCGGACAATGGGCAAACATCGGCACCCCGGCGCAACTGGACGCGCTGGACCGTGCGCTATGCGCGGCCCGCACGTAGCCGGCGCTACAATCGCGCCATGGATACCCCAGAGACGAGCCCGATCGCGCAGCGCGACATGCCGACAAATACGCGCCCCCCTGCCCCTGCCGACGGCCCGCCCCCTAAGGCGGACGACGCACTGCCCGGGCCGCCTGCCGGCCCGGCGCTGTATCGCGCCCGCCGCGAGCGGGTGATCGATGCACTGCGCGCCCATGGCGGCGGCGTAGCGATCGTGCGGACCGCACCGATCGCGATTCGCAACCGCGACACCGAGTATCCGTATCGGCATGACAGCGCATTCTTCTACCTGAGCGGGTTCACCGAGCCGCACGCCTGGCTGGTCATCCGTGCCGACGCAGCGCAGTCGCTCACGACGCTGTTCTGCCTGCCGCGCGATATCGAGCGCGAAACTTGGGACGGGATGCGGTACGGACCACAACGCGCGCAGCAGGCATTCGGCGTAGACGCCGCCTACTCAGTCGATGAGCTTGACGCCCGGATGCCGGCGCTGCTGGCCAATGCGCACACGCTGCATTACGCACGCGACACCTGGCCGGGGCTGGACGAGGCCGTGCAGCGATGGCAGCAGACGAGCAGACGCGGCGGCGGCCGCACTTCGCCGATGCATCAAGTCGATCTGTCGATCCTGCTCGATGAGATGCGTCTGATCAAGGACGCACACGAGCTGGACACAATGCGCCGGGCCGCCTCGATCTCGGCGCGCGCGCATCTGCAAGCCATGCGGGCGTGCAAGCCGGGCGTGCGCGAATACGAACTTGAAGCACAACTGCTATACGCTTTGCGCCGCCACGGTGCGCAGGCGCCGGCATACAGCTCGATCGTCGCGGCGGGCGCCAACGCTTGCGTGCTGCACTACCCTGCCGGCAACGCGCTTGTGCGGGACGGCGACCTGGTCCTGATCGACGCGGGTTGTGAACTGGACGGCTACGCGTCCGATATCACTCGCACGTTTCCGGCCAACGGTCGCTTCACGGCGGCGCAGCGTGATTTGTACGACGTCGTGCTGGCGGCGCAACAGGCGGCAATCGACGCGACACGCGCCGGCGTGCCGTTCGATGCGCCGCACGAGGCGGCGGTGCGCGTGCTGGCACAGGGCATGCTCGACTTGAAGCTGCTTGACGCGGCCGTGCATGGCACGCTCGACGATGTGATCGCCAGCCGCGCCTATACGCGCTTCTACATGCATCGCACCGGTCACTGGATCGGCATGGACGTGCACGACTGCGGTGACTATCGCGAGCCGGATCCCGACCTGGCCGGTCAAAGCCCAGCCGCTCAAAACCCCAATACCGCCTGCGCGGGCACCGCCTCCTCGGACACTCCCTACTCGGGCCCCCAGAACGCCGGGGGGCCGGCGCAGGACGCAGCCGAGCGCGACGTGCAACGTCCGTGGCGCCGCTTGCGCGCGAACATGACACTGACCATCGAACCCGGCCTATACGTGCGCGCCGCGCCGGATGTGCCGCGCGCATACTGGAACACCGGAATCCGCATCGAGGATGACGCAATCGTCACAACCCACGGCTGCGAGCTGATAACCCGCGAGGTGCCGGTACACGCCGACGATATCGAAGCCTGGATGCGCGATGCGCCGGCGCGCGCGTGACGCGCGGCCGCGCGACAGAATTTCACGGACCTTTGCTTTGCACCATGACCGAATCGAATCCCGCCAGATCCGCGCACGATGCGGTACCCGATGCGCGCGCTGACGCGGCGCGATACGACTATGACGTGGCCATCGTCGGCGCCGGGCCGGCTGGGCTCGCGCTCGCCGGCTGGCTCGCACGCCGCGGCGGCACCCGTGCATTGCGTGTTGCGTTGATCGATGCGCGCGAACCCGATGCATCGCTGAACGACCCGCGTGCGCTCGCTTTGTCGCACGGCAGCCGCATGCTGCTCGAGCCGCTTGGCTGGCCGCTCGACGCGACACCGATCGAGCGCATCCACGTGTCGCAGCGCGGTTACCTCGGTCGCACCGTGATCGAGCGCGACGAGCACGGCGTGCCGGCGCTCGGCTACGTGGTGCGCTATGGCGCGCTGGTGCATGCGCTAGCCAAGGCGGTGCGTGCCACCGGCTGCGACTGGATCAGCTCGAGCGTGGCTCGCGCGCCGCGGCAGGACGAACACGGCGTCTCGCTGCCGATCGAGCCGATCGGTGCACCCTCCATTCCCGATGGCAAGGCGAGCGCCGCGACACCGCAACGCGTCGTGCGTGCGCGTCTGGTCGTCAACGCGGAGGGTGGGGTGTACCACGAAGCCGCATCGCCGCGGTTGGCCGCCGGCCAGCACGCCCAGCGCGACTATCGCCAGACGGCGCTGGTGGCCGTGGTCAGCGTGAGCGCGCCACAACCGCGCGTCGCATGGGAGCGCTTCACGCGCGAAGGGCCTCTTGCGCTGTTGCCGCTCGGCGGCCCACGGCAGGCAGACTATGCGCTGGTCTGGTGCTGCGATCCGACCCAGGCCGCGCGGCGCATGGCGCTGTCCGACGCACAGTGGCTAGCCGAGTTGCAATGGGCATTCGGCGACAGGATGGGCCGCTTCGAGCAGGTTGGCGCGCGCGCAGCCTTCCCCCTTGGACTCCATGCGCTGACCACGTTGACCGATCGCCGCCTTGCATCGATTGGCAATGCGGCGCAAACACTGCATCCGGTCGCCGGACAAGGGCTGAACCTCGGGCTGCGCGACGCGCACGCGCTGCTCGACGCACTCGCGCACCACGGGCCCGAGCCAGCCGCGCTGCGTGCCTTCGCCGCACACCGTGCGCTGGACCGGCGCGTGACCATCGCCGCGACCGACGTGCTGGCACGCGCCTTCACCGCTGACTTCGCGCCGCTAGCGGCGCTGCGCGGGCTGGCACTCGGCGCGCTGGACCTGGTGCCCCCGGTCAAGACAGCGCTCGCGCGGCAGATGATGTTCGGGCAGCGGCGTTAAGTGAAGCCAAGCTGATGACGGCAGTGGCACGCATTGAACTTTCACGGCGCTCGGGGCTCGCCGTCGGTTAACGCTAAAATACGCCCCTTTCCAACGTCTTTCGGATCGCGCCGCGCCCAGCCGGGTAGCGGCGCGTCGCCCTTTCCGATGCCTGTAATCGGCAAACATGTACTGCGCAACAATCTGTTCGTCGCCCCGATGGCCGGCGTGACGGACCGCCCGTTTCGCCAGTTGTGCAAGCGAATGGGGGCCGGTTACGCGGTGTCGGAGATGGTCGCGTCCAACGCGCAGCTGTGGAAAAGCGAAAAGACGATGCGCCGTGCCAATCACGACGGCGAGGTCGAGCCGATCGCCGTGCAGATCGCCGGCGCCGATCCGGCGATGCTGGCGCAGGCCGCGCAATACAATGTCGCGCATGGCGCGCAGATCATCGACATCAACATGGGCTGCCCGGCCAAGAAGGTCTGCAACGTCGCGGCAGGCTCCGCGCTGCTGCAGAACGAGGCGCTGGTGGCACGCATTCTCGAGGCAGTCGTGCGTGCAGTCGGCACCGGGCCGGATGCCGTCCCCGTCACCCTGAAGATCCGCACCGGCTGGGATCGCGAACACCGCAATGCGCTAACGATCGCGCGGCTCGCCGAGCAGGCCGGCATCTCGATGCTCACCGTGCACGGGCGCACGCGCGCGGATTTGTATCGGGGTCAGGCCGAGTACGACACGATCGCCGCGGTCAAGGCATCGGTGCGCATCCCGGTAGTCGCCAACGGCGATATCACGACGCCGCACAAGGCGCGTGACGTGCTGTCGATGACCGGCGCGGACGCGATCATGATCGGCCGCGCGGCGCAAGGCCGGCCCTGGCTGTTTCGCGAAATCGGGCACTTTCTAGCCACCGCAGAGGTGCTGCCACCGCCACGGATCGACGAGGTCCAGCAGTGGATGAACGAGCACCTGCAAGACCATTACGCATTTTATGGCGAATTTACCGGGGTGCGCACCGCACGCAAGCACATCGGCTGGTACACTCGCGGCCTTTCCGGCGCCAACGCATTCCGGCATCGAATGAACACGCTGGATTCCACCCGGGAACAACTGGCGGCGGTCAACGCGTTCTTCGACGCCCAAAAGGCGCAATCGGAGCGCCTCGTCTACGTCGACGACGAATCCAGCAAGCACGACACGCCACCCGACACCGACCGATTAGCAGCATGAGCAAGCACAACATCGAACAATGCGTCCGCGACAGTCTCGGCATGTATTTCCGCGATCTGGACGGATCCCGCCCACATGACGTCTATGAAATGGTGATGTCCTGCGTCGAGAAACCGATGCTGGAAATCGTCCTTGAGCAGGCGCGGGGCAACCAGTCTCTGGCAGCCGAATATCTCGGCATCAACCGCAACACGCTGCGCAAGAAACTGCAGGAGCATGGCCTGCTGTAGCGCAGCGCCCGTGCCTGGCGCACATTTGTCATTCGCGCGCAAGCGCAGCTTCGGGTTCTTTTTTCATCATGATCAAGCAAGCGCTCATTTCCGTTTCCGACAAGGCAGGCATTGTCGATTTCGCCAAAAGCCTGCATGAGCTTGGCGTCACCCTGCTGTCCACAGGCGGCACGGCCAAGCTACTCGCCGACGCGGGCCTGCCAGTCACCGAGGTGGCCGACTACACCGGCTTTCCGGAAATGCTCGACGGCCGCGTAAAGACGCTGCATCCGAAGGTCCATGGCGGCATTCTCGCGCGGCGCGACGTGCCCGCGCACATGGCTGCGCTCGAGCAGCATGGGATCCCGACGATCGACATGCTCGTCGTCAATCTCTATCCGTTCGTGCAAACTGTCGCGAAGGAGAAATGCCCGCTTAACGAGGCCATTGAGAACATTGACATCGGCGGCCCGACGATGCTGCGCTCGGCGGCGAAGAACCACCGCGACGTGACGGTGGTCGTCGATCCGGCCGACTATGCGACGGTGCTCGACGAAATGCGCGCGAACGGCAACACGGTCAGCTACGCGACCAACTTCCGGCTCGCGACCAAGGTGTTCGCGCATACCGCGCAATACGACGGCGCGATCACGAACTACCTGACCAGCCTCGGCGAGGACCTGCAGCACACAACACGCAGCGCGTACCCGGCCACGCTGAATTTGGCCTTCACCAAGGTGCAGGACCTGCGCTACGGCGAGAACCCGCACCAGAGCGCAGCGTTCTATCGCGACCTGCAATCTGCCGAAGGCTCGCTGGCCAACTACCGGCAACTGCAGGGCAAGGCGCTGTCGTACAACAACATCGCCGATGCCGACGCGGCATGGGAATGCGTGAAGACATTCGACGCGCCGGCATGCGTGATTATCAAGCATGCGAACCCATGCGGCGTGGCCGTGGCGACGACGCCGGCCGACGCGTACGCCAAGGCGTTGCAGACCGACCCGACTTCCGCATTCGGCGGCATCATCGCGTTCAATCGCGAAGTCGACGAAGCGGCTGCGCAAGCAGTCGCCAAGCAGTTCGTCGAAGTGCTGCTCGCGCCGTCGTTGACCGACGCGGCGCGACAGGTCTTCGCTGCGAAGCAGAACGTGCGCGTGCTGCAGGTGCCGCTGGGCAACGCAGCCAATGCGTACGATCTGAAGCGCGTCGGCGGCGGCTTGCTGGTGCAGTCGCCGGACATGAAGAACGTGCAGCCGCACGAGTTACGCGTGGTCACAAAACGGCATCCGACGCCTAAGGAAATGGACGACCTGTTGTTCGCCTGGCGCGTCGCGAAATTCGTCAAGTCCAATGCGATCGTGTTTTGCGCGAACGGCATGACGCTGGGTGTTGGCGCGGGCCAGATGAGCCGCGTCGATTCGGCTCGCATCGCCGGCATCAAGGCGCAAAACGCGAAGCTGTCGTTGACCGGCTCGGCGGTCGCCTCCGATGCGTTCTTCCCGTTCCGCGACGGGCTCGACGTGGTCGTCGCGGCCGGTGCAACCTGCGTGATTCAGCCCGGCGGCTCGATGCGCGACGACGAGGTGATCGCGGCCGCCGACGAGCACAATGTCGCGATGGTCGTCACCGGTACGCGGCATTTCCGTCACTGACGCCGTGGGCGCTTCCATGTCGACGCCGGTGCGGCCGATCGTCTCAAGGTGGACGGTGCAGTGCACAGCCGCATCGGGGCAACGCCAGTCGGTTATAGTGACGCGATGAGAATCCTTGGCATCGACCCGGGCTTGCGCGTCACCGGCTTTGGCGTCATCGATAAGCACGGACACGCGCTCACCTACGTGACCAGCGGCGTGATCCGTACCGCAAACGCCGATCTGCCGAGCCGCCTGGGCACGATCTTCGACGGCGTGGCAACACTGATCCGCGAGCACAGCCCGGATCAGGCCGCGATCGAGAAAGTATTCGTCAACGTCAATCCGCAGTCGACGCTGCTGTTGGGGCAGGCGCGCGGCGCGGCAATTTGCGCACTCGTATCGGGCTGCATACCGGTGGCCGAATACACCGCGCTGCAACTCAAGCAAGCGGTGGTCGGCTACGGGCGCGCGACCAAAGACCAAATGCAGCAGATGGTGGTCCGGCTGCTGAACTTGAGCGGCTTGCCCGGCACCGACGCCGCCGACGCGCTCGGCATGGCGATCTGCCACGCGAACAGCGGCGCGGCGATCAACACGCTCGGCACGCTCGCGCCGGCATTGACGAAGAAAGGCTATCGCGTGCGACGTGGCCGGCTGATCGGCTGACCAGCGCAGTGTCCATGCCGCGATACGCTACACTCGCGCATCCACCCTACATTGATTCGTCATGATCGGTCGCATTGCGGGCATCCTGCTCGAGAAAAACCCGCCACATCTGCTGGTCGATTGCAACGGCATCGGCTACGAGGTCGACGTGCCGATGAGCACGTTCTACAACCTTCCAGGCACTGGCGACACAGTCACGTTGCTGACCCAACTGATCGTGCGCGAGGACGCTCACCTGCTGTATGGTTTTCTCACGCAGCAGGAGCGGCAGACGTTTCGCGAACTGCTGAAGATCAGCGGCATCGGCGCGCGCATGGCGCTCGCGGTGCTCTCCGGGATGAGCGTAAGCGATCTTGCGCAGACAGTGACGCAGCAGGATACCGTCCGCCTGACGCGGGTGCCGGGCATCGGCAAGAAAACCGCCGAGCGACTGTTGCTCGAGTTAAAAGGCAAACTGGGCGCCGACATCGGCGCGGCCGCCTCGGCTGCGTCATCGTCCGACCATGCGCCGGACATTCTGCATGCCCTGCTCTCGCTCGGCTATTCCGAGAAAGAAGCGCTTGCCGCGATCAAGAATGTGCCGGCCGGCACCGGTGTGTCGGACGGCATCAAGTTTGCTCTGAAGGCATTGTCGAAGGCATGAAACTCACAGGACGCAGCACGGCGTGGCAACTGGCATGCCGGCGGCATCGCGGTACAATCAGCCCATGATCGAAACGGACAAACTCGGCTCGGAGCGCGTCATTGCAGCGACCCCCGCGTCGCCCAACGAGGAAGCGCTCGAGCGGGCGCTGCGCCCGCGGCTGCTGGACGAATATGTGGGGCAGGAAAAGGTTCGCGGGCAGCTCGAGATCTTCATTGAAGCGGCAAAGCGCCGCTCGGAAGCGCTCGACCACGTGTTGCTGTTCGGCCCCCCGGGGCTGGGCAAGACCACGCTCGCGCACATCGTCGCACGGGAGATGGGCGTCAACCTGCGCCAGACGTCCGGACCGGTGCTCGAACGGGCCGGCGACCTGGCTGCGCTGCTGACCAATCTCGAGGCGAACGACGTACTGTTCATCGACGAGATCCACCGGTTGTCGCCGGTTGTCGAGGAAATCCTGTACCCGGCGCTCGAAGACTACCAGATCGATATCATGATCGGCGAGGGACCAGCCGCGCGCAGCGTCAAGCTGGACCTGCACCCGTTCACGCTGGTGGGGGCCACTACCCGCGCCGGCATGCTGACCAACCCGTTGCGGGACCGCTTTGGCATCGTCGCCCGGCTCGAATTCTATACCGCGGGCGAATTGGCGCGAATCGTCCAGCGTTCGGCCCACCTGCTTGGCGCGCAGATCGAATCCGAAGGCGCGCTGGAGATCGCGCGGCGTTCGCGCGGCACGCCACGGATCGCAAACCGGTTGCTGCGTCGCGTGCGAGACTATGCCGAGGTCAAGTCCGACGGCCGCATCACGGCGACGACGGCCGATGCGGCGCTGGCGATGCTCGATGTCGACCCGGTCGGCTTCGATCTGATGGATCGCAAACTGCTGGAGGCGATCCTGCACAAGTTCGATGGCGGCCCGGTGGGCCTAGACAACTTGGCCGCCGCGATCGGCGAGGAGCGCGACACAATCGAAGACGTGATCGAGCCTTATCTGATCCAGCAAGGCTATTTGCAGCGCACGCCGCGCGGACGCGTCGCGACGCTGCTCGCCTATCGTCACTTCGGCCTTGCGGCGCCGGATGCGGGACCGATCCGCGACTTGTGGAGCACCAGCGGCGAATAGCCGATTTGCGCGATGCGCCTCCGCAGGCTGGCCGACGGCGTATCGAGCCGACTGCGCCAGCGCGTGGCGGCCGGCGTCAGCTCACGAGCGGCCAAGACTTTGCGCTCGCCGGCGTGCTCGATCACTCGAGTCATACGGCCGGCACGCGCAGCCAGAAGGTCACCGGGCCATCGTTGACCAGCGATACCTGCATCGCGGCGCCAAATTCACCGGTCTGGACGATGGGGTGCTGCTGCCGCGCACGGGCGACGAAATAGTCGTACAACCGCTTGCCTTCGTCTGGTGGCGCGGCGGGGGTGAAGCTGGGACGCAAGCCGCTACTCGTATCAGCCGCCAGCGTGAACTGCGACACGATCAACAGGCCGCCCGCACCGCCGGCACCGTCAATGTTGCGCACGGACAGGTTCATCCGGCCCTGTGTATCGCTGAATACGCGATAGCCAAGCAGCTTGCTGAGCAGCTTGTCCGCCGTGGCCTCGCAGTCGCCGCGTTCCGCGCAGACGAGCGCGAGTAGCCCGGAGCCAATCGCACCCCTCACCTGCGCATCGACTTGCACGCTGGCTCGCGCGACCCGCTGAATCAATGCGATCACCGCAAGTCCTCGCTAGGACTCGGCTGTGGTCGGGTTACCCGTTGCACTAAGCGCACAGCGTCACGCGCGCAAAGCGCCGCTTGCCGACCTGCACGACATACACGCCCGCGTCGAGCTTCAACCCTTTGTCGGTGATCGTCGTGCCATCAATCTTCACGCCGGACTGCTCGATGTTGCGCCATGCCTCGCTGGTGGACGGCACCAGGCCAGCTTGCTTCAGCAATTGTCCAATCGGCAGCGGCGCGCCACTCAACGCCATCTCCGGAATATCGTCCGGCACCCCGCCCTTCGCACGATGATTGAAATCCTCCAGCGCGCGCTGCGCCTCGGTCTGCGAGTGGAAACGAGCGACGATTTCCTGCGCGAGCAGCACTTTCAGCTCGCGCGGGTTGCGGCCAGCCTGCACCTGCCGCTTGAAGTCTGCAATCTCCTCGAGGCTGCGAAACGAGAGCAACTCAAAGTAACGCCACATCAGCATGTCCGAGATGCTCATCAGCTTGCCGAACATGTCGGACGGCTTCTCGCTGATGCCGACATAGTTGTTCTTGGACTTGGACATCTTATCAACGCCGTCCAGTCCTTCGAGCAGCGGCATCGTCAGAATGCACTGCGGCTCCTGGCCATACTGCTTCTGCAACTCACGGCCCACCAGCAGATTGAACTTCTGATCGGTGCCGCCCAACTCAAGATCCGATTGCAGCGCAACCGAGTCGTATCCCTGCATCAGTGGATATAGGAATTCATGAATCGAGATCGGCACGCCGCTCTGGAACCGTTTGGTGAAGTCGTCGCGCTCGAGCATCCGCGCCACGGTGTAGCGCGACGCAAGCTTGATCATGCCGTCGGCGCCCAGCGGCATTGACCATTCGCTGTTGTAGCGGATCTCGGTCTTTTCACGATCGAGCACCAGCGCGGCCTGCTCAAAATAAGTCTTCGCATTAGCCTCGATTTGTTCGCGGGTAAGCGGCGGGCGTGTCTGGTTGCGCCCCGACGGATCACCGATCAACGACGTGAAGTCGCCGATCAAAAAAATAACGGTATGGCCCAGGTCCTGCAACTGGCGCATCTTGTTGAGCACCACGGTATGTCCGATGTGGATGTCCGGTGCGGTCGGGTCGAGCCCGAGCTTGATGCGCAATGGCTTGCCGGTTTGCGCGCTCCTTGCCAACTTCTGCGCAAACTCGTCCTCAATCAGTAACTCGTCGCAGCCACGGCGTGCTATCGTCAGCGCGGCACGGACTTCATCGGTAATGGGCAGGGACGGCACGGCAACGCTGGACTCGGTACTCATCAGGCGGGAACTTTTCACGAAACTGTCATCGAATCACGAGCGGCACGGCAGCGCTCGTCACGCGCCGCACCTCGCAACCCTACCTCGAACCACCCTCAAGGCCGTCGCTTTTCTCGTGCAAGAACTGGATTTTACGTGATGTGGTACTGCTTCCGGCAGGTTTTTGCACTCGCGCGCAGCGGCACCGTATCGCTGCGTCAATTTGTCGTGCGGCGCCAGCAGGCGATCATTCACCCGATCGCCGCCGCGTCCGTGAACCTGAGCGTCATGATCGCACGCACGATCCCGTACGCGCCCGCCGTGGTATCTGCACTCGCGATACCGGCACATTCGGCATACACGTCGGCACGCTCAGCGGCCACGCAAGCCCAGGTCAACAGCAGCATGCTGCGCGCCATCAGTTGGCGCAGCACGGCGCTGGGCCCGTATGGCGATTACGTGGCCGCCGCGCTAGCTGCTTCTGCGCCCTTCGCCAGCGCTACCATCGGGACATCCGCCGCGGAACATTCGCCACAAGCGGCCGGTGCGCTGTCAGGTGCCAGCCCACTGCGGCTGGACGAGCCAGACCGGGCTGCCGGCCAATCCGAGCGCGTGCTCTTTGGCGCGCTCGACAGCCGATTCGCCAGCGCGATGCGGCAAGCAGGCGTACTGAGCAGCTCGATCGACGCAGCACTCGACGCGCTGCCGACCATGCGCGCATTGGCCGGCCCATTGCGCGGACAGCGCTACCGCGCGCTGCTGGGCACAGCCCAGGGCGAGTCATCCCGTACCCGACGCATCCTCGTCCTCGAGGTCTATGCTGTCAGTACCGCGCCCGTTCGCGCCATTTGGTACCGTCCACCGGGCAAGCGCGACGGCGGCTTCTATGCCGCCAACGGGCACTCGCTGCAACGCGGGCTCGATCCGCGTCCCGTTGCCAGTGCCCGACTGTCGTCACGCTTCGGCGAGCGCGTGCATCCGATTTCCGGACGCCGTGCGTTCCACAACGGCGTAGATTGGGCCGCGCCGCGCGGCACGCCGGTACGGGCAAGCGGGGCTGGAACTGTCACATTCTCGGGTTGGCGGCACGGGTATGGCAAGATGATCGTGGTGCGCCATGCTCGGCACTATGAGACCGTGTATGCCCACCTGTCGCGAACTGCGCCGAAACTGAGAATCGGTGCAAAAATCGCGCGCGGCGACGTGATCGGCTATGTCGGCAGCACCGGCTGGGCAACCGGCCCGCACCTGCACTATGAGGTGCGGCACCAGGGCCGCCATGTGAATCCGCTCGCGGCATCGGTCAGTCAACCCGCGTCATTGCGTGGTGCCACGCTACACGCGTTCGAGCAATACTCGGCGAATCTATCGATCGACGGCGACGTCCTGCCGCCGCGCGTCGCATCACAATGACGGACATCCTGCTGTCGTGCGGCGCATCACAATGGCGAACGTCATGCCGCCGTGCGGCGCATCGCCATGGCCAACGTCATGCCACCTTGCGGTGCATCGCCATGGCTGCAATGCAGCCGTGGCGTGCCGCGTCGATCATGCACGCTGGTCATCGGGCCGACGCACCGCTCAATGCCATCGGGAGCTTTAGGTGATACAACTCAGCGCCGAACACGACGGCGGCCACACTCGCTCACGACAGGCGCATGATGCCGACGGGCTATATATCGGCCTGATGTCAGGTACGAGCATGGATGGTATCGACGGCGTGATCGTCGACTTTACGCAAGGCCGGCCCCAGGTCCGTGCCGAGGCCTTCATCAGCTTGCCGTCCGAGTGGCGCGATGCCTTGTTCGCGTTGCAGGCTCCAGCGGATAACGAAGTGCACCGCGAAGCCCGTGCCGCCAACGCGCTGGCGACGCACTATGCGGCGTGCTGCCACACGCTGCAAACCAGCGCACAGGTATCAGCTAGACACGTGCGCGCCATCGGCGTGCACGGACAGACGATCAGGCACCGCCCCGAACTCGGCTATACGCGGCAGATCAACAATCCGGCGTTGCTGGCGGAGCTGACCGGTATCGACGTCGTCGCCGATTTCCGCGCGCGCGACGTGGCGGCGGGCGGCCATGGCGCCCCGCTCGCGCCGGCGTTTCATGCGGCGATGTTCGCGCACGAGCACGAGACCCGCGTAGTGTGCAATCTCGGAGGCATCAGCAACATTACGATTCTGGATCCGCGCGGACCAGTCCGCGGCTTCGACTGCGGCCCGGCGAACGCGTTGCTTGATCACTGGGCACAACGCCATTTGGGCACACCGTTCGACGAAAATGGTCGATTTGCCGCCCGCGGACAGGTCAACGACGCGTTGTTGCGCGCGTTGCTCGACGAGCCGTTTTTCAGCGCGCCGCCCCCGAAAAGCACCGGCCGGGACTTGTTCAACGCGTTATGGCTGCAACGCCGGCTCACGTCGTTTGCCGACATGGCGCCGCACGACGTGCAAGCGACGCTGGTCGCGTTGACGGCTCAGACCGTCGCGCATGACATCAAACATCAGGCAGGCGGGTGCCGGGCCGTCTATGTATGCGGTGGTGGCGCACGCAATGCCGTCCTGCTGGCGGCGTTGCAAACTGCGCTGCAGCGCGCTGGCACGGCGGACGCTCGCGTCGAAACCACGGATGCCCTCGGCATTGCCGCACATCAAGTTGAGGCACTGGCATTCGCGTGGCTGGCGATGCGCCATGTCGCACGCCTGCCTGGCAACCTGCCAACCGTCACCGGTGCCGCGGGCGACCGCGTGCTCGGCGCGCTGTATCCGCGCTAAGCCGTGCCGTTCGCACGCGGCCCACGGCGGCACGCGTCAGCGGCGGGGGATAAATGACAACGGGGCTGATCCGCCCCCGTAGTGAGCCGACTCGTGAAGGGCCGGCCGACTGATTTCGGTAACGATGCGCTTACCTTTCGGTAAGCGTACGCTTACACCGAGAACGACGAGCCGCAACCGCAGGTGGTGGTCGCGTTCGGGTTCTTGATCACGAATTGCGCGCCGTTCAAATCGTCCTTGTAGTCGATTTCCGCGCCTAGCAGGTACTGATAACTCATCGAGTCGATCAACAGCCGAACGCCGTTCTTGTCCATCACGGTGTCGTCCTCATTGACTTCTTCGTCGAACGTAAAGCCGTATTGAAATCCCGAACAGCCGCCGCCTTGCACGAACACGCGCAGCTTCAGTTCCGGGTTGCCTTCTTCATCGATCAGCTGTTTGACCTTGTCGGCGGCTGCGTCCGTGAAGACGAGCGGGGCCGGCATCTCGGTCACAGCGGTGTCGGTCAAAGCGTTCATCGAGTTCTCCAAAAATGCCTTCAACGCTATTCTAGGACTGTTCTGAACATCGTGCCGAAGGCCCTGAAACCAACAGGGACTTGCCCCTGCAGAAGTGCGCCCATGCTGGGCGCACCAAGAAAAAACCGCGGATCGGCTGATCCGCGGTTTTTTGCACGATGCCAGCGCCTGCAGGTGAACCTGGCCTGCGCTCCATCGCGGCGCGCGCTTAACGCTTGGAGAACTGCTTGCGACGGCGTGCCTTGTGCAAACCTACCTTCTTACGCTCGACTTCACGCGCATCGCGCGTCACGAAGCCAGCGCTCGACAGCGTCGGCTTCAACGTCGCATCGTAGTCGATCAACGCACGGGTGATACCGTGACGCACGGCGCCAGCCTGGCCGGTTTCGCCACCACCAACCACGTTGACCTTGATGTCAAACGTGTTCGCATGGTTCACCAGATCCAGCGGCTGACGCACGATCATCAGCGATGTCTCGCGCGAAAAGTAGTCGGCGATGGGCTTGCCATTGACGACGATGTCGCCCTTGCCAGCCTTGATAAACACGCGAGCCACTGCACTCTTGCGGCGGCCGGTACCGTAGTTCCAATTTCCGATCATCTGACTGGCTCCTTAGATCTCGAGCGCCTTCGGTTGTTGCGCGGTGTGCGGGTGCGTCGCGTCCGCGTAGACCTTCAGCTTCTTGATCATCGCGTAGCCGAGCGGGCCCTTCGGCAGCATGCCCTTGACAGCCTTCTCAAGTGCACGGCCCGGGAAACGCTCCTGCATCTTGCCAAAAGTCGTTTCATAGATGCCGCCCGGATAGCCCGAGTGACGGTAGTACTTCTTATCGGTCGTCTTGTTGCCGGTGACCTTTAGCTTGCCAGCATTGACGACGATGATGAAATCGCCGGTATCGACGTGCGGCGTGAACTCCGGCTTGTGCTTGCCGCGAAGGCGGCGTGCCACTTCGCTGGCGACACGGCCGAGGACCTTGTCCGTCGCGTCAATCACGTACCATTCGCGCTTCACCTCGTGGGCTTTGGCGGAAAACGTCTTCATGATCGATCCAAATGAGATGCTCTGCCCTTCTGTGGTCCTGCTTGTGGATGCGCGTCATGGCGCGGCGCAGGCTCTCCCTGATTCTTCTTCCGCGGGCATTTTCGGAAAAGCTCTGAATTATAAAGGGTTTTCAGACCGGGCGCTACTGCGGCGCTACCCGGGCCCTAACTTAGCCCTAGCGCAGCCCACATCATGGCGAAAAAAAACCCGAATCAATGTTCGGGTTCAATCCACCAAAGGAGGGAGGTGGAGGAGACAAGCGGGGGTCGAGCAAGTGTGCGTCGACCAATAGACAGCATTATAGGGATGATGCGGATAAGCCTCAATGAAAACTACATTGTGAAACTCACCCCCATCATACGAAATGTCGCAATAACACCACAAAGAGCGGCATCCCCTTTTGTATCAATGAGTTAATCACCTCTCGCCGACGCTGCGGCCCGACCAGCGAGCGCGCTTCACCTCGCGACGCCGAATCAACCATGGCGATTTCGCCGCCGTCCGCAGCCGGCCCGATCCACCATGGCGAGATCCCGTTGCTTCGCGTCGGCCGATGCGATGCTCACGCGGCAGCGGCGCGCGACAGCGCTCGTGCGCGTTCGTTACAATGTACGCAAGCTCAGGTCTGGAAACGCGCGATGGAATGCAAGGTCAGCTGGTTAGGCAAAGACGGGATGGCTTTCGTGGCCGAGACAGGCAGTGGCCACATGGTAGCGATGGATGGCGCACCGGAAGGCGGTGGCCGCAACCTAGCCCCGCGACCGATGGAAATGGTGTTGCTGGGCACCGGGGGCTGCACGGCTTACGACGTCGTGATGATTCTGAAAAAAAGTCGCCAAGACATTGTCGACTGCAACGTCACGCTGAAAGCCGAGCGGGCAAGCCAAGACCCGAAGGTATTCACGAAGCTCCACTTCCATTTTACGGTAAGCGGCCGGAACTTGAACCCGGCGACCGTCGAGCGCGCGATCAACCTGTCACACGACAAGTATTGCTCCGCCTCGATCATGTTGGCCAAGAGCGCGGAACTCACGCACTCGTTCGAGATCGTTGACGCGTAGCGCGTGTCACGAAAGGGGACAAAGCAGGCCGGTAAGCCGGATTCTGTGCGTGCGCCAGTTACCCGGCGCGCGTGACAGCCATTCCTCTAGGCGCGCCATTGCTGACGCGCTCAAGCTTCCTACCCGCAGGTCAGGACGGGGCCCGTCCTTGCGCCTTGTTACCGGCGCGCGCCTGCCTACTTGGAATTGCTCCGGGTGGAGGTTGCCGTGCCGGACTGCGTCGCCGCAGCCGCGGTGCGCTCTTACCGCACCGTTTCACCCTTACCTGATCCCGGCTTGCGCCGGGCCATCGGCGGTTTGCTTTCTGTTGCCCTGTTCCGCGTGTCGCCACGGATGGCTGTTAGCCATCACCCTGCCCTGTGGAGTCCGGACTTTCCTCGCCCCCGCGCAATGCACGGCAGCCGCGGCTGTCTGGCCTACTTTGCGTGACTGTCATTTTAGCATGGGTGGCGCGACCCGCGCCGGCCCACGCGGAACACCGACGTGTCCCCATAGAACCGCGGATCGGCGTTGGCCGCCCACCAACCCGGCACGCCAAGCACAGGCAGCGGCGAAAACCGCGCGATCGTCAGTGTCCCCCCCTTTTGGGCCCGCTCGCGCGGCACTTGCCGCAGTAGGTCATCGCTGACGTTGCCTTCGACGAGTGCCGTGGCAACACGGGCATCCACGTCGGCCTGGCGCTGCGCCGTGGGCGCATCGAACCAGTCCGGCTCAACTTGGCAGACCCATGCGTGCGCGGTGCAGGCGCGATACGGCGCGAGCAGCTTCTCCAGCAGCGCATGGCCGTACACGTACACAGCACATCGTGCAGACCACGCATGGCGATGGTCGACAAACAGACGGCGCCAGTCGAAAGCGCGCAGCGCTTCGGCTAGTGAGCCATCGGAAGTCACAAAGATCGCGCCGTTTTCGTCAAAGTGGGCTAGTGCATCGCGTACCGGCCCCCTGCCGTTGCCTGCCACGGGTGCCCCTGCCTGCCACCGTGCCTCGGCCATGCCGCAGGCGATCGTGGCGAGCTTGGTTCGCGGGAAAGCAAGCCAACTCGCCGCGTTAAAAAAATCGTGCAGATTGTCGCGCGTGGGCACACAACCTGTCGCAGCAATGTGCGCTTCGTAACGCGTGCCGGGCGGCAACAAATGTTGCGCCACGAAGGTCAGCGGCAGGTCAGCGCCGATGCACAGCGACGCCGCTTGGGCATCCTGCGTCATCGTGCTGAGCCACGCGCCGACCCCATACGTATCGAGCACCCGTTGCCAGCGCATTCCATGGGCCCGGAACGGCGCGAACCACGGTCGCGACCAGTCGATTCGCGCTACGGCCTCACGCAGCGGTGGCATGGCCGCCATGCGCGTCAGCGCAGCTTCCAGCCGAGCGCTTCGCCGGCCTTGAGCGGCACCACGCTGATGCCGCCTGCGTCGATGGCCTCGGGCAACGTCCAACTTGTGCGCTCGAGCGTCACCGTGTCGGTGGCACGCGGCAATCCATAGAAGTCGGCACCATGAAAGCTCGCAAAACCTTCTAGCCGGTCCAGGGCACCGGCCTCATCAAAGGCCTGCGCGTACAGCTCCAGCGCATGCAGCGCCGTGTAGCAACCGGCGCAGCCACACGCGTGCTCCTTTAGGCTCTTCGGGTGCGGCGCGCTATCGGTACCGAGAAAAAAGCGCGGATGACCCGAGGTAGCCGCCTCGACGAGCGCCACGCGGTGCGCCTCCCGCTTGAGCACCGGCAAGCAGTAATAATGCGGGCGGATGCCGCCGACCAGCATCGCATTGCGGTTCAGCAGCAAGTGGTGAGCGGTAATCGTGGCACCCAGCGTGCCCGGCGCCGCATCCGCGTCGCGCACATACTGCGCCGCGTCACGCGTCGTGATGTGCTCGAACACCACCTTGAGCGCTGGGAAATCACGCCGCAACGGCTCGAGCACCCGGTCGATGAACACCTTTTCGCGATCGAACACGTCAATTGACGGATCCGTCACCTCGCCGTGGACCAGCAGCGGCAGGCCGGTCTGCTGCAACGCCTCCAGCGTAGCCGTGCAGTGGCGCAGATCCGTGACACCGGCGTCCGAATGGGTCGTTGCGCCGGCCGGATACAGCTTCACGCCGTGCACGAAGCCACTTTCGCGGGCCCGCCGGATTTCGTCCGGTAACGTGTTGTCGGTCAGGTACAACGTCATCAGCGGCTCGAACGCGGCGCCAGGGCCCTGCACGGGACGCGCGGCAAGAATGCGCTGCCGATAAGCGCCAGCCTGGGCGGTCGTGGTGACCGGCGGCTTCAGATTCGGCATGATGATCGCGCGGCCGAACTGCCGGGCGGTATGCGGCAGCACCGCTTCGAGCATCGCGCCGTCACGCACGTGCAAGTGCCAATCATCGGGGCGGACGAGAGTCAGCGCGGCGGTGCCCGAGGCGGCGGCGCCGGCTGCAGTGGAATGGGTCTGGGACGGGTTCATGTCGATCGGCAGTTGAGCATGCGCATCACGCATGCGAAGGCTCGTCCGTGCTCACGCGTCAAGGCGAAGCAGCGACGCATACATCGCTATTTCAGCTTGGGCGGCCTCGGACTCGGTGATATTCTTCAAAAATATCATTGTAGCGGGCGCTAAGCGCGCTCGCGCAGCACCGCGTTTTCGCATCATGCGCCAATTGCTCGGAATGAATTGCGCGGCGCTCACGGACGTGACCTTTTCGTTCACGGGCTTCGCGGCGCGTGGCGGCGTCACCGACCATCATGCCGATGGCTTCGGCATCGCGTTCTTCGAAGACAAGGCCTGCCGACGTGGCAGCTAAGGCGCAAGAGCCACGGTGCAAGGCCACCGTGGCGTCCATGTTGAACACCACCGAGGACAGCGAGTTCACCATCGAGTCCACGGACGACGTCGCAGCAGCGCAAGCGTAACGTTGCCCGTTCCGTGCCCGCTACCGGTAGCCCCCTTTGAACCGAATTGACTGATTCGGTATGGCATTACCCGTTTCGCGCTTAGCGGTGCCGCGCATCACCTGCAAGCTATCCTTCATCAGATGGCGACGGCGCCGGTACAATCGCGCGGGCCGAGCCGGCTTTGCGTCTATGCTTTCCATGTCCGCCACGGAGGCTATCCCACACCATGCTGAAATGCTTCCCTGTCCTCGGGCGCGGTTCGGCGCCACCCGCCTCATCGACGAGCGACCCCACCCAAGCCGATGGCTGCAAACCGGACTCCAGCGGCAATCGCGCAGCAGCAGCTCAGCGATCGACGGGCTTATCGGTGCCTCCCGATTCGCCACTTGCAAAGTTCCGCGAAGCGGTCCGTCAGGTTAGTCTAGGTAATCGGCCTGTCAGTGTGCGCGCCATACCGGGCACGGGCATCGTTCACGTGAAGATCCAGGGCGATGCCAAAGTATTCGACAGTGTCGGCATGGAAGGGATCGATACATCGAACGGCCCCAAACGGCTTGAGTACCTCGCAATCCCCACAGATAGATATGTGCCACACCTGGCAGGCGGCGGCAAACAACCGTACGTCGTCAGCGCCCTGTCAGATAAAGAAATGCGGCAATTGATGTCCCCCAACCAGTCTTTGAAAAGCAAGCTGCTATCTCGCGACCCGCCCGGCCCTATCGCGTATATCAATGGAGGGTTCTACGGACACACCGGCATCAGAGAAGACGAGATCGGTATCAAATCGTACGCAGCGAACGCCCCGATCGGCGACGCCAAAGTCAAAGGAATCAAGCAAATCGAAGGTGTGCGACCCCAAGACGCCTATGAGGACGACTATCATAAGGTAACTTTTCCGAACGGATCCTATGTGACCCTCGCGCCATTGCTGGCGCAGGTTAACGAAACCACGGGTCAATACGAAAACAAGTTTCTCGCGGAAAAGGCGGCCAATCCGAAATATGCATTCGAGAACACGCCACTGAACCGCCCTGGAGAACTCGGTCACGCGTCGCACCCGAATGCACGCAGCGCAATCGATTTTCCATCGTCGTCTCAGCCCGCGGCCTCACCCACCGCGCTGAAAACGAACCAGTACAGAATGGTCATCGCCGGAGACGATAGCGGCGTACGCGGCGTCCGCTCGACAGGCATGCGAATGGCCGAGCTAGCCATCGCGCTCACCCGGATTGGGGCATTCAACCGCGATCCGGGTTATGCCATCGCATGCGATGGCGGATCGTCAACGACAATGGGCGTCATCGACGGCCAGGGCAAATCGCTGCTTAGCGTCCAAGGGCTGCTCAACGAATCGTCGGCCGTCAATTTCGTCGCGCTCGCATCATCGAATCCGCCCAAACCCACTCAAGACGCCACGGCCAAGCGGACCCCATACGTGGCGAAGCCGTAGCGTGCGACCCACCGCTGGCGACGGGCCGCTTCCCAGACAGCAGATGCCGCCGGGGACGCTACGGTCAATGCAAAATCTTGGCCAGGAAATCCTTCGCGCGATCCGATTTTGGATTCGCGAAGAAGTCTTCCTTGCGATCATCCTCAACGATCGCCCCCCGATCCATGAAGATGACCCGGTGCGCGACCTTCTTTGCAAAGCCCATTTCATGCGTCACGCACATCATCGTCATGCCTTCCTGCGCTAGCTCGACCATCACGTCCAGCACCTCATTGATCATCTCCGGATCGAGCGCCGAAGTCGGCTCGTCAAACAGCATCGCGATCGGGTCCATTGACAAGGCGCGCGCAATCGCCACACGCTGCTGCTGACCGCCAGACAACTGCCCAGGATACTTATCAGCATGCGCCTTCAGGCCGACACGATCGAGCAACTTCAGTCCCTTGGCGCTTGCCTCGTCCTTCGAGCGCCCGAGCACCTTGATTTGCGCAAGCGTCAAGTTTTCAGTGATCGACAAGTGTGGGAACAGCTCAAAATGCTGGAACACCATCCCGACTTTCGCACGCAGCCTCGACAAGTTTGTCTTAGGATCACCGACCGATTGCCCATTGATCGTGATCTCGCCTTTCTGAAAAGGCTCCAGTCCGTTGACCGTTTTGATCAGCGTCGACTTGCCCGAGCCCGACGGGCCGCACACGACCACCACCTCGCCTTTCTTGACCTCGGCCGAGCAATCCGTCAGCACCTGGAAGGACCCGTACCACTTCGAAACATTCTTGATCGAAATCATCTTGCGACCTTTTTCTGAAGACCCTTGACGAGGCTTGACGCCACCACGCAAATCACAAAATACACGGCGCCCGCGAACAGCGCCATCTCGACGATCGTGCCGTCCCGGTCACCGACGTTCGCCGCAGTCCGGAAGAAATCCGCGACGCTGATCACATAGACTAGCGACGTGTCCTGGAACAGCACGATGGCCTGCGTCAGCAACAGCGGCATCATCGCGCGCAGCGCCTGCGGCAGCACGATCAGCCGCATGCCTTGGCCGTAGGTCATGCCGAGCGCGGAGGCGGCGCTGAGCTGCCCACGCGGCACGGCCTGGATGCCGGCCCGGATGATCTCCGAGTAATACGCGGCCTCGAACAACGAGAACGCGACCATCGCCGACACGAGCCGGATATCAACATCGGGCGACACGTCCAGCAACCGCTGCAGCAACTGGGGCACCAGCAGGAAGAACCACAACAGCACCATCACCAGCGGAATCGAGCGAAACAGGGTCACATAGCCGCGCGCGAACCATTCGAGTGGCTTGAACCCCGACAGCCGCATGAGCGCAAGCAGCGTGCCCCACACGATACCCACGACGATTGCCAGCACGGTGATCTGCAACGTGATCACCGCGCCGGTCCACAACGTCGGCAGCGCGTCCGGGATGCCTGACCAGTTGAACTGATGCATCATTTGCCTCCGATGTAGCCCGGCAACCGGGTCTTTTTCTCGACCCAGCGCATGAAGCCCATTACCACTAGGTTGATCAACACGTAAGCGAGCGTCACCGCAATGAACGACTCATAGGCCTGCGCAGTGTAGTCGACCAGTTGCCGTGCTTGCGCCGACAGGTCCAGCAGGCCAATGGTCGATGCCACAGCGGAGTTCTTAAAAATATTGAGAAACTCGGAGGTCAACGGCGGCACAATGATCCGGAACGCGACCGGCAGCATCACATGGCGATAGGTCTGCGGCAACGTGAAGCCCAGCGCCAAGCCCGCGGCACGCTGTCCGCGCGGCAACGCATTGATGCCCGAGCGCACTTGCTCGCAGACGCGGGCCGCCGTGAACAGCCCGAGGCACAGAATCGATGCCGAGAAGAATTGCGCATTCGGCGGCAACTGCTTGAACCACGTGCCGATCGATGGCGGCAGGATCTCCGGCAGCACAAAGTACCAGATAAAGAACTGTACAATCAGTGGGATGTTGCGGAACACCGCGACGTAGACCGTGCCAATGCCGGACAGCCATTTGTTCGGCACGGTGCGCAGCACGCCCATCAGCGCGCCGACAAGCAGCGCGATCACCCACGCGCCTAACGACACCGCGACCGTATTCCACAGCCCCGAGATCAGCCAGCCCAGATAGGTCGTTGGCTCGCCGGTCGAAACCGGGGTCATGAAAATGCCCCAATTCCAGTGATAACCCATGATTCGACTCCAAAAAGAAACGGAAGGCGCGCCTGGAGGCAAGGCAGCATCCCTTCCGTTTCATTCACGCCTGTCAGTGAACAATGTGACCGAGCGGATCAGTCCATCGCCTTGTCGTTCGGGTTCTTGAACAGCGCCTTCATGTCGGCAGACAGCGGGAAGTTCAGGTTCAGCCCCTTCGGCGGGATCGGGGACTCAAACCACTTCTTGTAGATTTGCGCCGCTTCACCCGATGTCTCGACCTTTGCGATCGCCGCATCGACGACCCTCTTAAACGCCGGGTCGCCCTTGCGCATCATGCAGCCGTACGCTTCGTGCGATTGCGGGGTGCCGACGATCACGAAGTCGCCCGGATGGCTCGACTTCGCGCGTTCGCCGGCGAGCAGCGCGTCATCCATCATAAACGCGGCGGCACGGCCGGTCGACAGCGTCAAGAATGACTCGCCATGGTCCTTCGCGCTGATGATGCTCATGTCCATGTTATGGTCCTGGTTCAGCTTGCGCAGCAACCGTTCGGACGTCGTGCCGGCCGTGGTCACGACCGTCTTACCCTTCAGGTCAGCGAAGTCCTTGATGCCTGAATCCTTCTTAGTCATCAACCGCGTGCCCACCACGAAAATCGTGTTCGAGAACACAGCCTGCTTCTGCCGGTCCAGGTTGTTGGTGGTCGAGCCGCACTCGATGTCGATCGTACCGTTCTGTACGAGCGGGATGCGGTTTTGCGACGTGATCGGAATCAGCTTGACCTTCAGATCGGGCGTCTTCAATTCATGCTTGACCGCCTCGACGACCTTCAGCGCAAGCTCCTGCGAATAACCCACGACGTTCTGCTGCTCATCATAGTACGAGAACGGAATCGACGACTCGCGGTGCCCCAACGCAATGACGCCCGAATCCTTGATTTTCTTCAGCGTCTCCGTCTCCTGCGCCTGGGCGGCCCCGGTCAGGGCAGCCAGTGCAGCCAATGTGAATGCGGCTTTCTTGATGTTCATCCACGATCTCCTTCGCGAAAACTCGCGTCAGTGTAGCAAAGTCATTATTATGAAAGTAATGAGTTGAAGTACTAATCTACGAGCTTTTGCGTTCGTTGCTCCGCACATCGCTTCGCGCCGGCTCACGGATAGGACGCCACTGCGCCGCCGATGATCGCGCCGCGCCCAGCCAATGCGAAGACAGACCGCGGGCTCGCGCCACGCGGTCTGTCTAGATTGCAGCAATAGGACTCAGAGACTCAGCAATGGATCACGGATACAGGCCGCGCATCTCGCGCGCCATCAGAATGCGCTTGCACGCGATGATATAGGCTGCGGTGCGCACGGACACGTCATTTTCCTGCGCGACCTGCCAAACGCTGGCAAACGCTTCGCGCATCACGCGCTCCAGCCGATGGTTGATCTCGTCCTCGGTCCAGAAGAAGCTGGAGAAGTCCTGCACCCATTCGAAGTAGGACACCGTGACGCCGCCGGCATTGGCAACCACATCGGGGATCACCAGCACGTTGTTCTCACGCAGGATATCGTCGGCGAGCGGCGTGGTCGGACCATTCGCCCCCTCGACCACGATCTTTGTGCGGATCCGCGAGGCGTTCTTCTCGTTGATCTGGCCTTCGAGCGCAGCAGGAATCAGGATGTCGCTCTCGATACCCCAGAAATCATCGTCGCCGAGCGGCTCTGCGCCGGTAAAGCCGGCTACGCCGCCTTGCGCCGCGACATGCTCGAGCAACGCATGCGCGTCGATGCCGGACGGCTTATAGATTGTGCCGGTGTGGTCCTGGACCGCCACCACTTTCGCCCCCGCCTCGACGAATAGCTTCGCGGCGATCCCGCCGACGTTGCCAAACCCCTGCACCGCGACGCGCGCCGACGCGATATCCAATCCGATGCGCCGTGCCGCCTCGCAACCGACGGTAAACACTCCGCGCCCGGTCGCTTCGCGCCGGCCCAGCGATCCACCCAGCGAGATCGGCTTGCCCGTCACCACGCCCGTCGCGGTTTGGCCGACGTTCATCGAGTACGTGTCCATCATCCACGCCATCACCTGCTCATTGGTGTTGACGTCGGGCGCTGGAATGTCGGTGTTCGGCCCGATGATAATACCGATTTCACTCGTATACCGGCGCGTGACCCGCTCAAGCTCGCCGCGCGAGAGCTTGCGCGGGTCGACACGGATGCCGCCCTTTGCGCCGCCATACGGCACGTTGACCGCCGCATTCTTGATCGACATCCACGCGGACAGCGCCATCACCTCGGACAGCGTCACGTCCTGGTGGTACCGCACGCCGCCCTTGCCGGGCCCGCGCGACGTGTTGTGCTGAACCCGGTAGCCTTCAAAATGCGCGATCGTGCCATCGTCCATCTCGATTGGCACATCAACGACCAAGATGCGCTTGGGGCGCTTGAGCGTCTCGATCCAGCGTGAAAGCGAGCCCAGGTGCGGCGCAACACGATCGATTTGCTGCAGGTAGGAGCCCCACGGACCCAGCGAATCGGCATGTAAGTAGGACGGCAGAGCGTGCTTGGAAGGCGTCGGTAAATCGTTCGAAACAGTTTGCTGCGCGGACATGAATAGGTCCTCTTCGGTCAAGTTGGCCGCCATTGTGAGAAAGCGGCACGACTAAATCCAATGCCGAATTATCATGCTCTATGCTTTTCTTGCATAACGTGCGGCGGCGCACGCAGCGCGTCAGAGAACTCGTTGTGGCGTCGCTGTCTTCGGATCGGCCTCGCCGTTGGTGTTGGTGTTGGTTTTCGGTTTGGGTGTCGGTGCCGGCGTCAGGATCGGTGCCGGTGCCAGTACCAGTGTCGGTGCTCGTGTCGATACCCGTGCCCATGCCTTGTGCCAAGCGGCCACAGTTCAATGCCCGCGCCAGCGGCCGACTACACATCGGCAGCCAACTCGGCCGCCAGGCGCCACACCGTGTCCACCAACTCGCCGCGGGCCTCGTCGCTATGCGACGCCAGCTTATCGCGATATAACCGGATCTCCATTGCAAGCGTAAATCGATCAGCAGTCGCGCCCCGCATCGGACGGTCGAGCCGCACGAGGCGCTCAGCCATCACTGCGTCCTCCACCGCGCTATGCGGCAGGAACGCGACGCCGTGGCCGGCCAGCGTCATCGCCTTGAGCCCTTCGGCCATGTCGGTCTCGTACACTTTATCCAGGTATAGCGGGACCGACGCCGTGCCAATGATCGTCTCCGTCAATCGTCCTAAATACGCATTCGGCGTATACGATAGGTAAGGAACCGGTGCTTCCTTCGTGCCTGGCAGCGTGAAACGCGCGCGGCCGCTGCGCGTCGTCGCGGCGAACGGGCTGATCGGCTCGATTCCCAGCACGAGCATGTCGTAGCGTGCGGGATCCAGCGCAACGGGATGACTTGGGTGATGATAGCCCATCACCAGGTCGCAGCCCCCCTCCACCAGCGACAGCACCGCGTCATGCACGTTCAGCGCGCGCAGCCGCACATGGACCCGCCCGGTATGCTTCTCGATACTGTCCAGCCAGCGCGGAAAGAAGGTCAACGACAGCGTGTGCGGCACGGCGAACTCGATCGTCGCAGCTGGCGCTCGCCCGTGGCCGCGCAACACGGTGCGCGCTTCGTGAAACTGGGACAGCATCGTCAGCGCCTGCTCGTAGAACACTTGTCCGGCTTGCGTGAGCCGCGTTGGGTACACCGAGCGGTCGATCAGCTCGGTGCCAAGCCAGGCTTCCAACGCCTGGATGCGCCGCGAAAACGCGGGCTGCGTCACATGCCGCAGTTCGGCTGAGCGGCTGAAGCTTCGCGTCTCGGCCAGCGACACAAAGTCTTCCAGCCATTTCAGTTCCATGCAACGACTCCGTTAGCCATCCTCGCGCCGCGATGCGCCCACGCGTCGGGCCGCGCGACATCGCGCTGCGCCACACACCGGAAGACGGCCACGGCGCAGCGCGCAGCCTCCATTGTAGCGTTCAGCGCCCGTCGGCGCGGCTGGAAGCATCGGCGTGTTCGACCTGCCGGTCGTCATGAGCATAACCAGAAAAGCACCAGCAGCTATCGACGGCTTGGCGACGCATCGCGGATCGATTGTCGGTAAAATAATGGGCTTCTACTCTCTCGCAGAAGGCCGCACGATGCGCCGGCCTGGCATCGACATCCACAACTGCCTGGCTCGCCGGCCGGCCCACCGATACGCAGGAACCGCTCATGACCACGTCCCTGACTGAATTACCCCATGATAAGCCGGTGGCGTTGCGCGTCGTGCCCCAGCCTCGCGATGCCAACGTGCATGGCGACGTGTTCGGCGGCTGGATCATGGCTCAGGTTGACATCGCTGGTGCGATCCCGGCATCGCGGCGCGCGAACGGCCGCGTCGTCACGGTCGCAGTCAATTCGTTTGTCTTCAAGCAGCCGGTGTTCGTCGGCGACCTGCTCAGCTTCTATACAGACATCATCCGCACCGGTCGCACGTCAATCACCGTCGACGTGTCGGTCTATGCGCAACGCATGGGCCTGGTCGGCGAGACCGTTAAGGTTACCGAAGCAACGCTGACCTATGTCGCGACCGATTTGCAGCGCCGTCCGCGCGAACTGCCACCGCTCGACTGACACCCCGATTTGCGTTAAACGACATTGCCCGGACGTGCGCAATAGCTTCTCAGATTAGGCCGAACGACTTCATCGCAGGAATGAAATCGTGGTTCGCCACCGGCTTTCGCGACAGCTTGGCCAGCACATATCGGTGAAACGGCGGCAGCGTGGCCCAGCGGGCGACACTGACCGGGGTCACCCCAGCCAGTGAGCATTGCTTGAGCAACGCGTCGGGCACCGCATCGGTACGCTGCCATGCGCACGACATGTCCGGCGCCGGCATAGGTGACTCGGCGTTAAGATGGGTCCGCAGCATCTCGGCAAGCGCCTGGTCGAAACTGCGCTCGATCTGTGGATCGTCGTCCAGCGGAAAGCGCGCCAATAGCTCACGATCCGCGTGGGGCAACGTCTGCCATTGCGCCAGCGAGATGCGCACGCCAAAGCGGTCCAGATTGTAGCGGACCGCCAGCGGGATATACGTGAGGTTTTCACAAGATGAAACCTCGAAGTCGAGCAATAGCGGAGTATCGAGCAACGGCATGGTCATGAGCGTCCGAAAAAGGCGATGAGTGGCACGGAGCATCGGCAGGTCGCCCGCGGATGCACCGCGTGCAGCCGGCATCGCGTGTTTCAGGTATTGTAGGACGATCGAATCGTCATCCGTTCATTGCTCCCTATGCCTCTGCCTACCGAGCCGCGCGCTGCCCACCCGCACGGCACAGACGCCGGCGCCAATGCCAATGCCACCAGCAATACCGCTGCTGGCACTACTGATACTACCGGCACCCACACCCGCACCCGCACCGCCAGTACCCACACCGATACAGGCTCGATTCCCCACACCGGGGTCCACATCGACGACGATACCGGAAAATCCGGCTTGCTGGAGCGCCCCATCCTGCGCACGGCAGCCGGCGGGCGTCAGGTAGAGCATGATGTTGTCGCCGACGAAGTACCGGTGGCACTAGTATTTAACGGGATCTCGCACGCTGTCATGATGTGCACGCCGCGGGACCTGGACCTGTTCGCGGTCGGCTTTGCGTTGACCGAGGGGATCGTATCGTCAGGCAGCGAAATCCATGACATTGAGGTGCTGATGCACGACGAGGGCTACGCGCAGGTACAGCTCACGTTGGTGCAGCACGCGTTCGCGTCGCTGAAGGACAAGCGCCGCGCCCTGGCCGGACGAACCGGTTGCGGCGTGTGCGGCATTGAGAGCGTGCAATTGCTCGACCTGGAGCCGGAGCACATCGAGCATACTGGTTTCCTGCAGCGTCTGGCCGCGGATGCGCTCGCGCGCGCGGTGCGGGAATTGCCGGCGCACCAGCCGCTCATGCAAGCATGCGGCGGTGTGCACGCAGCCGCCTGGTGCAATGCCCACGGCACGATCCGCTATGCGTTCGAAGATGTCGGCAGGCACAATGCGCTGGACAAGCTGATCGGACAACTCGTGCTCGCGCGCGAGGACATGCGCGACGGCTTTGTGTTCCTGTCGAGCCGAGCCAGCTATGAACTGGTGCGCAAATGCGCGCGCGTGAGCGTGCCGATGGTGGCGACGATCTCCGCGCCGACCGCGCTCGCCGTGTCAATCGCGGCCCAAGCCGGCATCCGACTGGTCAGTTTTTGTCGCGAGTCCGGCTACGTCGAGTACAGTGCGCCGGCACTGCCCCGCTAGATGAGGACGGCCGGCGGCGAGCCGTGGCGGCGCCGTGCGACAGCACAGCCCGTCGTCCGATGTTTGTCCGACGTGGCAATCACTCGAATGGCGCGAAGTCCGGCTTGCGCTTTTGCAAGAATGCGCTCAGCGCTTCGCGCGCCTGCGGTGAGTGCAACATCCGGTCGAATTGCTCCGCCTCCTCGGCAATGCGCTGCGCGACCTGTGCCTGTGCGTCCTGCTTGAGCAGCATCTTGGTCACGCGCAGCGACGACGCGGGCAGCGCCACAAGCTTCGCCGCCTGCGCCAGCGCGAATGCATGCAACTGCGCGAGCGGCAACACCCGGCTCACGATGCCAATCGCTTGGGCCTCATGCGCATCGAATGGCTCGCCAAGCAGCAGCGTCTGCGCGGCGCGCTGGTAGCCGGCCAGCCGCGGCAGCAACAGGCTTGACGCCGCCTCGGGGCACAGCCCGAGTTGCGTGAACGGCAGCGAGAAGCGCGCGTTGTCGGCCGCGTAGACCAGGTCGCAATGCAGCAGCAGCGTCGTGCCGATGCCGACCGCCGGGCCCGACACCGCGGCAACGATCGGCTTAGCCGTCGTACTGATCTGCTGCAGGAACTGGAGCACCGGAGCATCCGGCCCGGACAGTGGCCGCTGCATAAAGTCCTCTAGGTCATTGCCTGCGCAAAACACCCCATCATGGCCACGAATCAAGATCGCGCGCACCGACGCATCATTGCGGGCCTGCGCGAACGCGTCGGCCATCGACTGGTACATCGCGGCCGTCATCGCATTTTTCTTGTCCGGCCGGTTCAACTGGAGGGTCAACACGCCGCGCGCACGTCCAATTACGAGATCCATCGTCCGATGTCTCCTCGGTTGACCGATCGCACGCGGCACGCGGGTAGGGCAACCCGGGATGAGCCGTCGCGCGAGCGGCGAATAAAAAACGGCTCGCCAAGCGCTGCCCGCGAGCCGTCGATGCGTCGCGACAGGTATGCGTCCCGACGCATCGGCGCGTTATACCCGCTCGAGGATACCGGCGGCACCCATGCCGGTCCCGACGCACATCGTCACCATGCCGTACTTCTGCTTGCGACGACGCAGCCCGTGCACGAGCGTGGCGGCGCGGATCGCCCCCGTGGCGCCCAGCGGGTGGCCCAATGCAATCGCGCCGCCCAGCGGGTTCACCTTGGTCTGGTCAAGCCCCAGCTCCCCGATCACCGCCAGCGCCTGCGCGGCAAACGCCTCGTTCAATTCAATCCAGTCGATGTCCTGCAACGCCAGGCCGGCGGACTTCAGCGCGGCCGGAATGGCTTCCTTCGGGCCGATGCCCATGATCTCCGGCGGCACGCCACGCACCGCAAAGCTCACGAAGCGCGCCAGCGGTGTAAGGTTGAATTGCTTAAGGATCTTTTCCGACACCACGATCAGTGCACCGGCGCCATCCGAAGTCTGCGAGCTGTTACCGGCCGTCACCGTGCCCTTGTTCGCGAACACGGTCTTGAGCTTGCTAAGCCCTTCCAGCGTCGTGTCGGCACGGGGCCCCTCGTCCAGCGCGATCTCACGCGCGTTCACGACGATCTGGCCGCTCGCCAGATCCGGCACGCGGTCCGTCACCGTGTATGGCGCAATCTCGTCGGCAAATTCGCCCGCCTGCTGAGCGGCCAACGCCTTTTGGTGCGAACGCAGCGAAAATTCGTCCTGCACCTCGCGCGACACTTCCCAGCGCTGCGCCACGCGCTCGGCGGTCAGCCCCATTCCATAGGCAATGCCGATATGCTCGTTGGCATCGAAGATATGCGGTGACAACGATGGCTTGTTGCCCATCATCGGCACCATGCTCATCGACTCGCAGCCGCCGGCGAGCATCACATCCGCTTCGCCGACCCGGATGCGGTCGGCCGCTATCGCCAGCGCGGTCACGCCGGACGCGCAAAAGCGGTTCACCGTGACACCGCCAACACTGGACGGCAGGCCCGCCAGCAGCGCGCCGATGCGCGCGACGTTCAGGCCCTGCTCCGCCTCCGGGATCGCACAGCCGACGATGGCATCCTCGATCAGCTTCGTATCGAGCGCCGGCACCTGCGCGAGAGCCGAGCGGATCGCGTGAGTCAGCAACTCGTCAGGGCGCGTATTGCGGAAAGCACCGCGCGGCGCCTTGCCGACCGGCGTGCGGCTGGCCGCGACGATGTAGGCATCTTGCACTTGTTTGCTCATCTTCAGACTCCTTGTCGGGCCGCGTTAGTTACGCACCGGCTTGCCGGTCTGCAGCATGCCCATGATCCGTTCCTGCGTCTTCTGCGTGCCGAGCAGCGCAACGAACGCCCGGCGCTCGAGCGCGAGCAACCACGCCTCATCAACGGTACTGCCCGCTTCGACGTCCCCACCGCAGATCGTTTCAGCGATGCGGCTGGCGATCAGGAAATCGTGTTCGCTGATAAAGCGCCCGTCGCGCATGTTAACCAGCGACGCCTTGATCGTTGAAATCGCCGAGCGTCCCGCCACCGGGATCGCGTTGGCCGGCAACGGGGGGCGATAGCCAGCCGCCGCCAGCATGCGCGCTTCGTGCTTTGCGGTGTCGAGCAATTCGTGCACATTCAAGACAATCGTGTCCGACGGCTTTAGATAGCCGAGCGTGCGCGCCTCGTGCGCGGACGACGACACCTTCGCCATGGCTGCCGCCTCAAAGGGCTTTTGCAGGAACTGCAGCAAATTGCCCGTCGTCGCCCCTGCGTCGGCTGCGGCCTGAGCCGCGCGCAGCGCCGCCTCCTTGAGCCCGCCGCCGGCCGGCACCAGCCCCACGCCGACCTCGACTAGCCCGATATAGGTCTCCACGTGAGCGACGCGCTTGGCACTATGCAACAGCAGTTCACAGCCGCCCCCCAGCGCAATGCCCGATGCGGCCGATACCACCGGTACATTCGCGTACTTCACGCGCAGCATGCCCTGCTGAAATTTTTGTACGAATGGCTCGATGCCCTTGGCGCCACCCATCATAAACGCAGGCATCGCTTCCTCGAGATTCGCGCCCGCGGAGAACGGGCCGCCCGGCGCGCCGAGCTTCAGCGACGTCGGCTGCCAGATCACCAGCGCCTTGTATTGCTGCTCAGCCACATCAATTGCCTGCGTGATTCCATCGATCACGCTCAGCCCGATCGTATTCATCTTCGACTTGAACGACAGAATCAGCACATCGTCCTCACCGGTCCGCTCGTCGACCCATGCGCGCACCGCGTCGGTCTCGAACACCGTCTTGCCATACGTGCGCGGATCGTTGCTGGCCTCACCAACCAGCGGGGCACGGAACACCTGCTTGCGGTAGACCGGCAACGTGCTGCGCGGCACGAACGTGCGCCGCGCTGGCGACCACGCGCCCTGTGCGGTATGCACGCCGCCTTGTTCCCCAACCGGGCCCTCCAGCACCCATGCCGGCAGCGCCACGTCGGCCAATGCCTTGCCGGCGCGGATGTCTTCCTGGACCCATTCGGCAACCTGCTTCCAGCCGGCGGCCTGCCATCCTTCGAACGGTCCCTCAGTCCAGCCGAAGCCCCAGCGGATCGCCAGGTCGAGGTCGCGCGCGTTATCGGCGATCGATTCGAGGTGCACGGCAATGTAGTGGTACACATCACGGAAGATCGACCACAGGAATTGCGCCTGTGGGTGCGTGGACTCGCGCAACAGCTTCAACCGCTCGGCGGGCGCACGCTTCAGGATGCGCGCGACAAGCTCGTCGGCCTTGGCGCCACTGTCCACGTACTCGCCGGTCTGTGCGTTCAGCACCTTAATGGCCTTGCCTTCCTTCTTATAGAACCCCGCGCCGCTCTTTTGTCCGAGCGCGCCCTTGCCCACCAGCGCGGCAAGCACCGGCGGCGTCTGGTAGACCGGGAAGAACGGATCGCCGGTTAGGTTGTCCTGCATCGTCTTGATGACGTGCGCCATCGTATCCAGGCCGACCACGTCGGCGGTACGGAATGTGGCCGACTTTGCGCGGCCGAGCCGTGAGCCGGTTAGGTCATCGACCTCGTCAAAGCGCAGTCCGAACTTGGCTGCCTCAGTGATCACCGCGAGGATCGAGAAGATGCCGACGCGGTTCGCAATGAAGTTTGGTGTGTCCTTGGCGCGCACCACGCCCTTGCCGACCACGCTAGTCAGCACGGTCTCGAGTTGGTCGAGTATCTCCGGGCGCGTATGCTCGGTCGGAATCAGCTCGACCAGATGCATATACCGCGGTGGATTGAAAAAGTGCACGCCGCAAAAGCGCGCTTTCAGATCATCGGAGAAGCCTTCCGAGAGCTGGGTAATCGACAGCCCCGACGTATTGGTCGCGAAGATCGCCTGCTCGCCGATATACGGCGACACCTTCTTGTACAGATCGTGTTTCCAGTCCATGCGCTCAGCGATCGCCTCGATCACCAGATCGCACTCGCGCAGCTTGTCCAGGTCGTCCTCGTAGTTAGCGGCGACGAGATGCGCGGCATCGTCCTTCACGCCAAGCGGCGCCGGCGACAGCTTTTTCAGGTGCTCGATCGCGTTAAGCGCGATGCCGTTCTTGGGTCCCGCCTTCGCGGGCAGGTCGAACAGCAGCACCGGCACTCTCGCGTTGATCAGGTGCGCCGCGATCTGCGCGCCCATCACGCCAGCGCCCAGCACCGCCACCTTACGAATGATCAGATTGCTCACGTGTCTCTCCAATTAGAGCCTGCTCACATAGAGGCTGCTTCCATCCGTTAGAACAGCGCTTCGTCGATCTCGGTCAGCGGCTGGGCTCCGGCACGCGCGGCGCGTATCGTGAAGGCCGTCTCGGGCAACAGCTTCGCGAAATAGAACCGCGCGGTCGCGAGCTTGGACCGGTAGAATGGGTCGCCGCTACCCTGCTTGTCCAGCGCCAGACGGGCCATGCGCGCCCAGAAGTACGAAAACACCAAATGCCCGATCGTGCGCAGGTACGGTACCGCCGCGGCGCCCACCTCGTCCGGGTTCTGCATCGCCTTCATGCCGATTTCCATCGTCAGCTTCTGTACCTTCTCACCGATGTCCGCCAGCGGATTGATGAACGCCTGCATGTCGGGGTTGAGGCCCTCGGCCTCGACAAAATCCTGCACGAGCTTGCCAAACTTCTTGAGCTTCGCGCCCATGTCACCGAGCACCTTGCGCCCCAGTAGGTCCAGCGACTGAATCGTGTTGGTACCTTCGTAGATCATGTTGATACGCGCATCGCGCACATATTGCTCCATGCCCCACTCAGCGATATAGCCATGGCCGCCAAACACCTGCATGGCGTGGTTGGTCGCCTCGAACGCGTTGTCGGTCAGGAACGCCTTAATGACCGGCGTGAGCAACGCAACCAGGTCGGCCGCGTCCCGGCGCACCGTCTCGTCCTCGTGCGACAGCTCCTTGTCAATCTGCAGGGCCGCCCAGTACGTGAACGCACGACCCGCCTCGACGTAAGCCTTCTGCGTCAACAACATGCGTCGCACATCCGGATGCACAATGATCGGGTCGGCCGCCTTGTCCGGCGCCTTGGGGCCGCTGAGCGAGCGCATCTGTAGCCGCTGCCTCGCGTAGGCGAGCGAGTTCTGATACGCGACCTCGGTCAGCCCCAAGCCTTGCATGCCCACGCCGAGCCGCGCCGTATTCATCATCACGAACATTGCATTCAAGCCCTTGTTCGGCTCGCCGACCAGCCAGCCCTTGGCATCATCCAGGTTGATTACGCACGTCGCATTGCCATGGATGCCCATCTTATGCTCGATCGAGCCACACTTGACGCCGTTGCGCTGCCCAGGCTCGCCGTTGTCGTCCGGGATAAACTTGGGCACGATGAACAATGAAATGCCCTTAGTCCCCGCCGGCGCGTCCGGCAACCGCGCGAGCACCAGGTGGACGATGTTGTCGGCGAGGTCGTGCTCGCCGCTCGAAATAAAGATCTTTGTGCCGGTAATCGAGTACGAACCGTCGCCGTTGGGTTCGGCCCGCGTGCGCAGGATCCCAAGGTCGGTGCCGCAATGCGGCTCGGTCAAGCACATCGTGCCGGTCCACTGACCGGATACCAGCTTTGGCAGATACCGCTGTTGAAGCTCCGGCGTGCCGTGCGCGCGCAGGCATTCGTACGCGCCGTGCGACAGGCCAGGATACATGGTCCATGCCTGGTTCGCCGAGTTGAGCATCTCGTACAGCGCGTTGTTCACAAACGCGGGCAAGCCCTGGCCGCCATAGGCCGGATCGCAGCCCAACGCCGGCCAGCCGGCCTCGACATACTGCTGGTACGCTTGCTTGAAGCCCTCGGGCGTGGTCACCACGCCGTCGCCGACATACGTGCAACCCTGCTGGTCGCCAACCTGGTTCAACGGAAACAGGACCTCGGAGCAGAACTTGCCCGCCTCTTGCAGCACCGCATTGATCGTATCGGCATCCAGATCCGCGTGCTTAGGCAGTTGCTTCAGTTCGGCTTCGACGTTCAGCAATTCGTGCAAGACGAATTGCATGTCGCGCAACGGTGCAGCGTACTGTCCCATGACTCTCTCCGTTTTGACTAAGGCACCGGCGATGCGCGGGGGTGATCTGCCCGCGTCAGCGACCAGCGTCGCTTTGATACGACACAAAAACCTTGTCGAGTACCCGCCACGCGACCTCGACCGCATCCGGCAAGCGCAAAAAACGCGCATCGTGGTGCAGCCCGAGGGTCACGCTGTACAACTCGAACAGCATCAGCCGCGGGTCGGTGTCTGCACGCAGATGCCCTTCATGCTTGGCTTGCGAGATGGCGCGGATCAGCGTGCCACGCCAGGTACTGACGCTGCGTGCGAGTTCCTCGCGCACGGCGCTGGCGGCTCGATCATCGTACTCGACGGCGCCACTGATGTAGATACAACCCGTGGTAACTTCCTGAATCCGCTTCTCCATCCATCGGCCGACCAGCGCCTTGAGGCGCGGCAACCCGCGCGGCTCCCGGATCGCCGGGAAGAACACTTCCTGTTCAAAGCGCCGGTGGTACTCCCGGATCACCTCAACCTGCAAATCCTCGCGCGAACCGAAGTGTGCGAATACACCGCTCTTGCTCATCTGCATGCGTTCGGCCAACAGACCGATCGTCAACCCCTCGAGCCCGTCCCGGCTCGCCAAGTCCAACGCCGCATCCAGGATCGCCGCACGGGTTTGTTCACCTTTTCGCATCGCCATTTTTTACCGTCCGTTCATTGCCCCACAAAATAGAACGGCCGTACTATTATTATGGGCGGCCGCCCGTGGAAACAAGCTATTTATTAGAAATGAGTTTCTAACAAGCACGACCGTGCTGTACAGCACGATGACCAGTCATCCACGCGATGAGGTGATTCGATGCCCGTGCTCCGGTCCCGCGCGTTTGGGGTGCTGCGTGACGCACCGTCGAACCCGCATGTGCGCCATTTCAAGTGATTTTGCGAGCCGGATCAAGAACGGCCAGTCTTGCGGCGCAATCAAGACGGACTATGCTCGTATACAGCCATGCCGCCGGCTCAGCCGTTCAGCATCAATCGAGGCCGAACTTGATCTAAATTATTGCATCGTCAATCGTAGCTGCCGATGGTGAGCAGTTTCATGGCGAGCCAATATCCGTTGTACGCGATCCAGTTCGCCACCCGCACCAGCCACGGCCGCGATGCGTAACGCTGCGGGTCGATAGCGCGCGCTTGCGCCATCGCCTCGAGGATGGCCGCGCGTATGCCGGCCACCTCGGGATGCCGGAACAACACTAGGTTGGCTTCATGGTTGAGCACCAGCGACAGCGCATCGAGGTTGGATGATCCGATCGTGCCCCAAACGCCATCGACCACCGCGACCTTACCATGCAGCATCGTACGGTCATATTCGGCAATCCGGATACCCACGCGCAGCAACGACTGATAGAGAAACGGCACCGCGTAGTCCAGTGCGACAAATTCGTTGCGTCCAATCACCAGTGACACCCGCACGCCACGGCGTGCTGCGCGGACCAACTCGCGGCGCATCCGGCGGCCGGGCACGAAATACGGATTGGCCACCAGAATCTCGTCCCGCGCCTGCCGAATCGCCAGCCGATAGGCACGCTCGATCGCGCGCCGATTATTGACGTTATCGCGCGCGACGAATGCGACCTGCGGTACGTCCGCCGGCGTGCCAAGCGCCCCGAGCGCGCGGCGGCGCACCCGGGCGGTACGTGGCGTAGTGTCGCCGGGGTGGGTGCGGCCAGCGGCAGTTGAGCGGCGGGCCGCCGCGGCATCGGCTGCTGGGGCACTGCCCGGCCCATGCGCGTGCGCCGGACGTTCGTCCGGCACCGCCGGCGGCAGTGGAATCCGGGCTTGCTGGATACGTCGCCATTGCAGGTCAAACGCCTCGACCAAATCCACGACGGCGGGACCCCTCACCTCGGCCGAATAGTCCCATCGGGCAAACGGCAACGGGTGGCCCGCCTCCAGCCGGTCGTCTACGACGTTGTGTCCGCCGCAAAAACCATAGCGCCGATCAACGACAGCCAGCTTGCGATGGGTGCGGGAAAATCCGAAGCGGACACTGAAGACGCCCGGATTGTAGATACGGTGCTCGATGCCGGCATCGTGCCATGCACGTAGCAATTCACTGCGCGGGGTGCCGATGCCGTCGGTGATCACCCGCACGTGCACACCCCTTGCGACGGCACGCGCCAGCGCCGCGCTGACGCGCGCGCCGCAGGGATCGTCACGGAAAATATACGTCTCGAGCGCGACCGCGTGTTCAGCCGCGTCAATCCGCTCGATCAACGCATCGAACAGCGCGGTGCCGGATGCAAAGATCCGCACGTCATTGCCAGCGGTAAAGCGCAACCGAGGCTTACGATGGCCGCCCAGCATCGTCTGTCGAAGCTGAACCAGACGTTTGAAGATGGCCACCATTGCCGCGCTCCGCTCAACTGGCAGTGAATCGCTCCGGCAACTGCAGGATCGCGTCGCGATTGGATGCCGAAAAACAACGCGCCGCGGCGTCCCGGTAGGGCAGCCACGCATAAGCGACGTGCTCGCGCGGTGCCAGCGTGATATCGATGGATTGCGGCACGCAGAGACTAAACCAGTGCTCGATATTGCGCTTCACGCCGGGTGCATAGCGATGGCGCCATTGCGGGTAGATCTCGTAATCGATCGCATAGCGCCAATCAAGCAGCGCGTCGGCCGGCACCTGCGCCGTGCCGACCGTGATGCCGGTCTCCTCGAATACTTCGCGTGCCGCGGTCAGCGCAAGCGGCTCGTCCGGCGTGTCCTTCGAACCGGTCACCGATTGCCAGAAACCGGGGCAATCGGCGCGTTCGATGACCAGCACGTCCAGCGTGGCGGTGTGAATGACCACCAGCACCGACTCCGGGATCTTAAACAGCCGGGACATCGGCAACCTGCGTCGCGCGCCGTACTACGCGTTCGCCGGCTCAGCGTTGCGCAGCCGGATATGCAGGTCGCGCAATTGACGCTCATCCACCTCGCTCGGCGCTTGCGTGAGCAGGCACTGCGCACGCTGGGTCTTCGGGAACGCGATCACGTCGCGAATCGAATCCGCGCCGGCCATCATTGTGACGATCCGATCCAGGCCGAATGCAATGCCACCGTGCGGCGGCGCGCCGTATTGCAACGCGTCGAGCAAGAAGCCAAACTTCGCACGCGCCTCCTCCGGACCGATCTTCAACGCGCGGAACACCTTGCTTTGCACGTCTTCGCGATGGATCCGCACCGAACCGCCGCCAATTTCCCAGCCGTTGAGTACCATGTCGTACGCTTTTGCAAGGCACCGCCCTGGATCGACCTCCAAATATTCGAGGTGTTCGTCCTTCGGGCTGGTGAACGGGTGATGCGCGGCAACCCAGCGATTGTCCTCGTCGTCGTACTCGAACATTGGGAAATCGATGACCCACAGCGGCTTCCAACCCTGCTCGACCAGTCCGGCACCATGGCCGAATGCCGAGTGGCCGATTTTCAGCCGCAGCGCGCCGAGACTGTCGTTGACCACCTTGGCGCGATCCGCGCCGAAGAAAATGATGTCGCCGTCCTGCGCGCCGGTGCGCTCGAGAATCGCCGCAATGCACGCCTCATGCAAGTTCTTCACGATCGGGCTTTGCAAGCCATCGCGCCCCTTGGCCACCTCGTTGACCTTGATCCACGCCAAACCCTTTGCGCCATAGATGCGCACGAAGTCCGTATAGCCGTCGATATCGCCACGCGTCAGCTCCGCTCCGTTGGGCACGCGCAGTGCAGCCACACGGCCGTCCTTCGTGTTCGCCGGCGTGCTGAACACCTTGAAATCGACGTCCTTCATCACGTCGGTCAACTCAGTGAATTCTAGCTTCACGCGCAGGTCGGGCTTGTCCGAGCCGAAGCGGCGCATCGCTTCCGCATGCTGCATGACCGGGAATGGATCGGCAAGCTCGACGTCGATCGTCGCCTTGAACACATGGCGAATCATCGCCTCGAATAGGTCGCGGATCTCCTGCTCGTTTAGGAACGACGTCTCGCAGTCGATCTGCGTGAACTCCGGCTGCCGATCCGCACGCAGGTCCTCGTCGCGGAAGCATTTCGTGATTTGATAATACCGGTCAAAGTTGGCCACCATCAGCAGTTGCTTGAACAGCTGCGGCGACTGCGGCAACGCGAAGAACATCCCTGCGTTCACGCGCGACGGCACCAGGTAGTCGCGTGCGCCTTCCGGCGTGCTCTTCGTGAGCATCGGCGTCTCGATGTCGATGAACCCCTGCTCGTCCAGGTACTTGCGCGACTCCATCGCGACACGGTAGCGCAGGCGCAGGTTGTACTGCATCTGCGGCCGGCGCAGGTCCAGCACGCGATGCGTCAGACGCGTGGTCTCCGACAGGTTCTCATCGTCCAGTTGGAACGGTGGCGTCACCGATACGTTGAGTACCGTCAGCTCATGGCACAACACCTCGATCTGGCCACTGGTCAGGTTCGCGTTGAGGGTGCCTTCCGGGCGCGCCCGCACGATGCCGACCACACGCACACAAAACTCATGCCGCACCCCTTCGGCGGTCTTGAACATGTCCGCCCGGTCCGGGTCGCACACCACTTGCACCAATCCCTCGCAGTCGCGCAAGTCGATGAAGATGACACCGCCATGGTCGCGGCGCCGATGCACCCAGCCGCAAAGCGACACCGATTGGCCCAGCAGTTTTTCAGTCACCCGACCACAATATTCAGATCTCATCGACATGATGTTCGTCTTTCGTTCGTAAAGATGGGCGGCGGCGCGACCGGCCTCATGCCGGCGCGCGGGCTACGCCCGCAATAATCAGAGCAGCGGCTCGATGGGGCGGCGTGACGGCGCGACGGCCGGCACCGGCGACGCGACCGGGGCCACCACGCCCATTGACACGATGTACTTCAGCGCGGCGTCCACCGTCATGTCCAGCTCCACCACCTCGTTTTTCGGCACCATGAGGAAGAAGCCCGACGTGGGGTTCGGCGTGGTTGGCACATAGACGCTGACATGTTCGCCATTCAAGTGGTTGGCAACGTCGCCGCCCGGGATCCCGGTCAGAAAACCAATCGTGTACGAGCCCTTGCGCGGATATTCAATTAGCAACGCCTTGCGAAACGCATTGCCGCTGGATGACAACAGCGTATCAGACACCTGCTTGACACTCGTGTACAACGGACCCACGACGGGAATATGGGCCAGCAGCTTTTCCCACCAGTTGACGAGCGTCTGCCCGATCAAGTTTTGAGTCAAGAGGCCGACCACGAAAACGAACGCAAGCGTCAGCACCGCACCCAGGCCGGGCAGACGGAAGCCGAACACGCGCTCCGGCTGCCACGCCTCAGGCAGCAACAGCAGCGTCTGGTCCATCGTGCCGATGATCAGCCCCAGCACCCACAGGGTGATCGCCAGCGGCACAAGCACCAGCAGCCCGGTCAGGAATACGTTCTTCAGCTTCTTCTTGGTCGTCTTGATTTTCATGGATCGATGCTCAGGCAGACGTGCCCGCGTTGGACGACGGCGCCGCGCTACCTGTCGCAGCCGGCGCGGTGGCCGCACCGGCGGTGGATGCACCAGCACTAGCCGCGCCGTCCGCGCTGCCCGCCTCCTTCGCGACGGGCGCCGCCTTCGCGTCGCCTTCCCCACCTCCGGACTGATTATTGCCGCCCGGCTTACTGCCGCCACGGAAATCGGTCACGTACCAGCCGGAGCCCTTCAACTGGAACCCCGCCGCGGTGACCTGCTTGCGGAACGTCTCGCGGCCGCACTCGGGACACTGGCTCAGCGGTGCATCGCTGAGTTTTTGCAACACGTCTTTCTCAAAGCCGCAGGACTCGCAACGATATGCATAGATCGGCATCGCCCTATCCCCCTCAAGGATCTCGCAAAGCCTTGAATTATAGCCGGAAATGGTCGCGTCTTACGCACGCTGGCGCCAGCTCATCCAGCGCTCATGCTGACCGAACACCGACAGCGAGCCGCTGACCGGGCGCTCGTCCACCCACTCGAACGACGGGCTCAGCAGCCGCCTACGGACGCCAACCAGAAGTGGGCCAGCAACGTGCCGGCGCCGACCCCCACCCCAAATACCAGCAGCCCTTGCAGCAAACGGTTGGTCCGTCGCTGCTCGGCCAGTATTCGCCGCATTAGATCCTCGGTCGCACGCGGCGGCTGATCATGATGTCGAGACAGCAAATGATGGACCAGGCGCGGTACCTGCGGCAGCGTCTTGCTCCACTGCGGCGATTCGATCTTTAGCCGTTCGACCCAACCGCGCCAACCAATCTGGTCGTTCATCCAGCGCTCGAGATACGGCTTGGCCGTCTTCCACAGATCGAGTTCCGGATCAAGCGCGCGACCCAGGCCTTCGACGTTCAGCATCGTCTTTTGCAGCAGCACCAATTGCGGCTGGATCTCGACGTTGAAGCGCCGCGACGTCGAAAACAGTCGCATCAGCACCTGCCCGAGCGAAATGTCCTTCAGTGCGCGGTCAAAGTACGGCTCACACACCGCACGGATCGCGCTCTCCAGCTCCTCGACCCGCGTGTGCGGCGGCACCCATCCGGATTCCAGGTGCAACGTCGCGACCCGGTGGTAGTCGCGTTTGAAAAACGCAAGGAAATTCTGCGCCAGATAGTTCTTGTCGAAATCCGATAACGCGCCGATGATCCCGAAGTCCAGCGCGATATAACGGCCGAAATGGTCCGGGTCCAAGCTCACCTGGATGTTGCCGGGGTGCATGTCCGCATGGAAGAACCCGTCGCGAAACACCTGTGTGAAGAAGATTTCCACGCCTTGGCGCGCCAACTTCGGGATGTCGACGCCGGCCAAGCGCAGCGTGTCCACCTGGCTGATCGGCACGCCAATCATCCGCTCCATCACAATCACCGTCGATGTGCAATATTCCCAGTACATCTCTGGCACCAACAGCAGATCCAGTCCGGCAAAGTTGCGGCGCAGCTGACTCGCATTCGCCGCTTCACGCATCAGATCCAACTCGTCGTGCAGGTACTTGTCGAACTCCGCGACCACCTCGCGGGGCCGCAGCCGCTTGCCGTCAGCCCACAGCCGCTCGGTCCAGCGCGCGATGTCGCGCAACAGCGCGAGATCGGAGTCGATCACCGGCAGCATACCTGGGCGCAGCACCTTGATCGCCACGGGCTTGCCGGCGTGCGCGCCGCTCCTCAAGCGCGCGAAGTGCACCTGCGCGATCGAAGCGCTGGCCACCGGCACCCGCTCAAACTCGTCGAACAGCGCATCGACCGGCTTGCCCAGCGACTTCTCGATCAACGCGATCGCCACCGCAGAATCGAATGGTGGAACCTGGTCCTGCAGCTTCGCCAGCTCGGTCGCAATATCCACCGGCAACAGGTCGCGCCGGGTGGACAGGACCTGGCCGAACTTCACGAAGATTGGCCCGAGGCTTTCCAGCGCCAGGCGCAACCGCTGCGCGCGCGGAATCCGGATCGGACGGCCGAACGTCATCACGCGCACCAGCAGCTTCACGCGCCAGTCGGCAATGTGCCCCAGCATCACCTCGTCGAGCCCGAAGCGATAGACTGTAAATAGTATTTTGAAAAAGCGTAGGATTCGCATGGGCGGCCGGATTAGTGCAGGTCGTCAGCCGAACGGGAGTGTGCCCCCGGGGATAACGTGGCGCCGCTCGGGCGCGTCGCGACGCCGCGTTCGACGCGCTCGATGCGCTTCTCGACTCGGGCAAGCATGTCGCGCGCACGCGCAAGCTCATCGCTGAATTGCTCGAATCGTACGTGTCGGACCAGTTGCGGATCCTCGTCCAGCAGGTATTCGGTCAGCGAACCGACCCAGCTCCGCCCAGCGCGGCGCGCGTAGGCCGAGACGGCCCGCGCCACCGACGCAATGCGGTGCGCGGGCACATCACCGACCAGACGCGCGAGATCTTCTTCGGCATCCCAGCGCAAATGCTCCGCGAGCTTTGCGATCGTCGCCGCGAATTCCGCGTCACCCTCGATCCGCACGTGCTTCAGGATCGCCGCCTGCCCACCGGCAGCGAACAAGGATAACGCCGACGGCGGCACCGTGATCGTCACGTCGACCGGCGGGGGCATGGGCACGTGCGGCGTCGACGCGTCGTCCCGCGCCGCGTGCGGCGCCTCGGTCCGCACGTTGCGCGACCCGCCAGGCGCCGGTGCCGGCGCAGCGGCGCCGGCGGTCGAGCGCTGCAGCACGGCGACCGTGCCATCGCCCTGCACGGCCAACTCGAGCACGACCGGAGGCAACACCAACCGCGCGGTTTTCCCCGCGTACGGGAGCAGGCGCTCGCGCGCCCACGTTTCGCGGATCAGTAAATGGTTGACAACGGCAACGAAGGACTTGGCGGCAATGGTCATCGGGGCAGAAAGAAAGCCCGCGCAAGCGGCGCTCGCGCGGGCTGTTATTGTAACGTCCGTTGCGGCGCTTGCCTGCGCCGCCCGATTCCGCGCAGCCGAATCGTTAGGACAGTTGCTGGATGCCGGCCAGCATCCAGCCTTCGCCGCTACGCACGTTGCGGCTCAAGTTCCACATTTCGGCGAACGGCTCGGCCGCAGCACCCTGGGTCTCGCGCAACAGACCATGGAAGCGCACCGACGCCACGTACTCGCTGCCACCCCGGTCCTCGACACCGACCAGATCGGCATTCAACTGCACCACGTCGGTGCGGTTTTCACCGTGGCGCGAATCGAAGTCCAGCTTAATCTCGGCAAACATTTCGGGCGTCGTGAACTCGCGGATGTCGTCGAGATTGCCGGCGTCCCAGGCCGCCTGCAGCCGCACGAACGCCACCTTGGCCTGGCGCATGAATGCATCGGTGTCAAAGCCGGCTGGCACCGCGGGGACGTCCAGTACACTGGAATCCGCGGCAATGTGGGCCCGACCATCGGGCACGACACCCGCCTGGCCTAGGCTGCCGGCGGCGGGCACCTGCGACGGTGTGGCGGCCGATGCGTCATATTGCCGCAGTGACGCGCCAGACGGCGACTCGAAGCCGCCACCGTGCGCATAAGCGGCAGCAGGCCGTGCATGGCGATTCGTGAACTTGCGGAACAACCACAACCCGACGAGCGCAACTAGGGCAATTAGGATCACGTTGCTCAGTACGCTGGCCAACGCACCACCGAGCCCAAAATGGGACAACAACGCCGCCAGCCCAAAGCCGGCGGCCAATCCCGCGAGTGGCCCCATCCAATTACGCTTGGGCTGGGCCGCCGCGGGCGTCGGGGTTTGCCCGCGGGCCGCCTGCGCGCCCTGCGACGGCGTGCCCTGCCGCGGCGCGTTCGGCTGCGCGGGCGGCGTCGCCTGTCGCGTGATCTGCGACTGCTTGCCGATCGAGCGGCCGCCGCCCATGCGCTTTGCGTCGGCATCGAATGCGCTGAGCGAGCCGACGGCCAACAGGCCGGCTGCCGCAATCGCGCCGAACCGACGGCTCATGCGCTTGACGAGCCGCGTTGCGCCGGTAGAGGGCACATGGGAGGAATGACTGGAAAAACGTGACTGGGCCGACATCTGATCTCCTGGACGGTCGCTAGTATTTAGTGGCGGCATGCAGTGCAACGACGCCACCTGACAGATTGTAATATTTGACGGCGTCTAGTCCAGCTTGTTCCATCATCGTTTTCAACGTGTCCTGATCCGGGTGCAGCCGAATCGACTCGGCCAGGTACCGATAGCTGTCGGGATCGCGCGCCACTTTCTCGCCGAGCCACGGCAGCACCTTGAATGAATACACATCGTAGAATTTTTTCAGCGGTTGCCACACTTTGGAGAATTCCAGTACCAACAGCCGGCCGCCCGGCTTGAGCACGCGGCGCATCTCGGCAAGCGCGACTTCCTTGCGGGTCATGTTGCGCAGCCCGAACGCGACACTCACTACGTCAAAGTAATGGTCAGGAAACGGAATTTTTTCCGCATCGCACAATAGCGTCGGCGTGATGACACCCTGATCGAGCAAGCGGTCGCGTCCCACGCGCAGCATCGACTCGTTGATGTCGGTATGCCATACCTGCCCGGACGGTCCGGCCTGTCGGGCAAACGCCTTGGCCAGATCGCCCGTGCCGCCAGCCAGATCCAGCACGCGGTAGCCCGGACGCACCCCGGCCTGAGCAATGGTGAAGGCCTTCCACACGCGGTGCAGTCCGCCCGACATCAGGTCGTTCATCACATCATAGCGAGAGGCCACGGAATGAAACACTCCGGCGACCTTATGCGCCTTCTCGCTCTCATCGACGGTCTGATAACCGAAATGGGTCTTCGTCATGGCGGCGGTTCCTTGCGTGAAAGAGCGCGGCATGCGCCGCAGTAATGCATGTAGAGGAGTCAATGGCGGTGGCCGTCGCGCGCGTGCGACGTCTCGCCCATCGGCGCGTCGCGGTCCACGCCGGCGGCCGCCAGCTTGTCAAGATAGGCTTGCCAGTATTCGGCCTGCCGGGTCGCGAGATCGTACAGCAGATCCCACGAATAGATGCCGGAATTGTGCCCGTCGGAGAACGTCGGCTGCAACGCGTAGTGGCCGACTGGCTCAATTGACACGATCGTCACGTCGCGCTTGCCGGTCTGCAGCGTTTCCTGGCCCGGGCCGTGCCCGCGCACCTCGGCCGAGGGGGACCACACCCGCAGGTACTCAAAAGGCAGCCTATAGCATGCACCGTCCGCATAGCGCAGCTCCAGCACGCGCGATGCCGAATGAACAACGACGCCGGTCGGCACCGGCGTATCGGGAGACAAACCTGCCATCGACGACTCCGTTTCGGTTCAGCCCAATTCGCGCTGCAACGCGTCGCGCACCGCGGCACCGACGCCTGCCGCCGCCGCAACGCGTTCGGCATGCCGCCGCGCGCACGGCTCGCGGCGCCGGGCGGCCCACACGGGTGCCGGAAAGTGCGGATCGTCGGCAAAGCGCGGGATCACGTGCCAGTGCTGGTGAGCGACCATGTTGCCCAGGCTCGCGATATTAATCTTGTCCGGATGCAACGTCGCGCGCAATGCCCGCTCGACCGCGGCCAGCGCACGCATCAGGTGCTCACGCTCGCCATCCGACAGCTCGCCGAACTCAGTGACGTGCGTGTTCCACACGAGCCGGCAAAATCCCGGATAGTCCGGCTCATCGCGCGCCTCGATTACCCGCAGCCATGCATCGCTCCACCATACGGCACCTTCCTGCCGCGCGCAAAACACGCACGATGCAGCGTCGTGCGACGCGGCATCGGCTGACCCAGTCGTGTCCACGTTCATACGAGCACCCGTTCAATGCCGCCGCTGTTCGCCCGTTGCACATAGTCGGCCATCCAGTTCTCACCGAGCATATGGCGCGCCATCTCCACAACGATGTAGTCCGCCTCGATGTCGGCATCTTCGTTATAGCGTGACAATCCCTGCAGGCATGACGGGCAGCTGGTCAGGATCTTCACATCGCCGTCGAACGCGGCGCGCGGCGCGTGCGCACCACCGCCCGTTACGGGCCCGGCGAGCACATCGGCTGGCGCGCCGGTGCCGAGTGGCGCTGCCGCAATCGGAATGCCGCGCAATCTGGCCGCCCCCTTGCGGATTTCCTCCTCCTTGCGAAAGCGCACTTGCGTGGACACGTCCGGACGCGTGACCGCGAGTGTGCCCGATTCGCCGCAGCAGCGATCGTTCTTCTCAATCTGGTAGCCCTGCTTCTGGCTACCGACCAGTTCGTTGACCAGCTTCACCGGGTCCACGGTCTTGATCGGCGTATGGCACGGGTCGTGATACATATAGCGCACTCCGGACACGCCATCCAGCTTGAGTCCCTTCTCCAACAGGAACTCATGAATATCAATGATGCGGCAGCCGGGGAATATCTTGTCGAATTCATAGCCGGCGAGCTGGTCGTAGCAGGTCCCGCACGAGACGACGACCGTCTTGATGTCCAGATAGTTCAACGTGTTCGCCACCCGGTGGAACAGCACGCGGTTGTCCGTGACGATCTTCTCGGCCTTGTCGTACTGCCCGGCACCGCGTTGCGGGTAGCCACAGCACAGGTATCCTGGTGGCAGCACGGTCTGCACGCCAGCCTCCCACAGCATCGCCTGCGTGGCCAACCCGACCTGCGAGAACAAACGTTCCGAGCCGCAACCGGGGAAGTAAAACACCGCCTCCGTGTCCACGGTTGTGGTCTTCGGATTGCGGATGATCGGCACCACCTTGTTGTCCTCGATATCGAGCAACGCGCGCGCCGTCTTCTTCGGCAGATTGCCCGGCATCTTCTTGTTCACGAAGTGGATCACCTGTTCGACCGCCCTGGGGCGGCCTGTGGTCGCCGGCGGGCGCTGCGTCTGCTTGCGTCCGAGCGCCTTGAGCACGTCACTGGCCACGCGCTGCACCTTATAGCCGATGTCCATCATCACCACGCGCGCGGCATGGATCGTCTGTGGATGGGTCGCGTTCAGGAAGAACATGCCCACAGCCTGCCCGGGATTGAAGTGTTTCTTGCCCATCTTGCGCAGCAGGTTGCGCATGTTCATCGTCACGTCGCCGAAGTCGATCTTGACCGGGCACGGCGTCACGCACTTATGGCATACGGTGCAGTGGTCCGCGACGTCATTGAACTCGTCCCAATGCTTGATCGACACGCCGCGCCGCGTCTGCTCCTCGTACAGGAACGCCTCGATCAGCAGCGAGGTCGCCAGGATCTTGTTGCGCGGGCTATACAGTAGGTTCGCGCGCGGCACGTGCGTCGCGCACACCGGCTTGCATTTGCCGCAGCGCAGGCAATCCTTGACCGAATCGGCGATCGCGCCGATATCGGACTGCTGCATGATCAGCGACTCGTAGCCCATTAACCCGAAACTCGGCGTATACGCATTGCGCAGATCCGCGCCATCCAGCAGCTTGCCCTTGTTGAAGCGGCCTTGCGGGTCAATCTTCTGCTTATACGCGCGAAATTCGGCGATCTCCGCGTCGGTCAGGAACTCCAGCTTCGTAATGCCGATGCCGTGCTCGCCAGAGATCACGCCATCCAGTGATCGGGCCAGTGCCATAATCCGCGCCACGGCCTTGTGCGCGTCTTGCAGCATCGCGTAGTTATCCGAGTTCACCGGGATATTCGTATGCACGTTGCCATCGCCGGCATGCATGTGCAATGCGACGAATACGCGGCCGCGCAGCACCCGCTTGTGTACTGCCTGCGCCTCGTCCAGGATCGGCTTGAACGCCCCCCCGTTGAAGATCTGCCGCAATTCGGCGCGGATCTCCCGCTTCCACGAGATCCGGATCGTGCGATCCTGCGCGAGATCGAACACACTCGCGTCGGGCTGCACATCGAGCCGGTCCGCAAATTTTTCGGCCAACGCCTCGCAGCCCAGCTCGAGCAGCCGCTGGCGCGCCTGCGCGAGCGGCACGTCGAGATGGTCGCGCACATACTGCCAACGGGCGCGGACCTGGCGCAGCAACGCCAGCGCCTGCGCGACCCGGTCCTCCAGCCACTCCGCGCTGGGAATCTCGTTCGCGTCATCGCTCTTGCCCAGCGGCAGATTGCCCGCGGCGAAGAACGCCTCGAGCGCATCCACCAGTTGCAGCTTGTTCTTCAGCGATAGCTCGATGTTGATCCGCTCGATGCCGTCGGTGTACTCGCCCATCCGGTTCAGCGGAATCACGACGTCTTCGTTGATCTTGAACGCGTTGGTATGCTTGGCGATCGCCGCCGTGCGTGACCGGTCCAGCCAGAAGCGCTTGCGCGCCTCGGCCGAGACCGCAACAAACCCCTCGCCGCTCTTGCCGTTGGCCATGCGCACGACTTCCGATGTCGCCTCGGCGACCCGGTCCGCATCGTCACCGACGATGTCGCCGATCAACACCATTTTCGGCAATATGTTGCGCTTGGACTTGGTCGCGTAGCCGACGGCGCGCAGATAGCGCTCGTCCAAGTGCTCCAGCCCGGCCAGGATGGCGCCGCCCGCCTTCGCAGTCGCGAACAGGAACGCCTTGATCTCGACGATGCTCGGGATCGCATCGCGCGCCTGGCCGAAGAACTCCAAGCAGACGGTGCGCGTATGAGCCGGCATCTTGTGCAGCACCCAACGCGCCGATGTGATCAGTCCGTCGCAGCCTTCTTTCTGCACGCCGGGCAGACCCGCGAGGAACTTGTCGGTCACATCCTTGCCCAGACCCGCCTTGCGAAAGCGCCGGCCCTCGATGGTCAGCGTCTCGCTGCGCAGCAGTTTTTCGCCGGGCGCCGCGCTGCCGTCATACCAGCGCAGCTCGAAAGTGGCGCTCGGTACGTCGTGGATCTTGCCCAAGTTATGGCCGACGCGCGTGACCTCGAGCCAGTTGCCATCCGGATCGACCATCCGCCACCACGCGAGATTGTCCAGCGCAGTCCCCCACAGCACGGCCTTCTTGCCGCCGGCGTTCATCGCGATGTTACCGCCGATGCACGATGCGTCGAGCGAGGTCGGATCCACGGCAAACACATACCCGGCCTGTTCGGCGGCCTGCGTGACGCGCCGCGTTACGACGCCGGCTCCAGAGAAGATCGTCGCGACCTTGCCTGGCACGCCTGGCAGTTCGGTCAGCTCGACCGGGCCAAGTTGCTCGAGCTTCTCAGTATTGATGACGGCGGAAAACGGTGTCAGCGGCACCGCTCCACCGGTATAGCCCGTGCCGCCGCCGCGCGGAATCACCGTCAGGCCCAATTCAAAGCACGCCTTCACCAAGCCAGCGATTTCCGCTTCGGTGTCCGGCGTCAGCACAACGAACGGATACTCGACGCGCCAATCGGTCGCATCGGTCACATGCGACACGCGCGCGAGCCCGTCGAAGCGGATGTTGTCTTTTTCGGTCCAGCGCCGCAGCTCGCGCGTCGCACGACGTCGCAGCGCGGCGATCTGCTCGAACTGCGCCGCGAACGCGTCCACCGCGCCGCGCGCGGCCGTGACCAGCGAGCCGACCCGGGCCGCGCGTTCATGGCCCGCGTCGTTGCCGCGCTCACGCAGATCGGCATGCCGGCGCTTATCGATCTCGTTGAGCCGATGGTTCAGCGCGTCGATCAACATCGCGCGGCGCTTCGGGTTGTCCAACAGATCGTCCTGCAAGTACGGATTGCGGCGCACAACCCAGATGTCGCCGAGTACTTCGTACAGCATCCGTGCCGAACGTCCGGTGCGCCGCTCGGCACGCAACTCGTCCAGCGTGGGCCACGCATCGTCGCCAAGCAGGCGGATGACGATCTCACGGTCGGAAAACGACGTGTAATTGTAGGGAATCTCGCGCAAGCGCGGCTCGGTATCCAGCGCGACGGCGGCAGCCGCGCCATGAGGATCGAAGGCTTGAGGTGCGTTCATGTTCTGCCATTCAGTTGGCCGGCGCGTCCAGGCTGTCGCGGGACTTAAACGCCGACGGCGCGGTGACGCGCTGTTGTCTGCAAGGTCTGGGGGTGGGAAGCCTGACGGGCGCCTGTTCTGTCGCCACGAGGTCCTGTGGACCAGCATGGACGGCGCGAGGCTTCGCCGGTGTCACCGGCAGCGGCACGATCGCGAGCTACGCGCGAGCCGATCGATGGCCAACGGCGCAGGCCAGTTGCAGCGCGGCTCAACGGTCGAAAAAGCGGTTCGGGTCTGCCAATGCATTGTTCGATCCTGATTTCAGACCCGGATTGTACTGCAACCGCAGGCGGCGCGTTGTCAGTGCGGGCGGCCGCACCGGATGCCTCACATCTGGCCGAATTGCACGATCAACTCGGGACGACCGCCAAAATATACGGCCGGATCGGCCCCGTACACGTCATCGTAGGAGAACGCGTACGCCCGGGCATCGATGCCAAACGCGTGCAGCAACTTCGCGTACCAGAAGATCGGCATGCGCGGCGTACCCATGCCATTGCCCGTGCCGTTGTAGAACCGCGCCGGATCGATCCATGACACGCAACCATCGTCCAAGTGCATGACGCCACGACAGATCGACATCGCGATGGCGATTGCCGCTGGATCGCTGGCCCAATGCGCGCCGTCGCCGGTCTGTGCACCGCCATTGCCCGCCAGCAGGAATCCCCAGTCAATCGGGCCAGCAGACGAATCCGTATTATGAAACAGCGACGGATCGCCACCGGCCGGGGAATAGTCAGGCTGCCCCCAGCGCGCGCTGGGCCGCGGCAGCGTCGGAACGCGGTACGGCACTGTGTACGCCGCATCGGTGAACAGTGACAGCGTCATACCGTCGGGCTCGACGCGGCCGTAGAACACCTGCCTGTCGGCCAGATCTTTGCCGTAGAAGGAAAAGCGGCGATTCGGCCGCCAGCACAACTCGTTCACGTAACGATCCCAGAAGTGCGTGAAGCGCTGCGCCGCGGCCAGCCGCGTGGCATCATCTCCCCCCCAGTCGGCGAACCTGGCCTGCTTGGGCGACAGTATCCGCGTGAGCCGGCCATCGCTCGCGCTCACCCGCAGCGCCTTGAAGATGCTCGGGTTGCCGAACGGCTCCGCCTCGTCGGGCACCGGTATCGAATCGAACGCGGCGATCATGTCGGCGCGCCGGTGTGGATAACCTACCACGCGCCGAGTCCCAGTGTTCGCGTCGATGGCTGAGATCGTGAAGGGCACGGACCAGAAATCGTCATTGGTCAGGTGGAAGTTCGGGTGATCGGCGGTATGCAGCTCGAACTTGTCATACAGCACTGGATTGTCCGCGCCATTGGATGGCCCGCCCGCGCCGAATGACGGCATCGCGTCAAATCCGCGTCCGAACGCGAAATACACGCGGCCGCTGGCCAGTGGTGGGATGGTCAGCGTCAGTGGCTGGCCGCCGTGGCGCCGCAATGCCGCCACGCTGAACGTCATCGTCGCGCTGTCGAGCTGGAAATCGGCTGCGTTTCCCGTCGGATGAAACGTGCCGTGCACCGGGTCAACATAGCCGAATACGTCTGGCGCCCATGGCGCGTGGCCCAGCACGGCAACGAATATCTCATCGGGCCGAAACGAAAAATGGTCGGGAAACACCAGCAGCACCGTGGTCATCGATGCGGTGCCCGTGTCGTGCGCCGCGTCTTTGATTGATACCGGCAAGCGGGCGTTCCCGCCGCTGCCCGAGCCACCAAAGCGCGTATTGCCACCGACCAGCGCGGTCGTGGCGACACCCACGCCAACCGACGCGGCTAGCGCACCGAGCCTCATGACGGAACGGCGCTTGCGATCGACGCGGCCAGTCGCGCTACCCATCCGAGTGCTGGTTTTCCGACGCTGTCCTCTGAAGGAAAAAAACATTCGACCCCGTGATATTGGTGCATTCCGGGCGGCCGCGCCGCCGGATGCGGCCCGCCGCGCCACCTGCATCTTGTAGTGCATTCGGGCCGCGCCACGCTAGCCCATTGCGGCTGTGCGCTCGACATTGTCCGATCAAGTAACGGCGCATTGGCACGAAGCCACGTCACGGCGCTCCAATCGGCCGTTGCGACACTCAATGCACGCCGACGCACGAACGCCACGCCGGATGGCGCTATGATTGGTTTTTTTCCCGCCATTTTCAATCCACGCCATTTGCAGAACTGCCATGCCCTCGCCCGATTATCTAAAGAAAATCCTGACCGCCCGGGTCTACGACGTGGCGCGGGAAACTGAACTCGAACACGCACGCAATCTGTCGGCTCGCGTTCAGAATGCGATTTATCTGAAGCGCGAGGACAACCAGCCCGTCTTCTCGTTTAAGTTGCGCGGCGCATACAACAGGATGGCGCAATTGCCACGCGACGCCCTAGCGCGCGGCGTGGTGACCGCGTCGGCCGGCAACCATGCACAAGGGGTCGCCTATTCGGCGGCCCGGCTCGGCTGCAAGGCGGTCATCGCAATGCCGGTTACAGCACCGCAGGTCAAGATTGATGCGGTGCGCGCACACGGTGGCCCGACGGTGGAGGTCGTGCTGCACGGCGAATCGTATTCTGATACCTACACGCATGCGCTTCAGATCCAGCAGCAGCACGGGCTGACATTTATCCATCCGTTCGACGATCCGGACGTGATCGCCGGCCAGGGCACCGTCGCAATGGAAATCCTGCGCCAGCATCAGGGGCCGATCGACGCGATCTTCGTGCCGATCGGCGGCGGTGGCCTAATCGCCGGCGTCGCGGCATATGTCAAGGCGCTTCGCCCGGAGATCAAGATTATCGGCGTACAAACCGACGATTCATGCGCGATGGCGCGCTCGATTGCAAAAGGCGAGCGCGTCACGCTCAGCGAAGTCGGCTTGTTCAGCGACGGCACGGCGGTCAAGCTCGTCGGCGAAGAGACGTTTCGGCTCGTGCAGCAATACGTCGACGGTTTCGTGACCGTGGATACCGACGCGCTGTGCGCGGCGATCAAGGACGTTTTTCAGGACACGCGCAGCGTGTTGGAGCCGGCCGGCGCGCTGGCCGTGGCCGGTGCCAAAGTCTATGCCGAGCGCGAAAAGCTGGAGGGCCGCACGTTTGTCGCGATCACCTCGGGCGCGAACATGAACTTCGACCGGATGCGTTTCGTTGCGGAACGCGCCGAGGTGGGCGAGGCACGCGAAGCGGTGTTCGCGGCGACCATCCCTGAGGAGCGCGGCAGCTTCAGGCGCTTCTGCGAGTTGATCGGCGCGCGCAACGTCACCGAGTTCAACTATCGGGTCGCCGACGCTGAACAGGCGCACATTTTCGTCGGCGTGCAGATCCAGCGTCGCGACGAGTCGCAGCTGATTGCCCAGACCTTCGAGAAGCATGGCTTTGCCATCGTCAACCTGACCAACGACGAGTTGTCCAAGCAGCACGTGCGGTACATGGTCGGCGGCCACTCACCGCTAGCCCGCGATGAGCGCCTATACCGTTTCGCGTTCCCAGAGCGTCCGGGCGCGCTGATGAAGTTCCTGTCGTCGATGGCGCCCGACTGGAATATCAGCCTGTTTCATTACCGCAATGGCGGCGCCGACTACAGCTCGATCCTGGTAGGCCTGCAAGTGCCGATAAACGAAGATGCCCAGTTCCAGCAGTTCCTGGCGGTGCTGGGGTATCCTCATTGGGACGAAACGGCCAACCCGGCGTATCAATTATTCCTCGCTTAAGCCCAAGCCGCAACATGACACCCGACCAATCCTTTTTGGGCAAGCCGGTGGGCTATGCCCAGCAGTATGACCCGACGCTGCTGTTTCCGATCGAGCGCCGGCAAAGCCGCGACGCGATCGGCGTGCCGGCAGTGCTACCGTTCTTCGGCACCGATATCTGGAACGCGTACGAGCTATCCTGGCTAAACGAGCGCGGCAAGCCACAGATCGCGCTGGCCACGTTCCACGTGCCGGCGGAATCGCCCAACATTATTGAATCTAAATCGTTCAAGTTGTACCTGGGATCGTTCGCGCAGACGCGTATTGCGTCGATCGACACGTTGCGCGAGACAATCCACCGCGACGTCTGCGCGTGCGTGGGCGCGAACGTGTCGGTACGGCTCACGCCGCCGGCTGAGTTCGCGACGCTGGTGCTGGACGAGCTTGCGGGAACGTCGCTGGACCGGTTGGACTTAGACACGGATATCTATACGCCCGACCCGTCACTGCTGAGCGCGGACACTCGCCAGGCGCCGGTCGATGAAACGGTGTGTTCGAATCTGCTCAAGTCCAATTGCCCGGTGACCGGGCAGCCGGATTGGGGCAGCATCCAGATCCGGTACGTCGGCCCGCCAATCGACCACGCCGGCCTGTTGCGCTACATCGTGTCGTACCGCAACCACACCGGGTTTCACGAGCAATGCGTGGAGCGCATCTTCATCGACCTCCAACGCGTGTGCAAGCCGATCAAACTGGCGGTCTACGCACGCTATACGCGACGCGGCGGGTTGGACATCAACCCGTGGCGCACCAATTTCAACCTGCCGTTGCCGGACAACGCGCGAACCGCGCGCCAATAAGACCGATGGCGCTCAAATCAACGATCTACAAAGCCGAGCTGCAGATCGCCGACATGGACCGTCATTACTATGCGGACCATTCGCTGACGCTGGCCCGACATCCGTCCGAAACCGATGAACGGATGATGGTGCGCCTGCTGGCGTTCGCGCTGTATGCGCACGAACGGCTCGAGTTTTGCAAGGGGCTGTCCGATACCGACGAGCCGGACCTGTGGCAAAAGGACTTGACTGGCGCAGTGCAACGATGGATCGAAGTCGGCCAGCCGGACGAGCGGCGCATCGCCAAAGCGAGCGCGCGGGCAGACGATGTGGTTGTGCTGGCATATGCTGGACGCACGTCCCGGATCTGGTGGGACGCGATCCAGGGCAAGGTCGCGCGACTGCGCAATGTCACCGTATTGAGCCTCGCTGAAGGCGTCGCACCGGCACTCGCAACGCTGGCCGAGCGCACAATGCGGCTGCAATGCACGGTCCAGGACGGCGACGCATGGCTGGGCAGCGCTGTCCATCAGCCGGTACAGGCCGAGATGGCGCGCTGGCTGCCCGCCTAAGACACGCAGTCTGTAGCAAGCGGCGGCACTGAGCCGGGCCGCGACGCATCGTTGCGCGCGCCGGATACCGGGTCCCGTGGCGGAGCCTTGCCGGCGCCTGCGGTCACCGGCCGGGCGTCTTGTATGCGACGCAGTCGATCTCGACCCGGCAGTCGATCACCATGCTCGAGACGACGCACGCGCGCGCTGGCGGGTGCTCGCCGAAATACTCGCGAAACACCTTGTTGAACGATGCAAAGTCGCGCGGATCGTCCAGCCATACGCTGCAACGCACGACGTGCTCGGTGCCATAGCCAGCCTCCTGCAAAATCGCGAGCAGGTTCTGGATCGCCTTGTGCGATTGCTCGACGATGCCGCCGTTGATGACCTCCCCGTTGTCCATCGGGGTCTGGCCGGACACATAGAGCCAACCGTCCGCCTCGACGGCCCGGGCAAACGGCATGCGCTGGCCGCCGGTTCCCTGGCCGCCTTCAATTCCGTATCGTTTCATTGCAATTGCTCCTCAATGGCTGCGGATTAATGGGTTGCGCGCGACAATCAATACGGCTCGGCGTCGTAGCCAGCGGGCTGGCCGCGCGCGACAAAGCCCCCGGCGCGTGCACCGCTCGGCGTGCCGTCGCGATACGCAAGCACGCCATTGACCCACACGGCATCGATGCCTTGCGCCGGCCGACGTGGCTCGTCGAAGCTCGCGACATCGCGCACGGTCTCCGGGTCGAAGAGCACGAGATCGGCGTGATAGCCGACACGGATCTCGCCGCGCCGATCCAGCCCAAAGCGCCGCGCAGACAGGCTCGTCATCTTGCGGATCGCTTCCTCAAGCGGCAGCAGTCGCTCGTGCCGGACATAATGGCCGAGCACCCGCGCAAACGCGCCCCACAACCGCGGATGCGGTAGCGGATCATTCGGCAGGCCGTCCGAGCCGACCATCGTCGCGGGATGCGACAGGATTCGCCGCACGTCCTCATCGCTCATGTTGTGGTACACGGCGCCGGCCGGCTGCAGGCGCTGCGCCGCCTGCGCATCGGACACGCCCCACTGCGCGGCGATTTGCCTAAGCAGCTTGCCGGCTGCCTCCGGGTGTGGCGCCGACCAGGTGATCGTGATGTCGATGTCACCACTTGCCTGTTTCACGTCCAGCGTGGACGAGCTGCGGCTGTACGGATAGCAGTCGCAGCCAACCGGCTGGCACGCGCGGGCGCGGTTCAGCGACGCGAGCACCTCGGTACTGCGCCCCCAGTTCGACGGCCCCGCGCACTTTAGGTGCGAAATCACGACTGGCACGCGTGCGTGCCGGCCGATCCGGTACGCCTCGTCCATCGCGTCCAGGATCGCGTCGAATTCGGTGCGCATGTGTGTCGTGTACACGGCGCGCGCGGCTGCCAGCGGCTCGGCCAACGCCATCACCTCGTCGGTCGGTGCGCACACCGCCGAGCCATAGGCCAGCCCCGTGCTAAGGCCAAGCGCTCCTGCGGCGAGCGCCTCGCTCAGTTGTACGCGCATCGCGTCGATTTCGTCGCGCGTGGCGGCGCGGTCGAGACGATCCATCTGATTGCTGCGCAACGCAGTATGACCGACGAGCGCGGCGACATTGACAGCAGGCCGGGCCGCGTTCACCGCGTCCACATAGTCGGCAAAGCGCGGATAGACAAACGCATCGCGCTTGCCCAGCAGATTCATCGGATCGGGCGGCTCCCCGCGCAGCACCACCGGCGATGCGCTGATCCCGCAGTTGCCTACGATGACCGTCGTGATGCCCTGCGATAGCTTGGGCAACATGTGCGGCGCCTCGATCACATGCGTATCGTCATGCGCATGCACATCGATAAAACCCGGCGCAAGCGCATGACCGCCGGCATCGACCACGTCCTCAGCCAGCCAATTCGTCAAGCGACCGATTGCGACAATGCGGCCGTCGCGCAACGCGACGTCGCGCGGCAGCGGCGCGGCGCCCGTGCCGTCATATAGCTGTGCGCCAATGATCAACGTATCGGCCGCTTCGGGACGTGAGTGCATGGTTCAGTCTCCCAGAGGTTGCCGCTCGCTACCGCCGCGATGCATGTCGAGCGCATACTTAGTACGCCGCAATAGTTCGCGGCTCACATCGCTTTGCCGCACGGCCAGCTCGGTGACGAGCACGTCCAAAGCCATCATCATCGCGTAGCGCGACGCCGACGGCTTGTAAATGAAATCGGTTTCTTGCGCGATCAGCGGTATCACTGTCTGTGCCATACCGGCCAGCGGCGACGCGGGCGCGGTGATCGCCACCACGCTGGCGCCATACTCGCGCGCGATCTGGCAGCTGGCAACGATCTCGGGCAATTGCCCCGTCGCCGACAGCGCCACCACCGCCGTATCGGCCGACAGCGTGCTGGCCACCATCCGCTGCAACGCTGCATCCTGGTAGGTAGCAACAGGCCGCCCTAGCCGCACCAGCCTGAAGCGCAACTCGTCGGCGAGCACGGTGGAGCCGCCGCCCATGCCGAACACATAGATCATGCGCGCAGCCAGCAACGCATCGACCGCCTGTGCCACCGGTGCAGCATCCAGCAACGGGACATTGGCCACCAATGTGGCGCGGATCTCGTCAAAAATACGTGCCGCGAGCGAGCCGTGCGCGCCACCGCGCCTTTCGCATAAGAAGCGCTCGCCCACGGCACCGGCCGAGGCCAGTCGCCACTTCAACTCGCGAACGTCGCGGCAGCCGACAGCTCTCGCAAAGCGCGTCACCGTCGCAACGCTGACGCCGGCGCGCCGGGCCAACTCGCCGATGCTGGCCCGCGTCGAGCCGCACAGGTCATCCAAAATCAGGGCCGCGACCTTGCGCTCGGCGTCGCGCAACGCGGGCAGGCGCTGGGCGATCCGCGCAACGACATCGAATACCGGCGGCTCGGTTTGGCTCATCGCGATGGCTTGTTACTAATTAACATGTCGCTCTCATCGTACTTTTTGTACACTATCCAGGTCAACCCCCGTATTTTTGGCTTATCGTTGCCAGCACCCCGATCGTGATAACGCCACCCACGGAGCCCGTATCCCGATGAAAGTTACAAATTATCTGCAAGCGACGATCGACCCGTTGTCCAAGGGATTGGGCGTGCTGTCAAGCGCGAGTGTGCCGCTGCGCGACGCGGCGCGACTGGCGTGGAACCTGTTGGCCGAAGACGTCAGCTTGCCGGCGGCGGTGCTGTACCGTGAACGCGTCCGGCACAACCTCGCTTGGATGCAGCAATTCGTCGATCAATATCAGGTGAAGCTCGCGCCGCACGGCAAGACGACGATGGCGCCACAGTTGTTCCGCATGCAGTTGGACGGCGGCGCATGGGGTATCACGCTGGCCACCGCCCATCAGACGCGCGCCGCCTATCATGGCGGCGTCGCCCGGGTATTGATGGCCAACCAGTTGGTGGGCAAGCGCAACATGGCGATCATTGCCGAGTTGCTGACCGATCCGGACTTCGAGTTCTACTGCCTAGTCGACTCGGCCGAGGGCGTCGACCAACTCGGCGCGTTTTTCCAGCATGCGCGCCGTCCGCTGAACGTGCTGATAGAGCTTGGCGTGGCGGGCGGACGCACTGGCGTGCGCGACGCTGCACAGCGCGATGCGGTGCTCGCCGCATTGGCAAGGTGGCCCACCAGCCTGGCGTTAGCGGGCATCGGACTCTATGAGGGCGTACTATCCGATGAATCCGCCGTGCGCACGCTGCTGCGTGAAGCGGTCACGCTCGCGCGCGAACTGCTGACGCAGCGTCGCTTCGCGCGCATGCCGGCATTACTTTCCGGCGCCGGATCTGCATGGTACGACGTGGTCGCCGACGAACTCTCCCACGCGGGCGACGCGGCACACGTCGAAGTGATACTGCGTCCCGGTTGCTATTTGACGCATGACGCAGGCCTTTACAAAAAAGCGCAGGCGCAGATCCTCGCGCGCAACCCGATTGCCCGGCGCATGGGCGAGGGGTTGCTGCCAGCGCTGCAGCTATGGGCGTATGTGCAATCAGTGCCCGAGACGGACTGCGCGATCGTCGCGCTCGGCAAGCGCGACGCGGCGTTTGACGCCGGCCTGCCGGTGCCGGCACGCCACTACCGACCGGCCGACGGCACGCGCCAGCCGCGCGAGGTAAGCGCCGAGGACGGCTGGGAAGTCACCGGGATGATGGACCAGCATGCCTATCTGCGGATTAAGCCCGGGTCGAACATCCGCGTCGGCGATATGATTGGGTTCGATATTTCGCATCCGTGCCTAACATTCGACAAGTGGCGCAACCTGCTGATGGTCGATGACGCGTATAACGTGGTCGAAGTCATCGAGACGTTCTTCTAGTCATTCGATGGCTGGCATGTCGCCGCGCTCGGCCGGAACTGGCGGCTTGCCATGCGTCACGCAACGCTCGATGTCCTTGAGCGCTTCCTCGAGCGCATGCAGCGCATCGTCGGACAGTGCCCCGAGCGCACTCGCAAGAAACGCGTTGCGGCGCGGCAGCCCGTGCTCGACTGCCTGACGCCCCGCGTCCGTCAGCACGACATTGGTCAACCGGTTGTCCCGCTCGTCCGTACTGCGAGCGATCCAGCCGAGGCTTTCGAGTTGCTTCAACTGCCGGGTCAACGCGCCCGGGTCGATGCTGAGCCGTTCCACGAGCCGCTTTTGCGACAGACTCAGTCCGCCGTGCGACGCACCGTCACGGCTCGCCGCCCCCGTGCTCTGCTCGACAAGCCGTGCGTGGTCGTAGAGTGCGAGTAGGATCCGCCAGCGAGGCAACGGCAAACCGACACGCGATTCGAATGCGCTCATGAATGCCCGGTAGGCCCGGCCAAATTGTTGAAATATCGCGATTTGCTCTTGCAGTTCCACGGCCTACTCCGTCATTGTCGGCTCATGCTTGGCGGAGCGCGCCAGTTGGATGGGCGGCACGCGCCGGGCGTGCCACACCCCCCATACCGCGACAAGCGCGGCAAGCGCGATGCCTAGGTGAATCGCTCCCACCAATGCCTCGCGCACGCCCTCCAGGAGTACAGCACCATCGTGCCCGGCCGCGCCGACCTGCTGGATCAGTTGCTGCTGGGCTCGCCGGTCGATCAGCACTTGTGGATCGCCGAACGCGTCAAACCAGGCGCCGGCATGGCTGCGCGCAAGCGTATCGCGCACTGCGCTCGCATACCAATAGGACACCCATGTTCCGGTCACTGCGGTGCCGAGCATGCCGCCGATCATGCGCAATGACTGCAGCAACGCCGTGGCAATCCCCAGATGCTCGCGACCGGCGCTTTGCTGCGCGAAGACTGTCAGATTCGGCATCACGAAGCCCAGCCCGAGTCCGCCGAGCGCCATGAACACCATTAGCAACGCCTGCGGCATCGCTCGCGTGGACACCACCACGCCCGCGCACGACAATGCGAGCAGCGCAAAGCCAACGTGCAGCAGCGCATTGGGATGACGGATCCGCGTCACGATGCGCCCGTTCAGGATGCTGCCCAGCGTGATGCAGACCACCAGCGGCGTGACGACGAGACCCGCATCGCGAGGCGACAGGCCGAAACCGCCCTGGAGCAGCAACGGTACATAGAACAGCAGCGAGAACATCGAGAAGCCCACCAACAGCGACAACGCAAAGAGCACGGACAAGCTTCGCTGCCCGAACATGTCGATGGGCAGCATCGGCTGCGCTACGCGCCGCTCCCACTTCCATAGTCCCACCGCGCATAGCGCGCTGACCACGAGCAGCGCGCCAGTGCGGTACGTCAACCCGTGCTTAGGCAACAACTCGACGAATAGTTGCAAGCCACATAGCGAGGCCGCGATCAACACCGCCCCAAGCCAATCCAGCCGCATCCGACCCTGGTGCTGCGCCTGCCGCAAATGCGGCAAGCAACGCCAGACAAAGCACAGCGACAATAATCCGATTGGCAGATTCACGTAGAACACCGAGCGCCATCCGCAATACTGCGTTAGGACGCCACCGAGCGACGGGCCGACCGCATTGGCGATGCCGACCGCCGAACTCATCATGACTTGCCAGCGCAGCCGGACGTGCGCATCGGGGAACAAATCCGGAACACAGGCGAACGCCGTGCCAACTAGCATGCCACCGCCCACCCCCTGCAAGGCGCGCGCGAGCACGAGAAACAGCATGTCGTGCGCAAGCCCACACAGCGCCGAGGCCGCCGTAAACAGAATGATGGATGCAATGACAAATGGCTTACGGCCGTAGTAGTCACCCAACCGCCCGAAAATCGGCACGGTAATCACCGACGCTAACAAGTACACGGTAGCGACCCACGCGTACAGGTCAAAGTCTTTGAGGTCTGCCACGATGGTGGGCAGCGCAGTGCCCACCACGGTCTGGTCGAGCGCGACAAGCATCGTCACAAACGACAGGCCCAGCATCGCAAGCAGCGATTCGCGAAACGGCAGTACCTGCCCGCTCGAATGTTGAGCGGAAGAGTTGAATGGCATCTTTGCGTATACAATAATTGCCTTATCAATTGATTGAAATTATAGCAAGGAAAGACGCTCTAACGCATTCGCACGGACGGCCACGGCTGTCCTCGAATCGTTTTTTTGTGTTCCGGAGTTTAATGCGATGTCAAATGCGCTCACTGCCCCATCGAATGCGACCCTGCGGGATGCCGACCTGAAGGCGTTGCACCGCGCCAGGCAACTGTTGGAGCGCCCTGGCCTAGCGATCAAGCTGACCAGCGTGCTCGGCGCGCCGTTCGAGGCATTGCTGTCGCGCCTGCCGGCTGGTGCCAACGATAAAGTGCTCGATGCGACCCATATCGCGCTGCGCCGCTGCCTACGCGCCGCGCTGCACAGCCTGGGCCACCGCGACAGCGCGTTGCCGCTGTCCACCGAATACGATCCGATGATGGCCGATGCGGGAGCACGACCCGCCACGCTCGAAGCGATTGCGGCCCCGCGGCCGCGCAACTGGCTGCATAAGGTCGCGGTGGCCACCACGGGTGCGGCCGGCGGCGCATTCGGGCTCGTCGCCCTGCCGATCGAGCTGCCCGTCACGACGACCTTGATGTTTCGTTCGATCTGCGACATCGCTCGGAGCGAGGGCGAGGATCTGTCCACACTCGACGTGCAGCTCGAATGCTTGTCGGTGCTTGCCATGGGCCACACCGCAATTGGGCCAGGCCGCGCGGAGATGGGCTACTTCTTCGTTCGAGGCGCGCTGGCGCAAGCGGTATCGAAGGCCTCCTCCGACGTCGCGGCCAAAGGCTTCGCACATGGCATGGCTGCCCAGGCGTCCTCTGCATTGGCCCGGTTGATCAATGCCGTCGCCGCGCGCTTTTCGGTCCAGGTCGGCGAGCAACTCGCCGCCAAATCCGTGCCGGCGCTCGGCGCGGTGCTGGGCGCGCTGGTCAACGCGGCATTCATCGAGCATTTCCAGAACATGGCCCACGCGCATTTCACAGTGCGCCGGCTGGAGCGACGCTATGGCGAGCCGGCAGTGCGGGCCGCGTATGAGGCGATTGCGCGGCATGCGCCATGATGAGAACAACGCGCGTCGCATCGCGTCACGTCGCAACGCGCGTTATGAACTGTGCTGCCTCCCGCAGCGCGCGTCGCGCCTCAGGAAGAAACGGCGCATAGATCTGCCACACGTGCGGCATGTCCGGCCATATCCGGCACTGCGTCGACACGCCGACCTGGCGCGCATTGTGCGCGACGCGCACCGAGTCATCGAGCAGCACCTCGGTGCTACCCACCTGAATGAACAGCGGCGGCAACCCATGCAAATCTGCGTAGACCGGCGAGGCTAGCGGATGGGTCGACGATGCGTCGTCCAAGTACAGCTTCGCCGCGCGGCTAATCACCGGTCCGGCAAACATCGGATCTTGTCCATGATTAGAGACGATCGACGCGCCAGATGCGGCCAGATCGGTCCACGGCGAGAACAGCACGGCCCCGGCCGGCAACGGCTCACCCGCATCGCGCAGCGCAACCAGCGTGGCCAATGCGAGGCCGCCCCCCGCTGAATCGCCGGCGATCACAATGGAGCCGGGCGCGTGCCACGCAAGCAACGCGCGGTAAGCCGCGAGCGCGTCGTGCAGCGCGGCCGGAAACGGGTGTTCGGGTGCGAGCCGGTAGTCCAGCGCGAACAACGCAGCCCTTGCCCGTGCCGCCAGCTCGAACGTGATCGTGCGATGCGTGCGCGGCGAACAGAAGTAGTAGCCGCCGCCATGCAGATAGAGGACCACCGGGCGCCCGCGGTCTGGCACCGGCGGCTCGGATTCGAGCCATTCGCCGGCGAGCGGCGCACACGCACTGCCATAGCACTCACGCAGCCGGAATCCGGCCGGCGCCCTGGGCGTCCACCAACGCTTGTCGGCCTGCGCGCGCACGCGGCTCACGCTGATATCCGGCAGTTCGGTATACGGCCGGAAATACCGGCGCAGTCCCCACGACACGACGACGCGTTGCCAACTCACCGCGGCCTCCCGTTACATGCCGGCTTCATCATAACGGCGTTGCAGCATCAACGCATGGGCAAACGACTCTAGCGCACTTCCGCAAAATCTGCATGGACTCGGGGTCAGTTAGTCCGCAGCACTTGTCCGCGAATCTCGCCGCCGGGATTCTGCGCGGTATGGACGTTGAAGTACCATTTACCGGCCAGCAATTGGCCCGCCTGGTCGTCGTTCAGCGTCGCATGCCCATGAATGGGGCTGGCCAGCGCATGCTTGTCGATCGGCGCCGGCATTTTGGCCGACCGGTGCGGGCCCATGGAAGTGCGCGGCACTGACCGGACTGGACAAGTTGGCATAGGCGGCAGTCCATTGCAGGATCCGCGACGACGTATCATACGTCGCGTCGAGCGTGCCGTGCCCCCGGCTTGTCTTCGGCGGCACCTCACTCGATGGCTGAAGATCGGCCTTGAAGGTCACGGTGCCAGCATACACGAGGCTGGAGCCGGCAACGCCCAGCAAGGTGGCCACGGTGGCGAACAAACGGGTCGTTGTCATGCTTGCCTCCGAAACGGGTTGCGCGCTCCTGCTCGGGCCCACACTATATGGACACGCAGGCCGCGCGCCCATACTAATGGAAATCGCCCCGTCCGGCTCATCAGCAAAGCCTCGCGTGAATCTTGTCCATCACGGTGCCCGGCCCGATATCGATCCAGGCATCGCTTGTCGGCTTGTAGACGCCGGCGGGCGATCCGTCGGCACTCTCGTAGCTGGATTCGACCAGTCGCCATTGCTTGGCTTGGCAGTTCATCTGATAGCGACTGATCGATACCGCCACCGCGGCGATCGCGCCCGGCGGCTGCGCCGCGTCCCGCCACGTGGTCCGTGTCGAATAGGCGAGGTAGCCGTCCGGGTCCTTGCGTGCGCTGTCGGCGTCCAATTCATATGACAGGTCGCGCGCGCTCGACAGGGTCATCCACTGGACCGCTTGCGCCGGGCTGCCCGCTATCCCAATGCCCATTCCAATCCCCGCGCCGCACGCAAGTGCGAGTCTCCAGGCCTCACGCATTATTGTTCTCCACAATAACTGCAGCCAGCCGGCCCCGGGCCGACACGATATGATTCAACGTATGTAGTAGCATCGACGCTGTCCCCCGAACCATCAACGGGCGCTATGCTGAATAGTGGGCCCGGCCGCCCGATTCTGCGCGGGCGCATGTTGTAATTTAGTGCGAGTCCGCGGCCAACGCCACCGCTCATCCATGCTGCGCCATTCGATTGTGCAATGACAGCATGCCGATCCGTTCTCTATGCTGCTTCACGCAAACTCGGACTGGCGGCCACGGGGCTCAGCACATTGCTGCCATGCATCGCCGGCACGGCAACGTCCACCGTGCTGGTCCCGATTTGCGACCACCATTGATCTGTTTCTCGCCGCCGATGCCCCGCCAATTTCCGCCCCGCTCGAGCCAATGCTCACGTTCACGATGCCACAATCGCTGCTTTTAAACTCATCCTTACCCACCCGCCAATGCCTTACGAACTCACTAGTCGTCTTGTAATCGGACTTGCCTCTAGTGCACTGTTTGACCTGACTGAATCAGACGAGGTTTTTCGCACGGAAGGCGAAGATGCTTATAGAGCATACCAACGGGAAAAGCAACGCGTGCTGCTCAAGCCTGGAGTGGCTTTCGCCTTTATCCGTCGCCTGCTGTCCTTGAACGAATTGAGTCCCGACGATCCGTTGGTAGAGGTGATTCTGTTGTCAAGGAATGATCCGGACACCGGGATGAGGGTCATGGACTCGATTAAGAAATACAACCTAGACATTAGTCGCGCGCTTTTCTTGCAGGGCGGCGCTCCGCAACGGTACATCGCTCCACTCAACATTGCCTTATTTCTGTCGGCAAACCAGGCCGATGTACAGCAAGCCATACTCGCCGGGCACCCAGCCGGACAGGTTTTGGCGGGCGTCGTTCCTGGTGACACAGATTCTGGTGAACTGCGCATCGCATTCGACTTCGACGGCGTGATTGCCGATGATGCGGCCGAGGCAATTTATCATGCTAATGGGCAACTTGATGAGTTTCACCAGTACGAGCAAAAACTTATCGACGTTCCGCACAGTCCAGGACCACTGGCTACATTTCTAAAAAAGCTTTCTGTCATCCAGAAAATTGAGCAAAAACGGCTGTCGAGTGATCCTCAGTACAAGCAAAAGCTAAGAATCTCAATCGTTACCGCGCGAAATGCCCCATCGCACGAAAGGGTTATCACTACAATGCGAGCATGGGGCATATCGATCGATGAAGCTTTCTTCTTGGGCGGCGTCGAAAAGCGACTAGTTCTTGAATTTTTACAACCCCATATCTTTTTCGACGATCAACGATTGCATCTGGATGCCGCTGCAAGAGTGCTCCCTTGCGTTCATATACCGTTCGGGGTTAGAAATCAAAAAGGGGCATACACACCGTTAAGTAGCTAACGCGGCTAGCGTGCTGCAACGATCAGTGCATACATCAATGCGCTCGACGCCGTGCTGGCCTTACCCGTCGCGTGACAGACGCCAGCTGAGCAGTTCCCAGATATGGCAGTCGATCACTGTGCCAATGTCACCCAACCTGCTAACTCATCAGTCGAAAGATCCGCTGCACGGGGTGCTTGTCGACTCCCAGCAGATGCGCCATCGCCCGTTAGGCGAACGATGGCAATTCCTCAATCCATGCCTTGATCGGCTCAGCAAAACAAGCTTGCACCTTCGGCTCGAACTTGACCGATCGGTAATACACCGTGCGGCGCGGCACCTCGAACCAGCGGCACGGCTGCGAAATCGAGACGGTGATGCCTTTTTCTTTAAGTTTTTGGCGGATGGTCTCGATCACTTCTTATGCCCCACACCGTTCTTCGCGCTTGTTACAGCTTGACTGGTACTCGGCTGAGCTTGCCGAGGCGGCCCGGCGCAAAAAGGGTAACCAAGAAAAAAGCCTGCAACCTTCATGATTGCAGGCTTTTGTTTACACAGAATTTACACAGGAAAAAGTTAATTTTCAGAACGGAATATCATCGTCCATCTCGTCGAAGCCACCGCCGGCAGGCGCGCTGGGCCGGCTCGCACCGCCGCCCGCACCCTGGCGTGCGCCACCCGACGCGCGCCCGCCACCAGCACCGCCGCCTTCGCCCCGCGAATACCCGCCCGACGCGCCACCGCCGAAGTCATCGCCACCGCCGCCACCCCCACCACCTGAGCCGCCACGGCCGCCCAGCAACTGCATGCTATCCGCGACGATTTCGGTCGAGTAACGGTCCTGGCCGCTCTGATCCTGCCATTTACGGGTGCGGATACGCCCTTCGACGTACACCGGCGAGCCCTTCTTCAAGTATTCGGCGGCGATCTCCGCCAAGCGGCCGAAGAACACCACGCGGTGCCATTCGGTCAGTTCCTTGAATTCGCCCGATGCCTTGTCCTTGTATCGGTCCGTCGTTGCCAGACGAATGTTGGTCACCGCATCGCCGCTTGGCAGGTAGCGCGTTTCCGGGTCGGCGCCGAGATTGCCGACAAGGATCACTTTGTTGACGGATGCCATATGCCTTTCTCCAGTTTGATTCGATACGCGTTACACGAGGCGTCGGATGCGCAGTCAATGCGCGCCGCGGCTGCCCGCTGGCGACGGCACCCTCATTGGGGCCGCGATTATAAGCCAAGCCAACACCAGCACGGAACAGGCCAGGAATACCGACGCCTCGCCATGCAGCTTGAGCAGCCAGCCGCCCATTACGCCACCCAGCGCGAGCCCAAGCGCCTGCGTCGTGTTATAGACGCCCATCGCGGCGCCCTTGCGCGTGCCCGGCGCGAGCTTCGATACCATCGACGGCTGCGACGCTTCCAGCACGTTGAACCCGGTAAAGTAAACGAGCAGGATGGCGGCTACCGCCATCATCGCATGGCCGACCTGGGACAGCGCAAGCTGGCCGATCAGAATAGCGACGATGCCCAAGAGCATCACGGCCTTCATCTGGCCCCGCTTCTCGGCCGCGATAATCGCCGGCACCATCAGCACGAACGCCAGTGCCATGACCGGCAGATAGACCTTCCAGTGCGACGCGACCGGCAGCCCAGCGCCGACCAGGATCCGCGGCACGACGACGAACAGCGCGGTCTGCGTCGCGTGTAGTGCGAACACGCCGAAGTTCATCCGCAACAATTCGCGGTGATGCAGCACCTCAGCGAACGGCGCCTTAACGTGGACCGGCGGTGACGCTGGATCGGGCACGATCCACAGCACCACTGCAATCGCTAACACCGATAGTACGCCGATTGCCGCGAACAGCCCACTCATGCCGATCACCGCATACAGCACCGGCGCGCCGACAATGGCCACCGCAAACGAGACGCCAATGCTGCCGCCGACCATCGCCATCGCCTTCGTGCGGTGATGCTCGCGAGTCAGATCGGCGATCAGCGCGAGCACGGCCGACGAAATCGCACCCGCGCCTTGCAGTGCGCGGCCGACGATGATCCAGTGGATAGTGTCGGCAAGCGCGGCCACCGCGGCCCCGAGCGCGAAGATCACCAACCCGGCGACGATCACCGGCTTGCGCCCGATACGGTCGGACAACCATCCGTAGAAAATATACAGCGCCGCCTGCGTCACGCCGTAGACGCCCAGCGCGATACCGACGAGCACCGTGTCGTCGCCGCCCGGGATCGTATGGGCGTAGACGGAGAACACCGGCATGATCATGAACAAACCGAGCATGCGCAACGCGAAAACTGATGCGAGTGAGACGGTCGCGCGCAACTCCGGCGCGCTCATTCGGGAAGAAGAAGCGGACGACGTGGACATCGAGATGAATTCCCGTCCATTCATGCACCCTGACCGGGTGTCAGACCTGCCCGTTGGGCGCTGGTACGGCGGTGAAGAAAAGTCGTTATAGTAGCAGGTTTGGCAGCAACGCCAGTGAAGCCGGCACCATCGCTCAATGGAAGAGATCCGCATCCGTGGGGCCCGCACCCACAACCTAAAAAACGTCAACCTTGATCTGCCGCGCCACAAGCTGATCGTGGTCACGGGGTTGTCGGGTTCCGGCAAGTCGTCGCTCGCCTTCGACACGCTGTACGCAGAGGGGCAGCGACGCTACGTCGAGAGCCTGTCCGCGTATGCGCGGCAATTCCTGCAGTTGATGGAGAAGCCGGATGTCGACCTGATTGAGGGTCTATCGCCGGCCATCTCGATCGAGCAAAAGGCAACGTCGCACAACCCGCGCTCCACGGTTGGCACCGTCACCGAGATCCACGATTACCTGCGACTATTGTACGCACGGGTGGGCACGCCGTACTGCCCGGATCACAGCATCGCCCTGCAGGCACAAAGCGTGTCGCAGATGGTCGACGCCGCGCTGGCCCTGCCCGAGGACACGAAACTGATGATTCTCGCGCCGGTCGTGGTTAACCGCAAGGGCGAGCACGCCGAGCTGTTCGAGCAGATGCAGGCGCAGGGCTTCATCCGCTTTCGCGTGCGCTCCGGCGGCGGCACTGCGCACGAAGGCGCCGCGCAAATCTATGACGTCGACGCGCTGCCCAAGCTGAAAAAGAACGACAAACATACGATCGACGTCGTCGTGGACCGACTCAAAGTGCGCCCCGACATGAAGCAGCGGCTCGCGGAGTCATTTGAGACCGCGCTGCGGCTCGCCGACGGTCGCGCGATCGCGCTGGAGATGGACAGCAGCACCGAGCATCTATTTAGCTCAAAGTTCGCGTGCCCGGTCTGCTCCTACTCACTGCAGGAACTTGAGCCGCGGCTGTTCTCATTCAACAACCCAATGGGTGCCTGCCCGGAATGCGACGGCCTAGGGCAAATCACCTTTTTCGACCCGAAGCGGGTGGTCGCGCATCCGTCGCTGTCGCTGGCCGCCGGCGCAGTGAAGGGTTGGGACCGGCGCAACCAGTTCTATTTTCAGATGCTGCAAAGCCTGGCGGCATTCTACGAGTTCGACATCGAAACAGCGTTCGAGGACCTGCCCGAGGCGGTGCGCCAGTCCGTGCTGTACGGTTCCGGCGAACAGCTCATCCCCTTCTCGTACATGAACGAGCGCGGCCGCGCGTCGGTACGCGAGCATCCGTTCGAAGGCATTATCCGCAATTTAGAGCGCCGCTACCGGGAAACCGATTCGGCGGCGGTGCGCGAGGAACTGGCCAAATACCAGAACAACCAGGCGTGCCCCGCATGCGAGGGCACCCGGCTGCGGCGTGAGGCACGCCATGTGAAGATCGGCCCCGACAGCGACGCGCGGGCAATCTTCGAGGTGAGCGGCTGGCCGCTGCGCGACGCGCTAGGTTACTTTCAGACACTGAAGCTGGACGGCGCCAAGCGCGAAATCGCCGACAAGGTGGTCAAAGAAATCGTCGCGCGCCTAAGGTTCCTGAACAACGTCGGGCTCGATTACCTGTCGCTGGAGCGCAGCGCGGACACGCTGTCCGGCGGTGAGGCGCAGCGCATCCGCCTCGCGTCGCAGATTGGCTCGGGCCTGACCGGCGTGATGTATGTGCTCGACGAGCCGTCGATCGGGCTGCATCAGCGCGACAACGACCGGTTGATCGGGACATTGAAGCACCTACGCGACCTAGGCAACTCGGTCATCGTCGTGGAGCACGACGAGGACATGATCCGGATGGCCGATTACGTGGTGGACATGGGCCCGGGCGCCGGCGAGCACGGCGGCATGGTGGTCGCACGCGGCACGCCGCAGCAAATCGAGAGCGACGCCGCCTCGGTCACCGGCCAGTATCTTTGTGGCGCGCGACAGATCGCGGTGCCGCAGCAGCGGCGCGCACCGGACGAGCGCCGGCTGCAAATCGTACAGGCCTACGGCAACAACCTGAAGCACGTGACGCTGGACCTGCCGGTGGGCCTGCTCACCTGCGTGACCGGTGTATCGGGCTCGGGCAAATCCACATTAATCAACGATACGCTGTACCATGCGGTCGCGCACCATCTGTACGGCTCGGCGGCCGAGCCCGCCCCGCACGAGGCCATCGACGGACTGGAGCATTTCGACAAGGTAATCAACGTCGATCAGTCGCCGATTGGCCGTACGCCACGCTCGAACCCGGCCACCTATACCGGCCTGTTTACGCCGATCCGGGAGTTATTCGCCGGCGTGCCGGCGGCCAAGGAGCGCGGCTATGATCCAGGACGATTTTCGTTCAACGTCAAGGGTGGACGCTGCGAGTCGTGCCAGGGCGACGGCGTGCTGAAAGTGGAGATGCACTTTTTGCCCGATGTCTACGTGCCATGCGACGTGTGCCACGGCAAGCGATACAACCGGGAGACGCTCGAAATCCAGTACAAGGGCTGCAGCATCAGCGAAGTGCTCGACATGACGGTCGAACACGCGTATGAGTTTTTCCGCGCGGTGCCGGTGGTGGCGCGCAAGCTCAAGACGCTGCTCGACGTGGGTCTCGGCTACATCCGGCTGGGCCAGTCCGCGACCACATTGTCCGGCGGCGAAGCACAACGAATCAAGCTTTCACTGGAACTGAGCAAGCGCGACACCGGTCGCACGCTTTATATCCTGGATGAGCCGACGACGGGCTTGCACTTCCACGATATCGCGCTGCTGCTGGAAGTCATTCACCGATTGCGCGATCATGGCAATACGGTTGTCATCATCGAGCATAATCTTGACGTGATCAAGACGGCGGATTGGGTCATCGACCTCGGACCGGAGGGGGGCGCCGGCGGTGGTCAAATCATCGCGCAGGGCACGCCGGAACACGTGGCACAATCAAAGGCAAGCTTCACCGGCAAGTATCTAGCGCCCCTGCTCGGCGCACGCCAGACGCGGGCCTGACGCATGCGCTACGCTGCGCCAACGCCCGTGCGAACAAATAGTCGTAACGAGGATTGGGGATGGCAACAGAATATGAAGCGGCGCGCCCGAGCGATGGCGACGACGGACGTGGCTCGGCGCAGGGGCCGCGTCCAGTGCAGCCGCTTCCGGCGCGCAACGTGAATCCACCGGGCCCTGCGTCGTTGCCCCGGCTCGCGCCGGTGGATATCGCCAGCTACCTATTCATGGTCGCCGCGATGGTGCTAGTCATCGAGCTGAAACTGCTCGGCGCGCTGCTGGCAGGGCTACTCGTTTATCAGGTCGTGCACCAAATCTCGCCGCGCCTGGAGCGTCATCTGTCCAGCCAGCGCGCGCGGTGGTTCGCGGTCGTGTTCGTCGCCTGCACGGTGGTCGCCGTCTTCACCGGCATCTCGCTGGGCATCGCACAGCATCTAGAAAAGCACGTCACCAGCGTGCAAGCGCTGTTCGAGCAGGTAATGCGATTTTTCGATCAGGAACGTGCGCGGCTTCCGGCTTGGGCGTTGACGTATCTGCCGAGCAACGCCGCTGAGATCGAATCAAAAATTACTGTCTTGCTGCACTCGCACGCGACGCAGCTGCAGGAGGGGGGCAAGACGGCGATGCGCGGCATCACGCACGTGCTGCTCGGCATGATCCTCGGCGCGATCGTGGCCGTCGGCGCGCAGCATCACGCGACTCGCGCACCGCTGTCCGCGGCGCTGGTCACGCGGGTATCGCGCTTCGCCGACGCGTTTCGGCGGATCGTGTTCGCGCAGATCAAGATTTCAGCGGTCAATGCGTTCTTCACCGGCCTCTACTTGCTTGTCGCCCTGCCGCTGTTTCATTCGCGGCTGCCGCTGTCCAAGACGCTGGTGATCTTCACGTTCGTGGTTGGCCTGTTGCCGGTGGTCGGCAACCTGATCTCGAACACCGTGATCGTGCTGATCTCGCTGGCTTCCGGGATCGGCGTCGCGATTTCGTCACTCGCGTTCCTGGTGGTGATCCACAAGCTCGAGTACTTTTTGAACGCGCGTATCGTCGGCGGCGAGATCGAGGCCAAGGCGTGGGAACTATTGATCGCGATGCTGGTGATGGAAGCGGCGTTTGGGCTGCTTGGCGTCATCGCGGCGCCGATCTTCTATGCTTACATCAAGCGTGAGTTGGTGCTCTCTAAGCTGATCTGAGCACGCGCGGCACACGCCACCGCGCCGCCCGCCCGCAGTGCACGATGCCTTGGCCAACGCCTGCGCCCGTCAGCGCCCGCGCCTCGCCAGCACCGATGTGCTAAGCGTGTCCGTGGGCGATGCACTGAGTCAGCGAAATACCACGGTCTTCGTGTCGTTGAGCACGATGCGGTGCTCAACGTGCCACTTCACCGCCCGCGCAAGGGTCACGCACTCGACGTCCCGGCCCACGGCCGTCAGTTCGTCGGGCGTCATGCTATGGTCGACGCGTTCGACTTCCTGCTCAATGATCGGACCTTCATCCAGATCCGTGGTCACGTAGTGCGCGGTGGCGCCGATCAGCTTCACACCGCGGTCGAACGCCTGGTAGTACGGTTTCGCTCCCTTAAAGCTGGGCAAAAACGAATGATGGATATTGATGGCCCGGCCGGCCAGCTTCTCGCACAGCTCGCCCGATAGAATTTGCATATAACGCGCCAGCACGACGAGGTCCACGCCGTGGTGCTCGACCAACTCCAGAACGCGGGATTCCTGTGCCGCCTTGGCCCGCGGCGTGCCGTCGGCCAGCGGTAAATAGTGAAACGGGATGTTGTAGCTCGCCGCGAGTTGGTAGAAGTCCTGGTGGTTCGATACGATCGCCGGGATCTCGATCGCAAGCTGACCGGTGCGGTAACGGAACAACAAGTCATTCAGACAATGTCCGATCTTGGACACCATGATCATCACGCGCGACTTGACGTTCGCATCGTGCAATTCCCAGCGCATGCCGAATTGCTCGGCCAGCGTCGCGAAACTGGCACGCAGCGCGTGTAGGCCGGGATCACCGCCCACCTGCTGAAAATGCACACGCATGAAGAACTCGCCGGTGCGACTGTCGCCGAACTGTGCGGAATCCAGAATATTGCTGCCTCGCTCGAACAGGAATCCGGACACCGCATGCACGATGCCCGGCCGGTCGGCGCAGGCGAGTTTGAGAATGAAGCTGTGTTCGGTGGCCATGCCATCACCCCTTGTTTAATTCGTCACCGGGTAATACGGTTGGATAAGTCTGCCGGTGCCAGCCGACGCAGCGGCGTTCAATCGCCGGGCGCCTGCAGCAGTATGTCGAAAGCGCCGCATTCGGCGGAATCGAGCCAGCCACGGCGCAACAGGCAATCGAGCGTCGCCAGGCTCGCATCGACGGTCATCCGACCAGCGCGAACCACGTCGAGCAATTGCGTGCGCGACACCAGCTGGTGCTCGGCAACTTCCCCGTCGATACTGCGCGGCGCAAAATCATCGGGCAGCAGCAGATCGTAGACGAACAGTTGCTCGGCCTGCGTACCCTCATCAATTTCCTGCAAAATGTGAAGCGTGCGCCCCGCGCTGGCCATGCGCACGAGCAACGCGTCGATGCCGGATTCTTCGTACGCTTCCTTCACCAACGTGTCAAACACCGGCAGCCCCCAGCCGATTCCGCCGCCAACCAGGTTGTCGAGCATGCCGGGATCGGTCGGCTTCGTGTCGCTGCGGCGCGCGATCCAGAAGTACGGCTCACCGTCCGCGCCGCGCGGCGCAACCGGCGAAGCGCCGCCGCCGAGGCGTAGCGGCGGCACGTCGCGGTCGAAGCCCCCCACCACGCCGTTCAGATGAACGGCGTATGTCGTCGTGCCAAAGAACCGCGACGCTGCGCGTTCAATGAATGCGAGTGGCGGGTCGTCAAATGCATTGCGAATCGCATAGGTCTCATTGCGCCATGCGCGAATCCGGCCGTGCGCGGCCAGCGCACCAATGACCGAGCCCAGTGCGGCGCTGCGCGCCTGGACGGTATCGAATGCATCGGCCAGCACGACGCAGCGCTCGCTGATGGTGAACACGTCCGGCCAGCGCGTGAGCCAACGCACGTCGTCCGCACGAATCCAGCCAACCGGCTGCTCGCCGATCACGAATCGCAGATGCTGGTCGCGCCGGAAACGGCGCGCGGCGTCAATGCAGCCCCAAGTCATCGCCGATGCCCTTTACGCGTAAAACCGATGATTTTACCGCGTCTTCCACTGCACAACGCGGCAACCCGGGCGCCAGCGCGATGAAGGCCGCGCGCCTCTACAAGACGTTCCGCGCGAGTACTGATAGGTGGTCCAGGCCAGACCCGGCGCGACGGTGATCGCCACGGACGTGGCGACGAGCAGCGACAATTCAGGCATCGCCTCGCTCCAGCCAATGATGGCCACAGCGGCTCAAAACGTGCACACGGTATAGAGCGGCGCCCCAGCATTGCGCAGCAGCGTTGAGCCTCCCAGCTCGGGCAGATCGATGATCGCCGCGCACTCGACGACGCCTGCGCCGAGCCGCTCCAGCAGCGCGCGCCCGGCCATCATCGTGCCGCCCGTGGCAATCAAGTCGTCGATGAGCACGATGCGCTCACCTGGGCGGCATGCATCCGCGTGAACTTCGACCGTCGCCTCCCCATACTCGAGCGAGTAGGACGCTGACACGGTCGTGAACGGCAGTTTACCTTTCTTGCGGATCGGAATGAAGCCCACATTCAGCTCATAGGCGAGGATCGGTCCGACGATAAATCCCCGCGCATCCAGCCCTGCGATGTAGTCTAGCCGCTGGTCGATATAGCGCTGCACGAACAGGTCGACCAGCACTCGCAGGCATTTCGCGTCCTGCAGCAGCGGCGTGATATCGCGAAATTGCACGCCAGGCTGCGGCCAGTCGGGCACAGTACGGATATGCTGGCGGATATAGGCGGCAGGGTCAGTCAGCACCGCCGGTGGCGGCGCAGCGCGCGCTTGCATGGTGTCTTCCTTGCGGATTGGGCGCCGGGTGTGAAACCCGCGCCGGGTTCATTCGGACGTCATTCGGCTGCGTGCCGTGCTAGGTCGGCTGCGTTGCCGCACCACGCCGCGCGCGCAGCAGCCGCTCCTCGGCCAGCGCGAGCGCGTCGGGCAAGCCACGCAGCACGACGATGTCGCGCGCGCGCAGTTTCGTATCGCGATCGGGCTCGACACCCCGTATACCATGCCGGCGGATCGCGGTGACCTCGATACCCATTTCGAACAACCCGAGCTTGTCCAGGCTCTGGCCAACTGCGTCGGCACTTTCGTCGATCGACACCGATTGTAGCCTCACCTGCTCGATGCCGTCCTCATTCAGGTCGTCCGCGCCGTGGAAATAGCCGCGCAACAGGCTGTAGCGCTTGTCGCGCAATGCCTCGACGCGCCGCAGCACGCGGCGCATCGGCACGCCAACCAGCACCAGCGTATGCGATGCGAGCATCAGGCTGCCTTCCACAATTTCTGGGATCACCTCGGTCGCGCCCGCGGCCAGTAACCTGTCCAGGTCGGCGTCGTCCACCGTGCGCACGATCACCGGCAGGGTTGGCTCCAGCTCATGTACATTATGCAGCACCTTCAGCGCCGAAGACGTATTCGCATAGGTGATCGCGAGCGCCGCCGCTCGATGGATACCGGCGGCCAGCAGCGATTCCCGGCGCCCCGCGTCGCCGAACACGACCTGCTCGCCGGCCGTTGCCGCGGCGCTCACGCGGTCTGGATCCAGATCCAGCGCGACATACGACAGGCCCTCATGCTCGAGCATCCGCGCCAGGTTCTGCCCGCTGCGTCCATAGCCGCAGATGATCACGTGCCCCTGCTGCTTGATGCTCTGCGTCACGATGCGCGTCATCTGCAGTGACTGCGTTGTCCATTCGGTCGAGGACAGGCGCAGCACGATCCGGTCCATCGCATGGATAACGAACGGTGCCGCCAGCATCGACAGCAACATCGCCGCCAGGATCATTTGCATCAATTCGTCCGAAATCAGGCGTTGCTCGCGAATCAGGTTCAGCAGCACGAAACCGAACTCGCCGGCCTGCGCGAGCGCGAGTCCGGTGCGCATCGCCACGCCGGGCATCGCGCCGAACAGGCGAGCTAGGCCGGTGACCAGCGCCGCCTTCAGCAGCAGCGCACCGACCAAGAACAACAGCACCATCAGCGGGTGCTGCCATAGCACCCGCGGGTCGAACAACATGCCGGTGGTGATGAAAAACAAGCCCAGCAGCACGTCGCGAAACGGCTTGATGCCCTCCTCGACCTGATGTCGATAGGGCGTCTCGGAAATCAGCATGCCGGCAATAAACGCGCCGAGCACCTGCGACAACCCGAACGTCTCAGTGATGAACGCGGCGCCCAGCGTCATCAACAACACGTTCAGCATGAACAGCTCCTGCGAGCGCCGCCGGACCACCACGTTGAACCAGCGAGTCATGAACCGATGTCCGACCAGCAACAAAATCGTCAGTACCACGGCGGTCTTGATCGCAGCCAAGCCGAGCGCGATCGCCAATCTCTTTGGATCAGCCCCGAGCGCGCCGATCACGAGCAGCAGCGGCACCACGGCCAGGTCCTGGAACAATAGGATGCCGAAGATGTTGCGCCCGTGCGCGGACTCAAGCTCGAGCCGTTCGGCGAGCAGTTTGCTGACGATCGCAGTCGAGGACATCGCCAGTGTGCCGCCGAGCGCGACGCTCGCCTGCCAACTGATGTGCAGCCAGGCGCGCGTGGCCAGGCCGGCGAGCACGGCCAACGCAATGGTGGCCAATACCTGCGACAAGCCCAGCCCGAACACGATCGTGCGCATCGAGCGCAGCTTGGCGATCGAGAACTCCAGCCCAATCGAGAACATCAGGAACACTACGCCGAATTCAGCTAGGTACTGTACCCGCGCCGAATCGCTCACCATGCCCAGCGCATGAGGGCCGACGAGCATGCCCACGCTCAAGTAGCCGAGCATGGGCGGCAGGTTCAGCATGCGAAAGATCACGACCCCGGCCACCGCGGCCAGCAATAGAAAAAGCGTGAGTTGAAGCGGCGATGTCATGCGGGCCCTTGCGTCGGTCCTTTCAGTGGTCAGCATCGACGTACGCAAAGCCGGGCGGTAGCGGCCGGCGCACACACGGCAGCGCCCTCAACGCTTTGGGCGCCGCGCCGCCGGGTACGCCGCGAGCTAAAGGCGCGTTTGCTATACTCCGCGCATGATAGCGAAAATCAATGGCGCCCGGGCATTGCAGTTGGCGCAGCACGTGCTCGACATCGAGGCAGAGGCCATCCGGGGCCTAAGTACGCGCCTGGACGGCGAGTTTGTTGTCGCGGTGGACATGTTGCTGGCCTGCAAGGGGCGCGTGGTGGTCTCAGGCATCGGCAAGTCAGGCCATATTGCGCGCAAGCTGGCGGCCACGCTGGCGAGCACCGGCACACCCGCGTTCTTTGTCCATCCGGCCGAGGCGAGCCACGGCGACCTAGGCATGGTCACCGCCGACGACGTGTTCATCGGTTTGTCCAACTCCGGCGAATCGGAGGAATTGATTGAGATCCTGCCGCTAATTAAGCGACTCGGCGCAAAATTGATCGCGGTGACCGGCCGGCCGGAATCGAGCCTGGCCAAGCTGGCCGACGTGCACTTGAATGCGCGCGTGCAGAAGGAGGCGTGCCCGTTGAATCTCGCGCCCACGGCCAGCACCACAGCCGCGCTCGCGCTGGGCGACGCACTGGCGGTGGCGGTGCTCGACGCGCGCGGCTTTTCCGCCGACGATTTTGCGCGCTCGCATCCGGGTGGTACATTGGGCCGGCGCCTGCTGACCTATGTGCGCGATGTGATGCGCACCGGCGACGAGGTGCCGCGCGTGACACTGCGCGCGACGGTGCGAGACGCGTTGTTTGAGATCACCGCGAAACGGCTAGGCATGACCGCGATCGTGGACGGGAATTCGCGCGTGGAGGGCATCTTCACCGATGGTGATTTGCGCCGCGTGCTGGAGCACAACGGCGACATCCTGGGCCTGCCGATCACCGACGTGATGACACACAAGCCACGCACGATCAGTGCCGCACAGCTAGCGGTCGAGGCCGTGGCACTGATGGAGCGATTCCGCATCAGCCAGATGTTGGTCGTCGACGCCGATGGCATGCTGATCGGCGCGCTGAACACACACGACCTTTTTTCTGCCAAAGTCATCTGATCCGACCATGGCCCTGACCGCAATCGAACGTGCCGCGCGCGTCAAGCTGATGATCTTCGACGTGGATGGCGTGCTAACCGACGGCACGTTGTACTTCACGCCGGATGGCGATGCAATGAAGGGCTTCAACTCGATGGACGGCCATGGGTTGAAGCTGCTCGAGCAGGCCGGCATCGCGACCGCGATCATCACCGCGCGCAATTCAAGGATCGTCGAATTGCGCGCGCGCGAGATCCACGTATCATATTTATACCAGGGGATCAGCGACAAGCTTGTCGCGTTCGACAAGCTGCTGAATGCCGCCGGCGTCACCGCGGATGAATGCGGGTATATGGGCGACGACTGGCCCGATCTGGCGGTCATGCTGCGCGTGGGCTTCGCCGCCGCACCGGCGAGCGCGCACTGTGAGGTACGCAGTCGCGCGCACTGGATCGCCACCGCACGCGGCGGTCACGGCGCCGCTCGCGAGGTCATCGATACACTGCTGCGCGCGCAGGGCCGGTATGACGGCCTGCTCGCGGCGGCGTGCGCAGGCTAAGCGATGCGCGAGATGCGCGTGTCCGCCTGGTTGCCGCTCGTGATCATGGCGGTGCTCGCCGCCGGCACGTACTGGCTGCTGCAGAATACGCTACCGCGCCCGTCGCAGGGGAGATCGGCGGACAAGGCGCATACGCCGGACTATTTCGCCGACCACTTCTCGATTTCAATGCTGGACGAAAGTGGCGTGACGCAGTACCGGATCGCGGCTGCGTCGATGGTCCACTACGAGGACGATGCGGCGACGCATGCGACGCTGCCGGCAATCCGTGTGTTCGCGCCGAGCCAGCCGGTCGTCACCGCCACCGGCAAGCGTGCTGTCATTAATGCGGACGGCTCGATCGTGGACCTGTACGATGACGCGCGCATTGTGCGCGACGCAGGTCCGGCCGATCCGCGGATGCAAGCCGACTCCGAGCACTTCCGCGTGCTGACCAACGACGACATCATCCAAACCGAAAAGCCGGTTAAACTGCTGCGCGGCCTGTCCCAGATGACGGCCAATGGGATGATCTACAATAACGTGACCCGTGAAATGCGTCTGCTCGGCCAGGTACGCGGCATCATTGCCGCGTCCGACACGGCGGCAGGCGGACCGTTCGGTCAATGACGGGTACCTCTTTCTCGCACAACGCGCATGAACCCAATGTATGACCGCCCCGTGTCTGCGCGCACGCTGCATCCAAAGCGCTGCGCCGGGGCAAGCCGTGCCCGCACAGCGGGCGGGCGGATCGTGTCGACGCTGGCCGTCGCGCTGCCGCTTGCGCTGTCACTGCCCGTCGCGCACGCCGAGCGCGCGGATCGCGACAAGCCGCTCAACATCGAAGCGGACAACATGACGTACGACGACCTGAAGCAGCTGACGGTCTTCACCGGCCACGTCGTCGCAACCAAGGGCACGATCCTGATCCGTGCGGACCGCGTAGAGGTCAAGCAAGATCCGCAAGGCTACCAGCACGCCACCGGCACCAGCAACGGCAACACGCCATCGTATTTCCGGCAGAAGCGCGACGGCATGAACGAATACATCGAAGGCAACGCGGTGCGCATCGACTACAACGGCAAACAGGACCTGACGACGTTGACCACGCGCGCCGTCGTGCGGCGCCTGCAGGGGTTATCCAAGCTCGTCGATGAAGTGCGCGGCAGTGTGATCACCTACGATGGCCAGAAGGACTTTTACACCGCGCAGTCGGGCAAGGATGTTGCGGGACCGGGCAATCCGAGCGGCCGCGTGCGCGCGATGCTCACGCCCAGCACGGGGGGCGGCGCGCTGCCCCAACCGGCCAGCGACGTGACGCTGTCCCCCTCCACGACGCTGCAAGGAACGTCGCAGCCATGAGCGCATCGGCTTTGCCCGTGTCCGCCCCGGCTGCGACCAGCACGCTGTCGGTGCGCAATTTGCGCAAGCGTTACGGCGCGCGCACCGTCGTCAAGGACGTGTCGCTCGACGTGAAAAGCGGCGAAGTCGTCGGGCTGCTCGGTCCGAACGGCGCCGGCAAGACGACCTCGTTCTACATGATCGTCGGACTGGTGCCGCTCGATGCCGGCGAGATTATGCTCGACGACACGTCGATCAGCCTGCTGCCGATCCACAAGCGCGCCCGGATGGGGTTGTCCTATCTGCCACAGGAGGCGTCGGTATTTCGCAAGCTGTCCGTCAACGAGAACATCCGCGCGGTGCTGGAGCTGCAACTGGACGAGCGCGGCAAGCCGCTGTCCAAACAAGCGGTATCGGCGCGTGCCGACGCGTTGCTCGAGGAACTGCAGATCGCGCACCTGCGCGACAATCCGGCGATGTCGCTGTCCGGCGGTGAGCGGCGCCGTGTCGAAATCGCGCGCGCGCTTGCCACCCGCCCCAGCTTTATCTTGCTGGACGAGCCGTTTGCCGGCGTGGACCCAATCGCCGTGCTGGAAATCCAGAAGATCGTGCGCTTTTTGAAGGAGCGCGGCATCGGCGTGTTGATCACGGATCATAACGTGCGCGAGACACTCGGCATCTGCGACCACGCGTACATCATTAGCGATGGCAGCGTGCTCGCGGCCGGCGCGCCCAAGGAAATCATCGCGAACGAGAGCGTGCGCCGCGTGTACCTGGGCGAACATTTTCGTATGTAATGCCTTCGCTGGGGCGGGCTCCCGCCCCAGCCAGCGCCGAGCTGGCGACGCCACTGCACCAGCGGTGGGCTCCCGCGTGCCGACTCGTCCACCCATGCACAAAACGGGCCAACGTGTTCCCTCAAGGTTCCGCCAACGTGGCAAACTGGCTACAATGAAAAGCAATTTGCCATGAAAGCAAGCCTCCAACTCCGTCTATCACAGCATCTGGCGCTGACTCCGCAGTTGCAGCAGTCGATCCGGCTACTACAGCTGTCGACGCTCGAATTGCAGCAGGAGGTCGCCACGGCGATCGCGCAGAATCCCTTGCTGGAAAACGAGAACGACTGGATCGCGAGCCCGTTGCGGGTCGCCGCGGACGGCTCACTGGTGCCGTCGCAAAGCAGCGCGCTGCCCATTGGCATGGCCGAGGCGCCAGCCCCGGTGTCCGGCGGCGCCAGCGGCGTGAACGGCGAGCGTGCGCAAAGCGCGGAGCCGGCCGCCGTCGACGAATACAACGGCATGAGCAGCGACAGCGGCACCGACACGGCGGCGTGGAACCTGGACGACTATGTGCGTCCCGGTGGCGCCTCCGACGAGGATGACATGCCGCCGCTGCAGCTGCACGAATCCACGGTCAGCCTGCGTGAGCATTTGGGCACGCAGTTGCGCCTGACCCAGGCTAGCCCGCGCGACCGCGCGCTGGTCACGTTTCTGATCGAGTCGCTGGACGACGATGGCTACCTGAGCGCGAGTTGCGACGAAATCCTCGCCGATTTGCCGGCCGAGCTTGAGGTCGACGCCGATGAGCTGAACGCGGCGCTCGCGCTGCTGCACAGCTTCGATCCGGCGGGAGTCGGGGCGCGCTCGGCGTCCGAGTGCCTGAAGCTGCAATTGCTGCGGCTGGAGCCGAGCGCCACGCGCACGCTGGCGCTGGAAATCGTGTCGAACTATCTGGAGTTGTTGGCGGCGCGCGACTTCACGCGTCTGCGCAAGCATCTGAAGGCCAGCGACGACGCGCTGCGCGACGCGCACGCGCTGATCCGCTCGCTCGAGCCGTTCCCCGGCGCCGCGTACGGCAAGGCCGAGGCCGACTACGTGATGCCAGACATCATCGTGAAGAAAACCTCGCAGGGGTGGCAAGCGGAATTGAACCCCGAAGTTGTGCCGCGGCTGCGGGTCAACCACTTATACGCTAACATCCTGCGCAGCAACCGAGGCGACCCAAGCAGCGGTTCGTTGCGCCAGCAACTGCAGGAAGCGCGCTGGCTGATCAAGAACATCCAGCAACGATTCGACACAATTTTGCGCGTCGCACAAGCGATCGTCGAGCGTCAGCGCAATTTTTTTGCGCATGGCGAGATCGCGATGCGCCCCTTGGTTTTACGAGAAATTGCTGATACGCTAGGCCTGCATGAGTCGACTGTATCGCGGGTCACGACTGGGAAGTACATGCTGACGCCCTTTGGGACGCTTGAGTTCAAGTACTTCTTTGGCTCACATGTGTCGACCGACACGGGGGGCGCCGCGTCATCGACCGCGATCCGCGCGCTTATCAAGCAACTGATAGGAGCCGAAGACCCAAAATCACCTCTTTCAGATAGCCGCATCGCTGAACTGCTGGCCGAACAGGGCTTCGTGGTCGCACGCCGAACTGTGGCGAAATATCGCGAAGCGCTGAAGATCCCAGCTGTTAGCATGCGTAAGTCGTTATAGCCTACTGCATGTTGCGGTGGGCGTTTACCGGCCGCGGCGCTTAGATAAGCTAGGGTCAGGAGCCGGCCGATATCGACCCGCCACGCCTTTTTGTCACGACGGGGGCACGTCACAAGCGGGACGAGGCTCGAGCGGCGCCGGATCATGCCTTTGCGCCAGCGGCTATTGAGCACGGAGAGGCAGCTATGAACCTGAAGATCAGTGGACATCACCTGGAAGTCACGCCCGCCCTGCGCGAATATGTGGTCGCGAAGCTTGAACGAGTGCTCAGGCATTTTGACCAGGTGATTGATGGCACTGTGCTACTGGCCGTGGACAATCACAAGGAAAAGGAAAAACGGCAAAGGGTGGAGGTCAACCTGCACCTAAAGGGCAAGGACATCTTTGTCGAGAGCGCGAATGGCGATCTGTACGCGGCGATCGACATGCTGATCGACAAACTCGACCGTCAGGTATTGCGATACAAGGACCGGCTGCAAGGTCACCAGCATGAGGCGATCAAGTATGTGCCTGTTCCCGAGCAACCGGCACCCTGAGCGCGGCGCCGATCCGCGTTAGCAAAGCCGCCCGCCGCTGGGCGGCTTTTTCGTTACCCGCACGCGTTGTATCGCGCTGGCCGAACCTGCGTTTGCGCGTTGCACCATGCGCAACTCGCCTGATCTATAATGTTTTGGTTACCATAGTTGACCCCTATAAAATCATCAGCCGGAAAGCGTCTGCCGTGAGTCGTCGCGCGGCCCTCGGTGCTGGCCGACAGCCCGTGCGCGATATAACTGCTTTTCGCCTGTCTATATGAATCGTTTAGCTAAAATCCTGCCAATTGAGAATGTTGTGCTGGGTCTGTCCGTTACCAGCAAGAAGCGGGTTTTCGAGCAAGCCGGCCTGATCTTCGAAAATCAAAACGGCATTGCCCGCAGCGTCGTCACCGATAACTTGTTTGCGCGCGAACGGCTCGGCTCGACCGGTCTGGGCGAAGGCGTGGCGATCCCGCATGGGCGCATCAAGGGGCTGAAGCAGCCGCTGGCGGCATTCGTGCGGCTTGCCGAACCGATTCCGTTCGAGTCACCGGACGGGCAGCCGGTTCAATTGCTGATCTTCCTGCTTGTGCCAGAACAGGCGACGCAGCAACATCTCGAAATCTTATCCGAGATCGCACAACTGCTATCAGACCGGCACGCGCGCGCGAGCCTGTCCACCGAGCCGGACCGTGGCGCGCTGCACCAACTGCTGACTCAGTGGCAACCCTGATCCCCGCGACGCGTGCGCTTCCAACACAATGGACTCCAGCGCAGGCGCACCGCACCGCGATGAGCCGCGCCGCGCGACGCAACCCGAGAAGGCCACCATGGATACGTCCAGCATCAACGCGCAAAGCATCTTCGACGACAACGCCGCTTCGCTGAAGCTGAGCTGGCTGACGGGTCATGAAGGCTGGGACCGCGGTTTCTCGACGGAAACCGTCGCCAATGCGACCTCCAGCGCCGATCTGGTCGGCCACTTGAACCTGATCCATCCGAACCGGATTCAGGTGCTGGGCGAAGCCGAGGTCAACTACTACCAGCGGCAAAGCGATGAGGATCGCTCGCGCAACATGGCCGAGCTGATCGCCCTTGAACCGCCGTTCCTGGTTGTGGCCGGCGGCGTGGCAGCGCCGCCGGAGTTGGTGCTTCGCTGCACGCGCTCCTCGACGCCGCTGTTCACTACGCCGATGTCCGCCGCCGCCGTGATCGACAGCTTACGGCTGTATATGTCGCGTATCCTGGCACCGCGCGCAACGCTGCACGGCGTGTTCCTCGACATCCTCGGCATGGGGGTACTGCTGACCGGCGACTCGGGGCTAGGCAAGAGCGAGTTGGGGCTGGAGTTAATCAGCCGCGGCCATGGACTAGTTGCGGACGATGCGGTCGACTTCGTGCGGCTCGGCCCAGATTTCGTCGAAGGCCGCTGCCCGCCGCTGCTGCAGAACCTGCTGGAGGTGCGTGGCCTCGGGCTACTCGACATCAAGACGATTTTCGGCGAAACCGCGGTGCGTCGAAAAATGAAGCTCAAGCTGATCGTGCAACTGGTGCGCCGCCCCGACGGTGAATTCCAACGCCTGCCGCTAGAAAGTCAGACGGTTGACGTACTAGGCTTGCCGATCACCAAAGTCACGATCCAGGTTGCGGCCGGCCGCAACCTCGCCGTGCTGGTCGAAGCTGCCGTGCGCAATACGATTCTGCAATTGCGCGGCATCGATACGTTACGTGATTTTATGGAGCGCCAGCGGCTCGCCATGCAGGATCCGGACGGACAATTTCCAGGCAAGCTGATCTGAAGCGGCCCGAAGCGCTGCGGCGCTGCTATGATGAAACGCATGAACCCTGACTCGATGCGAATCATCCTGATCACCGGCATGTCCGGGTCTGGCAAATCGGTGGCACTCGCGGCGCTCGAGGATGCCGGCTACTACTGCGTCGACAATCTGCCGCCACGGTTTCTGCCGGAACTCGTGGCATTCCTGTCCCGGGAGGGCCAGGCGCGGCTCGGCGTCGCGATCGACGCGCGCTCGGCCCGCTCGCTGGACGAAATGCCGGAAATCATCCGTGCACTCGGCCGCACCCACGATGTTCGCGTGCTGTTCTTGAATGCGAGCACGCAAGCACTGATCCAGCGGTTCTCCGAGACGCGCCGCAAGCACCCGCTGTCCGCGTCAATGGCGAACGACGCGCTCGATGGCACGCAGGCTTCGCTGGCCGATGCGATCGAGCACGAACGAGAGCTAGTGGCCAATCTAGCGGAATTCGGACACCAGATCGACACCAGCAGCCTGCGCGCCAACACGCTGCGCGCCTGGGTCAAGCAGTTCATCGAACACGACCAGACCGGTCTCGCGCTGATGTTCCAGTCGTTCGGCTTCAAGCGTGGCATTCCGCTGGACGCCGATCTGGTATTCGACGTGCGGACCCTGCCCAACCCCTATTACGATCAGGATCTGCGGCCGCTGACGGGGCTCGATCCGCCTGTGATCGACTTTCTTGCCGCCACGCCGCTGGTCGGCGCGATGATCGACGATATCGCCGAGTACCTGTCCAAGTGGCTGCCGCATTTCCGCGACGACAATCGCGCGTACCTAACCGTGGCGATCGGCTGCACCGGCGGGCAGCATCGCTCCGTCTACATTGCCGAAGCACTCGCCGCGCGCTTCGCGAGCGATGCAAACGTGCTGGTGCGGCATCGCGAGATCGCCAGCGCGCACGGTGGTAGCGCGCCGTTTGCCAGCACATCGGCCCGAGCGCCCGGCTAGCCGCGCCAACCGAGCACGAAACGTATGCCAACCGTCTCATCCGATACCCCTGCCGAGCTGCCTCTGTTCCCGTTGCGCACGGTGCTGTTTCCTGGTGGCCTGCTGCCGTTGAAGGTGTTCGAGGCCCGCTACCAGGACATGACCCGCGACTGCCTGCGCAATCATGCGCCGTTTGGCGTATGCCTACTCAAGAGCGGCAGCGAGGTGATCCAGCCGGATGATCCGCCGGTGCCCGAATCGATCGGCTGCCTGGCCGAAATCGTCGATTGTGACGTGGAGCGTTTCGGCTTGATGCATATCCGCGCCCGAGGCACGCGCCGCTTCCGGTTGTTGTCGCATCGGACCGAGCCCGACGGCTTGCTGCGCGGCCAGGTGCAGTTGCTGCCCGAAGACCGCTCGCTGAGCGGCGACGAGCGCATCGCGAAGTTCGGCGCGTGCGCAGAGGTGCTTGAGCGGATCGTCGCCACGCTGTCCGAGCGTGATCTGGGCAATTTGCCCTTCATCGAGCCGTACGCGTTCGACGATCCGAGCTGGGTATCCAACCGGCTTGCCGAAGTCCTGCCGATCTCCGTGCGCGCGCGGCAAAAACTGATGGAAGTCCTCGATGCCGGCGCGCGGATCGACGTCGTGCATCACTACATGCTGCAGCACCAACTGCTGTAGCCCAGACTACAACAACGTTCCGTCCAGCGCATTGAGCAGCTTGCGCACCGGCGCGGGCAGGCCATAGTCGCCGATGGCATCCAGCCGCACCCATGCCGTGTCCGCCTGTGCGTCGCGCACGGCGGCCCGCGGCTCGCCCACCAGTTGCGCAAGCCGCGGCTCGATTTCAAGGCGAAAATGCGTGAACGTGTGTGCCAGCGAGGCAAGCGGCGTCAGCACGACCGGCACACCGCCGAGTTGCGCCGCGCGCGCGGCAAGCGCGTCCGTGTCCGGCGCCTCGGGCAGGCTCCAGAGCCCGCCCCAGATGCCCAACGGCGGGCGTTTTTCGAGCAACACCTGATCGGCACTGCGCAGCACCAGCATCATCGTGCGGCGCGTCGGCACGGCCTTTCTGGGCCTAGCGGCCGGCAGTTCGCGCTGCCGGCCCGTCAGATGGGCCACGCACGCGTGCGCAAACGGGCAGCGGCCGCAATCGGGCCGGCCCCGTACGCACAGCGTCGCCCCCAAGTCCATCAGTCCTTGCGTATACGCCACGATTGGCTCGACCGGCGCACCCTCGTACTGGCGTATGCCCTCGGACGCCTCGCCGGACGCCGGCAGCAACGACTCGGCCAGCGCCCACATCGCTTTCTCCACGCGCTTGTCGCCCGGAAAGCCGTCAATCCCGAAAATCCTCGCGAGCACGCGCTTGACATTGCCGTCTAGGATTGGCGAGCGCACACCAAACGAGAATGCAGCAATTGCCGCCGCCGTCGAGCGGCCAATCCCCGGCAGTGCCGCAAGTTGCTCCACGGTCTGCGGGAACACGCCGCCATACTGCTGGACGACGACCTGCGCGCACCGGTGCAGGTTGCGCGCGCGAGTGTAGTACCCCAGTCCACTCCATAGCGCCATCACGTCGTCAGCCGCGGCAGCTGCCAATGCGTGAACGTGCGGAAAGCGTGCGAGGAACCTCGAATAATACGGAATCACCGTCGAGACCTGCGTCTGCTGCAGCATGATCTCCGACAGCCAGACTCGATACGGGTCCCGGCTGCGCTGCCACGGCAGCTCATGCCGCCCATGCGTGCGCTGCCATGCAATCAGGCGCGGCGCGAAATCAGCGGGTTCTATGTTGGCCTCCAAGGGATCGATTTAGCGCTGGCAGCGCGTGCAGTAATAGGTCGAGCGCTGCCCTTGCACGATGTGCCGGATCGGCACGCCGCAGGCATGACAAGGCAGGCCGGCCCGATCATAGACGAAATAGTCGAGCTGGAAATAACCGCTCTCGCCGTGGCTGCCGACAAAGTCGCGCAACGTACTGCCACCTTTGTCGATTGCCGCCGCCAGTGTCGCGCGAATGGCGTCGGCCAGCCGTTCATAGCGCGGCAGCGACACGCGTCCCGCCGGCGTACTCGGCCGAATGCCGGCACGAAACAGGCTCTCGGATGCATAGATGTTGCCCACACCGACGACAATGTCGCCAGCCATCAGCGCCTGCTTGATCGACACCGTACGCCCGCGCGTGCGGCGATGCAGCAGCGTGCCCGAAAACGCGCTCGAAAAGGGCTCGACTCCAAGGCTGGCTAGTAAAGGATGCTCGAGCACGCCGCCCGACGCGCGCGGGTGCCACAACACCGCACCGAAGCGGCGCGGGTCACGAAAGCGCATCACGAACTCATCGAAGACCCAGTCGATATGATCGTGCTGAGCGGCGGGCGGCAACGCGGGCAGGTTGCGCAGCACGCGCAGCGTGCCGGTCATCCCCAGGTGCACGATGAGCCATCCGTCGTCCAGCTCGAACAGCAAGTACTTGCCACGCCGTTCCACTTTGTGGATCACACGTTGCTCAAGCTCGCGCGCCAGCGTGGCTGGCACCGGCCAGCGCAGCGCGAAATTGCGCACCTCGACGCGCTGCACGCGTCGTCCAGCGACATACGGTTCGATTCCGCGTCGCGTCACTTCAACTTCCGGCAGTTCTGGCATGTCTAACAGGCAGGCGGGTGGACACACCGTGGTCCACGCCCGCTATTGTAGCCACCGCGTTACAATCCATCGAAACATTGACTGGATTTCCATGAACCTGCTTCTTGCCAAGCTGCTCCACCGGGGCCCGGCGCGCCCGGCGGCGGCGGCCGTGTTGCTCGCCGTCTCGCTCGTGCTCGCACGGCCCGCCACCGCGCAGGACAACGACTCGCCGGAGTTGACCGATATCATCAGCACGCCAACGCCCGATGAGCAGAAGGCGCTGCCGCGCCTGCCGCTGACGAGTCAGGTGGTTTACCAGGTGCTAGCCGCCGAGATCGCCCTGCAGCGCAACCAGCCCGCGCCGGCCTACCAAACTTATCTGGCATTGGCCCGCGACACGACGGATCCGCGCTTCGCGCAGCGCGCCACAGAAATCGCGCTGCTTGCGCAAAGCCCGGTCGACGCGATGAACGCGGCACACCTGTGGCAACAGTACGCGCCCCAGTCGGACCGTGCCGCGCAAATTGATGCCTCGCTGCTGGTGCTGGCTGGCAAACCCGAGGAAGCTAAGCCGCTGCTGGAACAGCAATTGGCGAAGGTCGCGCCGGATAATCGCGCCAATGCGCTGATCGGGCTGCAAATGCTGCTGGCGCGCGGCCCGAACCGTACCTCGGGCCTGCATGTGCTGCAGAATTTGTTGCGTCACGACATGGATAAGCCAGAGGCGAACTACGCGATCGCCCGGCAGCAGGCGCTTGCGCAGGACCGCGATGGCGCGCGCCAGTCGCTGCAAGTCGCGCTGAAGGAAAAGCCCGACTTCCTGCCCGCGGTGCTGCTGCTCGCGCAACTCGGCCCGCAGGATCGCGCGGAGGCCACGCAGCGGCTGTCGCAATACGTGCGGAAGAATCCGCAGGCGCGCGAGGCGCGGATGTCGCTCGCCCAGTTATATCTGGCCGGCGACCAGCTGGACGACGCGAAGGTCGAGTTCACGCGATTGGCCAATGACGACAGCCACGACCTGCTGCCGTTGATGGCGCTTGCGCTGATTGAGATCCAGCAGCGGCACTGGCCAAGCGCGAAGCAATATTTGCAACGCTACGTCGCGGCCGCACAAAGCCAGCCAAACGCCGATCCGGGCCAGGCATACATCTATCTGGCGCAAATCGCGCTTGAGCAAAAGGACAACCAGGCTGCGTCGCAATGGCTGGACAAGATCTCCCCCGGCAGTACGCAACATCTGGCGGGGCAGATCACACGCGCGCAGATCATCGCCCGCGACGGCAAGCTCGACGACGCGCGCAACCTGCTCGCCGGACTCAAGCCGACGGCGCCACGCGAAGCGGCGCTGCTCGCGCGTATCGACAGCGCGATCCTGTTCGACGCCAAGCGCTATGCCGAGGCCGAGGCGCGGCTCGCGCAAGCGGCCAAGGCGTTCCCGGACGATCCGGACCTGGTCTACGACTACGCGATGGCAGCCGAGCGCAGCGGTCACTACGACGTAATGGAAAAGCAATTGCGCGATTTGATCCGGCTGCAACCGGAGAACCCACAGGCTTATAACGCACTCGGCTATTCGCTCGCGGACCGCAACCAGCGGCTGGACGAAGCCTATAAGCTGATCGAGAAAGCATTGTCGTTGGCACCGAACGATGCGTTCATCATGGACAGCGTCGGCTGGATCAAGTATCGGCTCGGCGACAAGGCTGATGCGGTGAAGGTGCTGCGTCGCGCGTACGACTTGCAGCCGAACGCGGAGATCGGCGCGCATCTGGGCGAGGTGCTGTGGGAAAACGGCGATCGCGACCAGGCCCGCGCGGCGTGGCGCGACGCACGGAAACTGGAACCGCACAACGACACGCTGGTCAAGACGCTGAAACGTTTCCAGATCGACGACCTGTGATGAACCGAATTGCGCTACTGGCCGGCGTGCGCGCCCGGTCTGCTCGTCGTGTCTCGTCTGTTCGCCGCGTGTTGCGCGGCGCCGCTAGCGGCCCGCGGCAGCCGCGCGCCATGCGCCACTGGTGTGGCGCACTCGGGCTCGCTGCACTGCTGGCCGCCTGCGCGACGCCACAGCGGCCCACTGCGCCCGGTGTCGGCACAGGCGACGCGCAGGCCAGGCAAACTGTGCACGCATACTATGGACGCTTCGCGGTCAGCTACGAGGACCAGAATGGGCAGCCGCGCAACGCGTATGGCAATTTCGATTGGCAGGAAACCGGCCAGACCGTCAAGCTGCAATTGCTCAGCCCGCTCGGTCAGACGCTGGCCATCATCGCGTCGGCCCCAGGATTGGCCACCCTCGAGTTGCCCAACAAGGCGCTACAGACGGCACCGAGCGTATCCGAGCTAATGCAGGGCACGCTGGGCTTCTCACTGCCGGTCGAAGGGCTACGCTACTGGTTGCAGTCGTCCGTGTCGCCAGACGCGCGCGCGTCGACTTCGACTGACAGCGCCGGCCGCCTGAGCCGCGTCGAGCAGGACGGCTGGACGATTGAATACCTGGCGTACGCCGACGCGCCGGCAAGCCGCGTCAAGCGCGTGAACCTGACGCGGCAAACGCCACCGCTGTCGGTCAAGCTCGTACTGGACCAATAAGCCGCGCACGGGCCTGCACGGCGCGATGAGCTCCCATGACTGAAACCGAAGACATGCTGCGCGACTGCGCAGCCCCTGCGAAGCTGAATCTTTTCCTACATGTGACCGGCCGCCGCGAGGACGGGTACCACGAACTGCAGACGGTGTTCCAGTTGCTGGACTGGAGCGACATGCTGCATTTCCGGCGCCGCGACGATGGCATGGTGCGCCACCTGCGGCCACTGGACGGGGTCCCCGAGCAGGCCGATCTAAGCGTTCGAGCGGCGAAGCTGCTGCAGCAGCACAGCGGTTGCCGCTACGGTGTGGAGATCGACATCGACAAGCGCTTGCCAATGGGGGCCGGCATTGGCGGCGGCAGCTCGGATGCGGCAACTACACTGCTCGCGTTGAACCGGCTGTGGCGGCTACATCTGCCGCGTGCGACGCTGCAAGCCCTGGCACTAGAACTGGGCGCCGACGTGCCGTTCTTCGTGTTCGGGCGCAATGCATTTGCGCAAGGCGTGGGCGAGCAACTGCAACCGGTTCAACTGCCGGCGCGCACGTTCCTGGTGGTTAAACCCGCGGTGCATGTGCCAACTGCTGAAATTTTCCGCTCTGATGCATTGACAAGAGACACCAAACGCATCACAATTATGGACTTTCTTGCACGGCAAAACATCGCCGAGGACAATACGGCAAGCGAAGCGGGTTGGCCAGATCATTTTGGCCGAAACGACATGCAGCCGGTTGTCGCAGGAAAATACGCAGAAGTGGCGCAAGTGTTGGATTGGTTTTCGACAATCGCGCACGCACGTATGACGGGATCGGGTGCGAGTGTATTCGCAGCATTTCCCAGCAGGGCGGAAGCGGAGTTGGCGCAAGCAAAGCTCCCCGTCGGCTGGCAAAGTGCGATAGCATCAAGCCTGGACCGCCATCCACTGTACACTTTCGCGTCATAAAAGGTTTCGCCGCGTCGGGTACGAGAGTCCCGGCCAGGCAGACGGTTCGTGTAGGGGAGTCGCCAAGTTGGTTAAGGCACCGGATTTTGATTCCGGCATTCGAGGGTTCGAGTCCTTCCTCCCCTGCCAGTTACCCATAGCGCGGGCATGATCTTGCCCTGGCGCCACACGCTCCATCCCATGCCACGCCCCCCGAGTAGCAGGTGCACGATGAACAGTGACGGCCTGATGGTATTTACTGGCAATGCGAATCCTTCGCTTGCGCAGGAAGTCGTCAAAACCCTGGGTATCCCTCTTGGCAAAGCGATGGTCAGCCGCTTCTCGGACGGAGAAATCCAGGTCGAGATCCAGGAGAACGTCCGGGGCAAGGATGTGTTCGTCTTGCAGTCGACCTGCGCGCCGACGAACGACAACCTGATGGAGTTGATGATTATGGTCGACGCGCTCAAGCGCGCATCGGCCGGACGGATCACGGCGGCCATCCCATACTTCGGCTATGCGCGGCAGGACCGCCGCCCGCGTTCGGCGCGCGTCGCGATCTCTGCGAAGGTCGTCGCCAACATGCTGGAAATCGCCGGTGTCGAACGGATCATCACGATGGATCTGCACGCCGATCAGATCCAAGGCTTCTTCGATATTCCGGTTGACAACATCTACGCGACGCCGGTGCTGCTCGGCGACCTGCGCAAGCAAGCGTACGATGACCTGCTGGTCGTGTCGCCGGACGTCGGCGGCGTGGTACGCGCGCGCGCGCTGGCAAAGCAGCTGAACACCGATTTGGCGATCATCGACAAACGCCGCCCGAAGGCAAACGTCGCCGAGGTAATGAACATCATCGGCGAAGTCGAGGGTCGCACTTGCGTGATCATGGACGACATGGTCGACACCGCCGGCACGCTATGCAAGGCCGCACAAGTGCTGAAGGAGCGCGGCGCGAAGAAAGTGTTCGCGTATGCAACGCACCCAGTGCTGTCCGGTGGCGCAATCCAGCGCATCGCGGACTCGGCGCTCGACGAGCTGGTCGTGACGGACACGATTCCGCTAGGCAAGGACGCACTGGAATGCTCGCGGATTCGTGCATTGTCATGCGCCGGCCTGCTGGCTGAAACGTTCTCGCGGATTCGTCGCGGCGACTCGGTGATGTCGCTGTTCGCCGAGCATTGAGCCTGGCTGTATTCCGGCAAGGCCGCCCTCGAGTGGCGCTGCCGGCCCGCGGTGCGCAGCCACGAACGCGCGCCGCGTATTTCGGGGCCGACTGGATCCGTGCCGGATTCGACGGCCCCGTTTTGATGACCCGGGCAGTTTGCCCGGACCCACTGCCTGGTCGCGGGCAGTCATTGGAGAGACAATATGAAAGTAGTCGCTTTCGAACGTAGCCAGCAGGGAACGGGTGCGAGCCGCCGCCTGCGCAATGCCGGCAAGACGCCGGGAATCGTGTACGGCGCTGGCACCGAACCGAAGTTGATCGAGTTGGACCATAATGCGCTGTACCACGCGCTGAACAAGGAAGCGTTCCATTCGTCGATTCTCGATCTCGAGATCGCCGGTGCGACCGAACAAGTGCTGCTGCGCGACGTGCAGTACCACCCGTTCCGTCGGCTGGTGTTGCACGTGGACTTCCAGCGTGTCGACGCAAAGACGAAGATCACGGTGAAAGTTCCGCTGCACTATATGAACCAGGAAGGCTCACCGGCGGTGAAGCTCGGTGGCGGCGTGATCACGCACGTGCTGAACGAAATCGAAGTATCGTGCCTGCCGGGCAACCTGCCCGAGTTCATCGAAGTCGATCTGGCCAACTTCGAGTTGAACCAGTCGTTGCACGCGAAGGATGTCAAGCTGCCGGCCGGTGTTGAACTGACGCCGCACGTCGAGCAGGAAAACCCGGTGATCGTATCAGCGACGCTGCCTGCGGGCGCGGTCGCGGACGAAGCAGGTGAATCGTCGGAAGGCGGGACGTCGGCCGCATAACGCGGTACAGACACTGCATACGGGGACGCAGCACTGCGTGCCCGTCACATCATAGAATCGATCCTCTCGATCCGCTGGTACGATGCGACGAAGTCGGATCAGCGGGACGAAGTAACCCGCCGAGGCCATGCCCGGCGGGTTTTTTAACCGAATTCACGAGCGGCACGACCGTCATGATCAAGTTGATCGTCGGACTTGGCAATCCAGGCGCCGAATATGCGGCCACGCGGCACAACGCAGGATTCTGGTTCATCGACCAGCTCGCCCACGAAGCAGGCGCCACGCTGCGCGACGAACGGCGCTTTCACGGCGCCTATGCGAAAACGCGTCTGCACGGCGGGGAAATTCACTTGCTGCAACCCCAAACGTTCATGAACCGGTCCGGGTTGTCCGTGGTGGCCGTGGCACAGTTCTTCAGGATCCTGCCCCAATCCATCCTTGTCGTTCATGATGAGTTGGATTTGCCGCCGGGCGTCGCGAAACTCAAGCTGGGCGGTGGCAGTGGCGGACACAACGGCTTGAAGGATATTTCCGCTCATCTGTCGACGCAGCAATATTGGCGTCTGCGTATCGGCATCGGCCATCCGCGGGACCTGATTTCGGAGGGCGCGCGCGTGGGCGCCAAACCCGACGTGGTCAATTTTGTGCTGAAACCGCCGCGCAAGGAGGAACAGCAACTCATTGACACAGCCACCGACAAAAGTCTCGCGGTGATGCCGTTGATCGTCAGTGGGGAGATGGAACGCGCGATGATGCAACTGCACCGCGCTTAAGCACGCTAGAGTGGCGTGGCCGCAACGGCGGCACAGGGTGATGGGACTGGCGCGGAGTGGCTCAGCATTCGCCGTCGGCGCGCTGATCGGCCGCCATCAGCGCGCGATACTTGTCCATAAGCTGCTCACGGGTCTCAACCCGCTCAGGGTTCACCGGGATGCACTCGACGGGACACACCTGGACGCACTGCGGCTCGTCGAAATGACCGACGCACTCGGTGCAGTGATTCGGATCGATCAGATAAATTTCCGGCCCCATCGAAATCGCGCCGTTCGGGCACTCGGGCTCGCAGACGTCGCAATTGATGCACTCGTCGGTAATCATCAAAGCCATACGACCCACCAACTTTCCGAGAAAAAACAATATATTATAACTTTTTCCGGCCTGCTCCTCGGGTCGGCATCGTTGCGACGTAGCGTCCGAGCCAGACGCGATAAGCCGTGCTTCTTCGACACTCTCGCTGCTGCCGCGGCGCCAATTGGCGTCGGCGGTCCTCAACCGCCAACCGCAGCTCGCGGTGTCCCAGCCTCCATGCTAGCGACCTTGTCCTTGAGCCACCTTTCCACTGAAGGAAACACGAACTTGCTGACATCACCGCCTAATTGCGCAATTTCCCGCACGATCGTGCCAGAAATGAACTGGTATTGATCCGACGGCGTCATGAACATTGTTTCGACGTCCGGCAGCAGGTAGCGGTTCATGCCCGCCATCTGGAACTCATATTCGAAGTCCGACACAGCACGCAGGCCGCGCACGATGACCCGGGCATTGTTGGCACGGACAAAGTCCTTGAGCAGCCCCGAGAAACTCATCACTTTCACGTTGGGATAGTGACTCAACACCTCCTGCGCAATGTCCAAGCGCTCTTGCAACGAGAAAAACGGCTTTTTGTTGCGACTGTCAGCCACCCCGACCACCAGCGTGTCAAAAATGCTGGAGGCACGGCGCACAAGATCTTCATGACCGCGGGTAAGCGGATCGAATGTACCGGGATAGACCGCGACTACCATGACATATTCTCCTCTCGCTTAACAAGCCGGCGGCACAATGCGCGGTAGCGCCGGCACTCGCCTCCACCATGCCCGGCGGCAAGCAGGACCAGTACAGCGGTGGCCGGCGTGACGTCGCGGGAAAACGCCGCCAGCTCGTTTTGGGAACGCGCATTATTCACTATTTTCGCGCCGCAGCAAATGATAATGCACCGCGCCGGCGCGCGCGTGGCGTACGATGCGCCATCCCTGCAGCGACGGCCAGCCGGGCGTGGCGGCGACGCCCTGCTGCGCTTGAGCGTCCAGCACCGCAGCCAATGGCGCACCAGATTCGACATAGATTGCACCGCCGGGCGCCACCAGCGGCAACACAAGCGTCAGCACACGTCCAAGCAGGTCGGCATCGAACGGCGGGTCGAGAAACACGATATCGAACCCCGCCGGCGCGAGGCCGGCCGCCAGCCGCAACGCATCGGCCTGCACGATGTCGATCGCCTGCGCATCCAATTTTTGCCGAATCGCGCCTAGTTGCGCAGCCGCGCGCGCATCGCGCTCGACCATCACCACACGTTGCGCGCCGCGCGACGCGGCTTCGAAGCCGAGCGCCCCGGTGCCGGCGAATAGGTCTAGGCACACCAGGCCATCGAGCTGCTGACCCAGCCAGTTAAACAAGGTTTCGCGCACACGGTCTGGCGTCGGTCTGAGCCCCGCCAGATCGAGGACTGGCAGCGGCGTACGTTTCCAGATGCCGCCGATGAGGCGGACCTGGTGCGGCGCGTGACGCGTCGCGGCAACGCGGCGCGATGCTGCGGCACCGGCGGCACGCGTTTGCGGACCCGCGGGGGCGGCAAACGAGGTACGGGCGCGCGTGCGGGACGAATGGCTCATCGATTCATTCCATTAGGCTGTCATGACGCGGGAACAGCCGCCGTCGCCGCGCGCAGCCAGCCATCCTCCCGCGCCGAGGTTGGGAAAAGGCCACCTTACCATAGCCGGCGCGCAAGCTTAGAAGCACATGCGGCGCTCTGCTAGAATGTCCAATCTGCCGCCGGTGCCCCGTTGCCGGCCCCGACGTCGCCCGCCCGCGGCGCACGCACCGCCCACATTGCGAACCATGTTCAGCTTTTTCAAACGATTCAGGAAGGGCGATTCGTCCAGCCAGAAGCAAGACACGCCCGTAGCGGATTCCGCCTCACAAACCACCCCGTCCGGCACGCCAGCCGCTCCGGACGCGTCCGAAACGTGTAGTGCGCCTGTCGCGCCGACTGCATCTGTCGCACCTGCCGCACCTGCCGCACCTGCCGCACCCGCTGCACCTGCCGCATCTGCTGCACCCGCTGCACCTGCCGCATTCACTGCACCTGCCGCACCACCGCCACCGGCATCGGCCTCTAACGCGGCGCCAAACGGCACGCTGGGTGCGATCGGCGCGCCAGGGCCCGTGCCCTCCTCTGTCGGACCAGCGCAGCCGGCAGGATCAGTCCAACCGGCAACCTCATCAGCATCTGGGATGTCATCCTCACCCGTGGCTTCGCCAGCACCGGCGCTTTCGCCGGCATCTGCGGCGCCATCCACGCGTGCTGGCGCTGACGCGCCCGCGGCTTCACCAGTGCCCGTTAATTCGCCAACTGCGGCCGCTGCGCCAGCGTCATCCCCCCCGCCAGCCGTCACGGCCCCTGCAGCACCCGTCGTCTCACCCAACACCACCCCGTCTGCAGCCCCGGCACCCTTTGCGGGAGTCTCGGCCCGATCCGCGTCCAGCATGGCATCGCCACCCGTACCCGCCAAGCCCGCCGGAACCGCCACGCAGCAGCCCGTCGGCGACGCAGGCGAAGAGATCGTCGAGATTGTGCCGCCCCCTGCGCCCGAGCCGGCCGCCAAGCGCTCGTGGCTCAGCCGGCTGAAATCGGGGCTGACCAAGACCAGCTCGAGCCTGACCGGCATTTTCATTGGCGTGAAGGTCGACGAGGCGCTGTTCGAGGAACTCGAGACCGCATTATTGATGGCTGATGCCGGTGTGGACGCCACCACTTACCTGCTCGATGCGTTGCGCCAGAAGGTCCGCAGTGAACGACTGACTGATGCACAGCAGGTCAAGGCGGCGCTGCGCACGCTGTTGATCGAGTTGCTGGAGCCGCTTGAGCAATCGATGGTGCTGGGCCGCGCACAACCGCTAGTGATGATGATTGCCGGCGTCAATGGGGCCGGCAAGACGACGAGCATCGGTAAGCTCGCCAAGCACCTGCAGTCGTTTAACCAGTCGGTGATGCTGGCCGCCGGCGACACGTTCCGCGCTGCCGCGCGCGAACAGTTGGTGATCTGGGGCCAGCGCAACAACGTCGCTGTGATCCAGCAGGAAAGCGGTGACCCGGCCGCGGTGATCTTCGACGCGGTCGGCGCCGCGCGTGCGCGCGGCATCGACGTGCTGATGGCGGACACCGCCGGACGCTTGCCAACCCAGTTGCATCTGATGGAGGAGTTGCGCAAGGTCAAGCGGGTGATCGGCAAGGCGATGGACGGCGCCCCGCACGAAATACTGCTAGTGCTCGATGCCAATACCGGCCAAAACGCGCTGGCCCAAGTGAAGGCGTTCGACGAGGCGCTGGGATTGACAGGACTCATCGTCACGAAGCTAGACGGTACTGCCAAGGGCGGCATCTTGGCCGCAATCGCGCGCCAACGTCCAGTGCCGGTATATTTCATCGGCGTTGGCGAGAAGGTCGAGGACCTGCAACCGTTCGTCGCCGCTGAATTCGCCGACGCGCTGCTCGGTTAGGCACGCGGCGCAACGCGTGCCCCACTCTGGTTAGCCACACTGGATCGCGGCAAAGGGCGCCAGATTGATGTTGAAGCGCTGCACGTTAAAGACCGGCGGCACGATGTACAACGCGCGTGTCAGACCACACACAATGTCAGTATGTCGAATCCGTCCAGGCCGCCTTCGAGCACATCGCCCTTCGCGACCGCCGCCACCCCTTCCGGCGTTCCGGTGTAGATCAGGTCGCCCGGCGCCAACGCAACAAACCGCGATAAGTAGGCAATCGTCTCTGGCACCGGCCAGAGCATCGTCGACACGTCCGCGCGCTGTCGTGGTGCGCCATTGACCGTCAGCCACAATTGGCCAGCGGCGACGTGCCCGACCTGCGATACTGGATGGATCGGCCCAATCGGCGCGGACAGGTCAAAACCCTTGGCCAAGTCCCAGGGACGGCCCAGCCTCTTAGCCTGCGCCTGCAAATCTCGGCGCGTCATGTCTAGCCCGAGCGCGTAGCCGTACACGTGCTCCAGCGCGTGCTCCACCGGGAGGTCGCGCCCCCCGCATCCGATCGCCACGACCAACTCCATCTCGTGATGGACCTCGCCCGACTCAGGCGGATACGGAAATTCGCCTACGGTTCCGGGCGCCACATACAGCACCGCGTCGGCGGGCTTGCTGAAGAAAAAGGGCGGCTCGCGTTGCGGATCGTGGCCCATCTCGCGCGCGTGCGCTTCGTAGTTGCGGCCGACGCAATAGATACGTCTCACTGGAAACACATCGGACGATTGCACCACCGGCACCACGGGGGTCGGCACCTCGAATAAATAAGCCATCGCATGCTCTCTTAACAATGGTGAGCGCTACATTGATATGCCGCCGCGACATGACCGGCACGGCGCACACATTGGACGGAACCACCCAAGTTTAAACTGGGACGGGTCACTTCGGCAGTGACGCGGTTCTCGGCGTGCTGCCACCCTCGCGCGGCTTGCGGCGCGGCATGCCTTGCGCGCTTGCAAGAAATCCTCGGATGCGGTACTCAATGTGGTTCCTGTATTCCCGAAGTGAAGCGACTGATCACGTCGGCACACGCGCTTGCGTAGCCGGTGCACCGGTTGTCCGATGCCATGACCGAATCGCCCCCTTTGTCCGAGCATCCACCCGACGGCACAAGTTTTTGTTGTGCGCCGTTGATCAAGCAGATCGGGCGTGGCGCGCGCGGTGCACGCGCGCTTTCGCACGATGAAGCCCAGGCACTCTATGCGGCGATGCTCGACGGGCGCGTCTCCGATGTCGAACTGGGCGCAGTGGTGCTCGCGTACAGAATTAAGGGCGAGACGCCGCAGGAGCTTGCGGCGATGCTCGCTGCGGCGCACGCGTCGCTCCGGCTACTGGCCACGCGCGGCGATCGCTATCGCCCCGTGTCGATACCGAGCTACAACGGCGCGCGCAAGCAGCCCAACCTCACACCGCTGCTCGCCTTATTGCTGGCGCGTCGCGGCGTGCCGGTACTCGTGCACAGCGTGACAATGGACCCAGGACAGGTGACCAGCGCCGAAATCTTTGCCGGATTGGACCTGCCGGCAGCGCGCTCGATTGACGAAATCGACCCGGCACTCGCTCACGCGCAAATCGCATTCGCGCCGATCGACGTGCTCGCGCCGAAGATGTCCCGCTTGCTCGAGCTACGCGCGATACTCGGCGTGCGCAATACGACCCATACGCTGGTCAAGCTGCTGCAGCCGTTCGCCGAACCAGGTCTGCGGCTGGTCAACTATACCCATCCGGCTTACCGTGACAGCTTGTCAGCGTTGTTCCGCGATTTCCCACAGGCGGCTGCCGGCGGTGTACTGCTGGCGCGTGGAACCGAAGGGGAGGCCGCAGCCGATACCCGGCGCCAGGTGCAAGTCGACTGGCTACATGATCAGGTATGCGAGACACTGATCAATGCTGAACGTGCATCGCCGGAAGCACCCGTGGTCGACCTGCCCAACGCGTTGGATGCCGCAACGACTGCGCGATGGATAACGGACGTACTGGATGGCTACGCAAGGGCGCCCGAGGCCATAGTGAGGCAAGTCGAACTCATCGAGCGCGTTGCTCGACGCAAGGAATCGAGGCAGGTGCCGTGTGCGTGAGCGCCTCGGCCGTTGCGGCCGATCAGCAATGCTGTGCGCCTACGCTGCCAGCGCACAATATGTCCTATGCAACGACTCAACGCGCGGCGACATGTCTGTGATTCGCTCGCTACGTTGCACTGGCGTATCGCCGCGACAGCGTCGGATGCCACAGCAATATAGGTTTTGCTGCTTTGCTACAAATGGTTCTATCGCACCGCAAGACAGTTGCAGGGACGGTTGTAGTTACCGCACGCATAGCTGCTTTGGCTCGTTGCCACAGCAATACCCGTCACGGCTGATACGGTCAGCGCAATCGCCATCACCCCCTTCGTTACTTTGGATTTTAGATCAATCTCCTATTATTTTGGATAACATACTTTTTGTACGCGATTTAGCCCCGGATCGTCTCAATAACCTTGGCCGCCATCTGTGCCTCGCTTCGAACGCGAAACGGGCCGTGCGCGGCCCCCGCTTTAAAAGTTGTACTGCAGGTAAAGCTGGGTGAAATTGATACCAGGATTCGGTCGCTTGATACCGCCATTAGACACATGTTGGAAGCGAAATCCCGCCTGGCACTGCTGACGCTCACTGAACTGAGCGCCGACGCCGACCATGTCCGCAAACTGGAACGCCGAGGAGACGGTAAAGCGCTCGGAAATGCGCGGGTGCGTCAACAACCGCACGCCCACGCCGGCCTCGACAAATGGGCGAATCTGGCCACTGTTCTTGATGAAACGTACGACCGGCGTCACGCCAAACTCGCTGATTTTAGAATGTATGTCGCCTTTGTCCGCGTGCCAATAGGACACATGGGCCTCGCCGACCAGCGTAAGGTGCCAGGATCCCGTCTCCCACCCCGTCAGGCCCGGATCCCATATTAGCGCCAGATCGCCCTTCTTGATATGGCGGTCTCCGAGCCCGCCACCGAGTTGAACGCCAAACCGGTCTGCGTGGGCTGCCGCACTGGCAGCTAGCGCCAGCGCCGCCAGCGCGGCACGCGCTACACGCTGCGCTGGCGCCGTTGGGCCACGCTTCCTCGTGAACGTATTCATGGCTTTCCAAATATTAAGCAGGCACTGACAACGTGGTTGGGCCGCCATTTTAGGCCGTCGCGCGGATCGCTGCTCAATACGCCCCTTTGCCGCCCTCTTTGGCTTGATGCCCGGCCCGCGCACCGGAGGAAACTTCTCTGCGCACCGGCATGTCAATTTAGATAGCTATTGGAATGGAGATATTAATAGTTAAAAGGAACCTGCGGCGCCATTGGCCAGCAAATGGCTTAGCACTCGATGAAGTTGAGTGCTAAGATAGCGTGGAACGCCGTTTGCGCGGTAGTGCATGGAGCTGCCCATAAAGGAGTAATACGAGTGAGCAACGCAATGCCCCTATCGACCCCTGCAAGCCTGGCGCCGGCTGGCGCAGGTGCGCTGGCGCTCGCCTCAAAGTCGATGCTGCCGGGTACGTTGGGTAATCTCGACGCTTACATTCAGGCGGTTAACCGCATCCCGCTCTTGTCGCAGGCCGACGAAACGCGTCTTGCAATCGAATACCGCGAGCAGAACAAATTGGATGCCGCGCGTCAGTTGGTGCTGTCACACCTGCGGCTGGTAGTGTCGATCGCGCGCAACTATCTGGGTTATGGCCTGCCTCACGCGGACCTGATTCAGGAAGGCAACATCGGCCTGATGAAGGCCGTCAAGCGCTTCGATCCGCGCCAGAACGTACGGCTGGTGTCGTATGCGATCCATTGGATCAAGGCCGAGATTCACGAATACATCCTGCGCAACTGGCGCATGGTGAAAGTCGCGACGACGAAGGCGCAGCGCAAGCTGTTCTTCAACCTGCGCAGCCACAAGCAGGGCATGCAGGCCTTCACACCGGACGAGATCGCAGGGCTTGCGAAGGAGCTGAACGTCAAGCGCGAAGAAGTGACCGAGATGGAGACGCGGTTAGCCGGCAGTGATATCGCGCTCGAGGGGCAGTTTGAGGACGGTGAGGAATCGTTCGCGCCGATCGCCTACCTGGCCGACTCGCGTACCGAGCCGACCACGGTGCTTGCTTCACGCCAGCGCGACCTGCTGCAGACTGAAGGCTTGGCCGAGGCGCTTGAATCGCTCGACGCGCGCAGCCGCCGCATCATCGAGGCGCGCTGGCTGCAGGTGCAGGACGACGGCTCGGGCGGCGCGACACTGCACGAGTTGGCCGACGAGTTCGGCGTATCCGCCGAGCGCATCCGCCAAATCGAGGCGAGCGCGATGAAGAAGATGCGCGGCGCGCTGCAACAGTACGCGTGAGTGTTTCGCCTGCACGCATCGAACCCGGCTTCGGCCGGGTTTTTGTTTGCACCGCGACAAATCGCCACAATACGTATGCGCGGGGCCGCTTCACGGTGAAAATGCGGCGGTTTGACGCGTCGCAATAACTGCCCCTCGTTACACCCTACCTATAAAATGGGTTTCGTTCAAGTCGCGCCTGTCGCGCAGCACACGAAACACTATGCTCAGCCATGACGTTCGCCCCAGCACCGATACGGGCCATGCCGGCCCTGCGCAGCGCCCCGGTATGCTGGCCGCGCTCCTGCGCCGCCCTGGACTAGCTCGCGAGTTGACACTGGTCGTGATGGCCAAGGTCGCGATCCTGCTCGTCTTCAAGTACACGTTATTCAGTCATCCCCAGGCACCGCACATGGAACTGCCGCCGGCCCAAGTCGCGCAAGCGCTGTTGTCGGTGCCCGCATCACATCCGCCCGCTTTAGGTGATCATCATGATAAGTAGCGAAGTCGTCGACCTTTCGCGGCTGCAGTTCGCCATTACTGCGCTGTACCACTTTCTTTTCGTCCCACTGACGCTGGGTCTGTCCTGGCTGTTGGTCATCATGGAAGCCGTCTACGTGATGACCCGCAAGCAGGTCTACAAGGACATGACCCAATTCTGGGCCAAGCTGTTTGGCATTAACTTTGCGATGGGCGTGGTGACCGGCATCACGCTGGAGTTCCAATTCGGCACGAACTGGTCGTACTACTCGCACTACGTCGGCGATATTTTCGGCGTGCCGCTCGCGGTGGAAGGCCTAATGGCGTTCTTCCTCGAATCGACGTTCGTTGGACTCATGTTCTTCGGCTGGGACCGGCTGTCGCGCGTCGGGCATCTGATCGTCACGTTCCTCGTCGCACTCGGCTCGAACCTGTCGGCGTTGTGGATCCTGATCGCCAACGGCTGGATGAACAATCCGGTTGGTGCCGAGTTCAATTACGAGACGATGCGCATGGAATTGACCAACTTGTTCGACGTGGTATTCAATCCGGTCGCACAGGTCAAATTCGTCCATACCGTGTCGGCAGGCTATGTGACGGCGGCGATGTTCGTGCTCGGCGTATCCTCGTGGTACCTGTTGAAGAAGCGCGACGTCGACTTCGCATTGCGCTCATTTGCCGTCGCGGCCGGCTTTGGGCTGGCCTCAACGCTGTGCGTGATCGTGCTCGGTGACGAGTCGGGCTACACGACCGGCGAAGTTCAGCAAGCCAAGCTCGCCGCGATCGAATCGGAATGGAACACCGAACCGGCACCCGCGGCATTCACCCTATTCGGCTTGCCGAATCAGGACGAGCAACGCACCGACTACGCACTGCGCGTCCCCTACGCGCTAGGGCTGATCGCCACGCGCTCGATCGACGAGCCCGTGGTCGGGCTGCGCGATCTCATCTCTCAGAACGAGCAGCGTATCCGCAACGGTATCGTCGCGTACGGGGCGCTGCAAAAGATGAAGCAGGGCGACACGTCCGATGCAACGCGCGCGGTGTTTGATGCCCACAAGAACAGCCTCGGCTATGGACTGCTCGTCAAGCGCTATGCACCGGACGTGCTGAATGCGACTGACACGCAAATCGCCGAGGCGGCCAAGCACTCGATTCCCCCCGTGGCGCCGGTATTCTGGTCGTTCCGGCTGATGGTCGGTCTGGGCATCCTGTTCCTCGTGACATTCGTGCTCGCCTTCTGGTTCTGCGCCACGCGCAGCCTAGCGCATGAGAGCCGGCGCTGGTTCCTGCGCTGGTGCGTCTGGGCGATCCCATTGCCGTGGCTCGCCGCCGAGTTTGGCTGGATTGTCGCCGAAGTGGGCCGCCAGCCGTGGACGATCGCCGGTGTGCTGCCGACATTCTCGTCAGCTTCCAGCCTGGCGCCATCGGATCTGTATCTGAGCATCGGCGGGTTCATCTTGTTCTACACGGTGCTATTCATCGTCGAGATCACGCTGATGTTCAAGTATGCAAGGCTCGGGCCGTCGTCGCTGCATACCGGCCGCTACCACCACGAGCAACCGCAGCAGCATGACGATGCAACAGCTTACGAAGCTCAGCAGCTATCTCACGCAGGGCCAGCCTGATGCCGTGGATCGAAGCCTTTGTTACTGGACTAAATCACTATGTTTGACTATCCAACTTTGAAGGTCATTTGGTGGGTGCTGATCGGCGTCTTGCTGCTCGGCTTCGCGCTCACTGACGGCTTCGACATGGGTGTCGGTGCACTGCTGCCGTTCATCGGCAAGACCGACACCGAACGTCGCGTGATCATCAACGCGATTGGCCCCACCTGGGAAGGCAACCAGGTATGGCTGATCACGGCCGGCGGCGCAATGTTCGCCGCGTGGCCGCTGGTCTACGCCGCTTCCTTTTCCGGCTTCTATTTCGCGATGCTGCTGGTGTTGTTCGCGTTGTTCATGCGACCGGTCGGCTTCGAGTACCGTGCCAAGCGCGACGATCCGCGGTGGCGCGCGAGCTGGGACTGGGCGTTGTTTGCCGGCAGCGCAATTCCGGCACTGGTGTTCGGCGTCGCGTTTGGCAACCTGCTGCAAGGCGTGCCGTTCCGCTTCGACGACGAGCTGCGCGTGAGCTACCATGGCGGCTTCTTCGCGCTGCTGAACCCGTTCGCAGTGCTGTGCGGCGCAGTCAGCGTCGGCATGCTGGTCGCGCATGGCGCCGCGTTCCTGCGCATCAAGACCGAGGGAGCAATAGCACGCCGTGCCTCGCACGTGTTGCGCATCGCGTCGCTGATCACGGTCGTACTGTTCATCATGGCCGGCATCTTCGTGGCCACCCGCATCACCGGCTTCGAGATTACCCACGCGGCGCCGCTGGACGCGCTGGCCAACCCGCTGCTTAAGCGCGTGGCCGCCGGGCCCGGCCTGTGGATGGCCAATTACGTCGCCTACCCATGGATGATGCTCGCGCCGGCGTTGGGCATCGTGGCCGGCGTGCTCGCACTGGCGTTTGCCTCGTCGCGCTTCACCAAGCTGAGCTTCATCATGACGGGGCTGCTGGTGACCGGCGTGATCCTGACCGCAGGCTTTTCGATGTTCCCATTCATCATGCCATCGTCGCTGGACCCGACCAGCAGCCTGACGCTGTGGGACTCGACGTCGAGCCATCGCACGCTGGGCATCATGCTGATCGTGGTGATTGTGTTTGTGCCGTTGATCATGCTGTACACCAGCTGGGTCTATCGCGTGATGCGCGGTAAGGTCACCGAGCAAGGCGTGCAAAGCAACACGCACTCGATGTACTGAACGGCGCTTACTTTAATTGACCAATCTGACGGAGCAGAGCATGTGGTATTTCAGCTGGATATTGGGGATTGGCGTCGCACTCGCGTTCGGCGTCATCAACGCGATGTGGCTCGAGTCACATCGCGACGCACAAAGAGTTGCAGGGCCTAGCACGGAGAAGTAACGCACTGAAATGGCCGGTGCCGGCCGACGGTTTTTTACCGATCCCGCGCACCTTGATCTTGCCCAAATCGCCGCCGCATGAAGCGTCGGCGTGCGGGCTGTCGGCTCCCCACCGAGACCATCGGCACAGACACGGCCGAACGTCCGACGGCTGGCAACGGCGCCGCCATCGTCTTCACGTAGCGCTCGGCCGCATTGCCGTATGTGAGGTGGAACGTGTCGACGGCAAACCCATGCGACGTCCAGGTTTGCGAGCCGTTGTCGGTCCACGGCAAAAGGGCCACGCACGAGTCAGGACAGGCACAAGCGCGTCGTGCAGGCGTGTCGACATTCGACAGGTTGGCCGCGCCACCGCGCGCGGTAATATAGCGCTGGACGCCTCCCGAAGGCCAGTTACGCGGCCACGACTTCGGGCGAGGCCAACGCCTCGTTAAGCCTATTCGACAACGGCTTCTCCTTCGACGTACGTGGCAGCGAGTGCCAGTTCGCGATCGATCACCACCAGGTCGGCCCATGCGCCCCGCTCGATGCGACCACGGTCAACCAGCCCCAGGTAGTCCGCCGCATGACGCGACAAACGTGCCGACACGTCGGCGATCGGCAAACCGATCGAGACGAGATTGCGCAGCGCCTGGTCCATCGTCAAGGTGCTGCCCGCCAGCGTACCGTCGGCCAGCCGCACGCCGCCTAGACACTTCGTGACACGCTGGCTGCCCAGGTGATACTCGCCGTCCGGCATCCCAGCAGCCGACGTGCTGTCGGTTACCACGTATAAGCGCGGGATCGCACGCAACGCGGCTCGGATGGCACCGGGATGCACATGCAGCAGATCGGGGATGATCTCCGCATACGCAGCATGAGCCAGTGCGGCCCCGACCATGCCCGGATCGCGGTGATGCATCGGTGACATCGCATTGAACAAGTGCGTGAAGCCCGTGGCGCCCTGCTTGAGCGCGGCCACTGCGTCGTCATACGAGCCGAGTGAATGGCCGAGCTGAACGCGCACGCCGCGCGTGGCGAGTTCGCGTACGATGTCCATGTGGCCGGCGATTTCCGGTGCCAGCGTGACGACGCGGACGGGGCCCAGCGTCAAGTACTCCATAACTTCGTCGAGCACCGCGACCGTGGCTGCTGCCGGCTGGGCACCGAGCTTGCCGGGATTGATGTACGGCCCCTCCAGATGCACGCCCAGCAATCGCGCGGCGCCCGCCTGCCGCTCTCGCGCTAAGGCGCCCAGACCGGCAATCACGGACTTCAGCTGCGCTCGCGGCGCGGTCATCGTCGTGGCCAGCAGGCTGGTCGTCCCATGGCGCGCATGGGCGCGGGCAATCGTGTTGAGCGCCGTGCCGCCATCCATCACGTCCGCCCCGCCGCCGCCGTGCACATGCAGGTCAATGAAGCCGGGCAGGATATACGGCTCGTCATTGCAGGCGGGATCCGTGCGTTCTCCATCGATCGTCGCGATGCGTCCGTCAGTGATCTCCAAGCGGCCGAGCAGCCAGCCGTCAGGGGTCAAGATGTTTCCAGCGAGCATGAAAGTCCTGTCCGGGCGAGAGAGGCGGGGAAGGCAACAACCGGGAGTTTGCGGCGGGTGGATAGCGTAGGTACCGTGCAGGGCGAGCACGTCGCCATCGTTGCGGCAGCGATGCCCACACACCACCGGATGAGCGCTCCGTCGGACCCGTTATCTAACCCAAATAATACTCAAGCAATCGTCACGTCGCGGTCCATCGCAAATAGCCTGGACACCGCTTCCCTCTTGCTTTAACTACTATTTTGCGATTTTACGGCCTTGGCGATCGGCAGAGCATAAACAGTGCGTGACGCAATGCACAAGCTGAAAGCGGTATACGCCAGTTCAATCGCTTCTACTCCAAGCCTATCGGCATACTGCACGAAGGACTGACGCGGCGCAGGCGTCACACAGCGACCCGCAACCCAGCGATCTAGGCTGGATCATGTACCGGCACGGGGCCGCTGCTGCAGACGGACAAAGCAGATGGCGCAACGGGCCGACGCGTTGATCGAGCAACGGGCCGCAAACTTTGCGCGCTTGCAGGACACTAGCCGCAAGCGTAGCGCCTTAGAACGCGGGCAGGATCGCGCCCTTAAATTGCGTCTCGAGGAACTTGCGAATGTCGTCGGACTCGTACGCGGCCACCAGCTTCTTCACCCACGGCTTGTCCTTGTCCTGCAGGCGCACGGCAATCAGGTTCGCATACGGTCCCTTCAGGTCTTCAAGCGCGATCGCATCTCTGATCGGCGAGAAGCCGGCGCTCACCGCGTAGTTGTTATTGATCGATGCAGCAGCTAGGTCATCGAGCGAACGCGGCATCTGCGCGGCATCTAACTCGACCAGCTTGATCTTCTTTGGATTCTCGATCACATCCAGCGGCGTCGCGTTGGCGCTGCCCACGCCCGCGCCGGCCTTCAGCTTGATGATCCCGTATTTCTGCAGCAGCAACAGCGCGCGGTTGCCGTTGGACGGATCGTTCTGGATACCCACTTTGGCGCCTTTCGGCAGGTCCTTCAACGACTTGAACTTCTTCGAGTAGAAGCCCATCGGCGACACATAGGTCAGGCCCACGTTCACAATCTTGTAGCCGCGCTGCTTGACCTGGCTGTCCAGGAACGGCTGGTGCTGGAAGCCGTTCGCGTCCAGGTCGCCGGCATCGAGCGCAGCATTCAACTGCACGTAGTCATTGAATTCGATGACCTTGATTTTCAAGCCGCGCTTCGCCGCCACTTTCGCGACCTCCGCCCAGATCTGCCCGTCCGGGCCGCTCATCGTGCCCACGCGCAGCACCGGATCGGCTCGCGCAACGTTCGACAATGCAGCTGTCATCGCGACGATAGTCAGCGTTTTCAGTAGTGTTCTGCGTAGCATAGATACTCCCCCTTATTTTGAAAACGCGATGGTCGCATGGCTGCACCGATAAAGTGAACTATCGAATACGCATACGCTTATGCTTTTACGGAGAAGTCACCGAAGCGTCACCCGGGAGGCTACTCTAGTCGAGCAACAGCTTAATATCGTGCACCCACGGCCCGGGCCCTTGGCCATCTCGCGCGAATAGGCGTAGCTTGCCGGCAGGATCGAATACGTAGCTCGCGGCGATGTGGTCTACCGTGTAATCGGCCCCGTCCTTGCCCGGCTCTTTTGCGTAGTACACGCGAAACGACTTGGTCACTTTTGACAACTGCGTCTCGTTGGCAGGACGCAGGCCGATGAACGACGGATGAAACGCCGCGACGTACTGTGCGAGCAGCGGCGCACTGTCGCGCTGCGGGTCGAGCGTGACGAACAGCACCTGCACACGTTTTGCCTGGTCGCCCAATTGCTGCATCGCTTGGGCGAGTTCGGCCATCGTCATCGGGCACACGTCCGGACAGTGCAGGTAGCCAAAGAACAGCACCACCACCTTGCCTTTGAAATCGGCCAGCGTGCGTACATGGCCGTTGGTATCGGCAAGCGCGAAGTCGGTGCCAAACTGGCTCGCGCCGGTGATGTCAACGTTCTTGAACACCGGCTTGTCGCCGCAGCCCCCCAAGGCGAGCGCCGTGCCGGCCACTACTGCGGCCACCGCGCGCCGCCACCCGCCGTGGCTCATGCGAGCCGCTTCGCGTGGACCGGATACCGCCCGGGCCGCCACCAGATGGAAAAAAGCGCGCGCCAACATCAGAAACCGATCCAACCGCGCACGTAGTGATCAATCAGCAACGCGACGAACAACAGCGACAAATAGACGATTGAATAACGAAATGTCTTGCGCGCGATCTCATCCGAATAGTCGCGATACATTTTCCACGCGTAGCTCAGGAACAGTACGCCGAGCACGACCGCGCTGGCGAGGTATAGCACCCCGCTCATATCGGAGACGAACGGCATCAGCGTGACGGCGAACAGCACAAGCGTGTACAGCAGGATATGCAGCGCAGTGAAGTGCACGCCATGGGTGACGGGCAGCATCGGCAACTTCGCGCTCTCGTAGTCCTGGCGACGATACAGCGCTAGCGCCCAGAAATGCGGCGGTGTCCAGACAAAGATGATCAGCACAAGGATCCATGCGTCGCCCGGCACCGCGCCCTGCACCGCCGCCCAGCCCAGCGCGGGCGGCATCGCACCCGAGGCGCCGCCGATCACGATGTTTTGCGGCGTGGCGGGCTTCAGCAGCATCGTATAGATGACTGCGTAGCCGATGAACGTCGCGAACGTCAGCCACATCGTCAACGCGTTCGTGAACGTGTATAGCGTCCACATGCCCAGCCCGCCCAGCACCGCGGAAAAGGTCAGGATTTGTGCCGGCGTGATCTCACCGCGCGCCGAAGGGCGCCATGCGGTACGCCGCATCCGCGCGTCGATACGCTGCTCGACTAGGCAATTGATCGCAAACGCCGCCCCAGCGAACAGCCAGATGCCAATCGTGCCGCCGACCAGCTTCTGCCACGGCACCATGCCGGGTGTAGATAGGAACATGCCGATCACCGCGCAGAACACGGCGAGTTGGGTGACACGCGGCTTGGTCAACGCAAGATACTGTGCGATGCGGCTGCCGGACGAGTGATGAAGCGTGGTACTGTCCATTCGTGAATCACGCGGTGACGGCGCTCGAAGATGCCGACGAGGCGACAACGGCGCGGCTGGAGGCAATGCGCCAGTTTAACATGACAACGAGCAACAGCAGGATCGCCGCGCCGCCGTTGTGCGCGACGGCAACGGGCAGCGGCCATTGCAGCACGATGTTGGACAAGCCGGTCAAGCACTGCAGCACGACGACCACCAGCACGGCGTCGGCAAGCCGTGTCAGTTTCTTCAAGCGCCGTATGCACCACGCCCATCCGAGCAGATAGGCAATCACGACCATCGCGAATGTGCGATGCGTCCAGTGAATCGCCACGAGCGCGTCCTGGGTGATCACCTCGCCATTGGCATTCATGCCGAGGGCCCGCCACAAGTGGAATCCCTCTGCGAAGTCCATTGGCGGCACCCATTGCCCGTTGCAGGTTGGAAAGTCAGTGCACGCGAGCACCGCATAATTCGTGCTCACCCAGCCACCGAGCGCAATTTGCACGATCAACAATGCAAGCGCGACAAGCGCGGCCGCGAAGCCGCGGCCGGTGGTCGGCTCCTGCTGGGGTGCCGGCGTCATACGCACGGCGAACAAGCCGAGCGCCGCCAGTAATCCAAGGCCCAGCAGCAAGTGCGTAGTCACGATTACCGGCTGTAGCTTCAACGTCACGGTCCACGCGCCAAATGCCCCCTGCACCAGCACCAGCGCCAGCAATGCGGTCGGCCACCACGGCGAAGCCGGCAAAGGCTGGCCACGCCAGCGTCGAATCCATGCGATCCCGGTCATCAGTACGATCAACAGCCCGATGGCCATCGCAAAATAGCGGTGAAGCATCTCAATCCAGGCCTTTATCAGGCTAACCGGTCCGCTTGGCATCGCCGCATAGGCGGCAGCGATTGACGCATGCGCGGCAAACGGCGACGAACTTGCATAGCAGCCAGGCCAGTCAGGACAACCCAGGCCCGAGTCGGTCAAACGCGTAAAGGCGCCGAACATCACCAGATCCAGCGTCAAGAACATCGTTAGCCAGGCAAGTTTGCGATAACGGTCTGAGCGCACCCGCCACAGGATCCAGCCGAGGGGCAGCAGCGCGAGCGCCGCACCGATGAGCGCAAGTTCAACGACAAACATGGCAATTCTGTATGGACTTCATAGAAAGGCGGCCCGCCCGTTTAGCCGATTCTCGACCATTTGAGCAGTTTGGTTAGGTCATGCTTGATCCGCGACGGATCCGGATCACGCGGAAAGCGCATCATCAAGTTCCCATTCGGGTCGACCAAGTAAATATGCGAGGCGATCGAATCACTGGCCCGATCCGGATCGGGCGGCAGCCACGCGGCAACTTGCGCCGGCGGCACGATGAGCGTGCGCGTGTCTGGATACGCGTTGGCGACACGCTCCGGTATCACGCCGTCGTCGGTCCGCAGCCATACAGTCAGGACGCGCTCACGTTCAGCGCCCTGCGTCGCGCGCACCTGCCGCATAAAGTACAGTTTCTTCGCACAGGCGTCATCGCAGGCGCTCGGATCGACCGAAATCAACAGCCACTTACCTTTCAGCGAATCGAGCCGCATTGGATGACCGGTTTCGTCGCGCCCGACGAGATTGTCCGGAATCGGCCGCTGCGGCTGGATCAATTGGCCGTAGCTAACCGCGCCGCCAGTGGGCTTAAACACGTAGTACATCAAGTACGACGCGATGACGGGCGCGGCACAAACCGCGGCCAACAGCAGCAGCATCCACCGCGCGCGCTGCCTGCCGCGGCGGGACGCGGGCACGCCGGTGGCCATCGGGCCGGCATGGCGCGTACTCGGTACGTCGAGATCGGGTTTCGATCGAGAAGAATCCGTCAACACTACACTCCTTCACACTGCGTTCACGACATCGATTGGCACGCGATTACGCGTTGCGTGCGCCACCATTGCCATTGCCATTGCCATTGCCATTGCCATTGCCATTGCCATTGCCATTGCCATAGTCATGCACATGCATACGCATGCACAATACGCACCAACGTGGGATCAAGCCTGGGCGTCGTTGCCGCCCCGAGCGGCACGACGCGCCGCATAGAGCCCAAAGGCGAGCGCCGCCAACGCCATGCCCCACCACTGCACCATATAGCCGTAGTTGCGCTCGACGCCGGTGTCCGGCGCCGGCCAGTCACGCACCAGCCCGTCCGCCGTGTCGTTGGTCTGTTGTAGCACGAATGGCTCCAGCGGCAAGCCAGTCTCCGCTGCGTACGATGCCACATTCAGGTTTTGACGGATCGACTGGTGCGGCGCCGATCCACCTTGCCCGAGTTCAAACGCGCGCGACGCGTCTGCCCGAGCGACGCCTTCGATCGTCACCACACCGGTTGGCGTGTGATAGGGCGCGATCGCGCTGCGCTGCTGCACGTTGCGAGGCAGCCACCCTCGATTGACCAGCACATAGCCGCCTGTCTCCAGCTTCAACGGCGTGACGACATAAAAGCCAGGCTGGTCGTGATGCAGCCGATTGTCCAGATAAATCGTCAAGTCCGGCACAAACCAGCCGCGCGCCACGACGCGGTGGAACTCAACCTCCGCCACGGCTGGCCTGCGATCGTTTAGCGGTATCGGACTCGCATGCTCGAACCGCTCGATACGCGCCTGCAGCGCTTCTTTCTGGTGCGCGCGGTCGCGCTGCCAGAAACCGAGTCGCACCGTGACCGCGACGACGATTAGCACGGCCAACGCGGGCCAAAAGCGGATTTTCAGCATGCGGGCTCAGCTCCGCCGAACACAGAACGTGGTGAGATAATAGAGGAACAGTCTTTTCCGGCCTTCTTCATGCCTATCCTCGTTGCCATCGCGTTCGCACTGATTATCGCCAGCATGGCGTCAGCCCTATACTTCATGATGCACGATCGCGGCAAGACCAAGCGGATGGTATGGTCGCTCGTCACACGCGTCGGTCTATCCATCACGTTATTCCTGTTCATCCTTTTCGCGCATTGGATGGGCTGGATACAGGCTACTGGCATTCCATACGGACGCTAAATTTTGTCATTTCCCGCACAAAGCAAAACGCCGCCCTCGGCGAGGGCGGCGTTTTGTCGCAGTAGCCACTACATCCAGTAGACCACCACATACAGTCCGAGCCAAACGACATCAACGAAGTGCCAGTACCACGCGGCGCCTTCAAACGCGAAATGATGATCGGGCTTGAAGTGTCCGCGGATCAGTCGTACCAACACAACGGCCAACATCAACGCGCCCATCGTCACGTGAAAACCGTGAAACCCGGTCAGCAGAAAAAACGTCGAGCCGTAGACACCAGAGGTCAACTTCAGGTTCAACTCGTTGTACGCGTGAAAATACTCATAGCCTTGCATGAACAAGAAGATCACACCGAGCAGCACTGTCGCGGCCAGCCACACGATTGCCTTGTTCCGATGATCGTCGCGCAGCGCATGGTGCGCGACCGTCAACGTCGCGCCGGACGTCAGCAGCAACGCGGTATTGATCGTCGGAATGGGCCACGGCTGCATCGACTTAAAATGCGCAACCAGGTTGGACGGCCCATTGTTCGGCCACACCGCCGAAAAATCGGGCCATATCAACTTGGCATCAAGGTTACCGAGGTCTTGCAGCGCGAACTGCCGGGCATAAAACAACGCACCAAAGAATGCGCCAAAGAACATCACCTCGGAAAAGATGAACCAACTCATGCTCCACCGATACGAGGTGTCGACGCGCTTGCCGTACATGCCGGTCTCGGACTCGCCAATCGAGTCGCCGAACCAGTGCCACAATACAAATAACAACCCAGCGAGACCGAGTGCAAACGTCAGTGACGCGAACGGCACGCCGTTGATCCAGCCGGCGAGCGAGCCGAGCATGGCCAACAAGCCCATCGCCGCAGCTATCGGATGCTGCGACGGATTCGGTATGAAGTAATACGGGCTCTCGTTTTGTCCGCTCATGATTGATTCTCCACTTCAGTCCAGTTCTTTCTTGATGCAGGTCCTGTCTTGTCCGCAATCGTCTACAACCGACACCGGCTGGCGCGATTCAACGCTCGGCTGCGTCACGAAGTGAACGACCACCAGCAAGATCCCGATGAACACCGCAGCGCAAACAAAGCCTGCAATGATCACATGTAGCGGGTGCAGGCTCGCGAGATCGCGTTCATGCTCCGTGCCCTTGCGTACGCCAAAAAACGACCATAGCACTGCCCGCATCGATCGGATAATGACACGCGCGATGGCGCTCAAATCCTTGGGTTGATCAGGCATGACCGTCCTCCCGCTTTCATGGGACTAGATGCTTGAGCACGACACTCACAAAGAAGACGGCAACAATCCCGATCAAAATCGCCAGCAATCGGAAGTTGGCCGCACGTTGCTGGACTGGCGTTCGTCTTTTTTGTAAATCCGTTGGCATCATTTGACGACCCTGGCGCACGCCAGGGCCTCCTATCACAATAACAGCACGCTAGCCTCGATTACCGGCCGATGCTCATTTGACCGTCGGCGGCATGTCGAACGTATGGAATGGCGCCGGACTCGGCACTGTCCACTCAAGCCCTGTTGCACCATCCCATGGCTTGTCGTCCGCTTTCACGTGTTCGCCATGACCACGGTATGTAGGCAACGCAACCGCCAGCAGGAAGTACACCTGTGCAAGCCCAAAGCCAAACGCACCGATCGTCGCAATTTGGTTGAAATCGGTGAACTGAGCCGGATAGTCAGCGTAGCGACGCGGCATACCGGCCAGCCCGAGAAAGTGCATCGGGAAGAACGTGAGGTTGAAGAAGATCATCGACGCCCAAAAGTGGATCTTTCCGCGTGTTTCGTTATACATCCAGCCAGTCCACTTTGGCGACCAGTAATACCATCCGGCAAACAACGCGAACAGTGAGCCAGCAACAAGTACGTAATGGAAGTGCGCGACCACGTAATACGTGCCGTGAAGCGGGACATCGAGCGGCGCCATCGATAGGATCAATCCGGTAAAGCCGCCCATCGTGAACACGAAGATGAAGCCGATTGCGAACAGCATCGGCGTCTCAAACGAGAGCGCGCCACGCCACATCGTCGCGACCCAGTTGAACACTTTGACGCCAGTAGGCACCGCAATGAGCATCGTCGCGTACATGAAGAATAGCTGGCCGGTGACCGGCATGCCGGTCACAAACATGTGGTGCGCCCATACCATGAACGACAGAATCGCAATCGACGCCGTTGCATACACCATCGAGCTATAGCCGAACAGCGGCTTGCGCGAGAAGGCCGGTACAACCTGCGAGATGATCCCGAACGCTGGCAGAATCATGATATAGACTTCCGGATGACCGAAGAACCAGAAGATATGCTGATATAGCACCGGATCACCGCCGCCGGCCGGATTGAAAAACGCCGTGCCGAAATGCCGATCAAACAACAACATCGTGATCGCACCGGCCAGTACCGGCATCACCGCAATCAACAGGAATGCAGTGATCAACCAGGTCCAGCAGAACATCGGCATTTTCATCATCGTCATGCCAGGCGCGCGCATGTTCAAGATCGTCACGATGATGTTGATCGCGCCCATGATCGACGACGCACCCATGATGTGCACCGCAAAGATGCCCAGGTCCATGCCCGGCCCCATTTGCACTGACAGCGGCGCATACAGCGTCCAGCCCGCGGCGGTCGCGCCGCCCGGCGAGAAAAACGAGCCGACCAGCAGTACCGCGGCAACCGGCAGCAGCCAGAAGCTGAAGTTATTCATCCGCGCAAACGCCATGTCGGCCGCGCCGATCTGCAACGGCACCATCCAGTTCGCAAAGCCGACAAACGCCGGCATGATCGCGCCGAACACCATGATCAGCCCGTGCATCGTCGTGAGTTGGTTGAAGAACTCGGGCCGCATGATCTGCAGGCCGGGTTCAAACAACTCCGCGCGGATCAGCAGCGCCATCACCCCGCCCGACAAAAACATCACGAACGAGAAAATCAGATACAGCGTGCCAATGTCCTTGTGGTTGGTTGCGAACAACCAGCGCCGCCAGCCATGCGGATAATCGTGCGCATGGTCGTGTGCGTGATCGTGACCTGCCGCGACGTCGTGTCCGATCGTTGGCATAACACTTCTCCTAAAACAAATTCCGGGGCCGAATCAACGGTTGCATACGGGACATCAGGCGCCATTGCCAGCTACCGCGACGGCAGGCATCTTGCCGTTGCGCGCGTCTGCGACCTGCCGGGGTTGTAATACCACACCGTCATGGTTGTCCCACGTATTGCTTACAAACGTGATGACTGACGCAATTTCTACATCGCTTAACGTCGGGCCCCATGCCGGCATTTGTCCCCTCCCGTTCAGCACGAGGTTCAAGTGTCCGGCAATCGGGCCTTTGACGACCGCGCTGCCGTCAAGCGCCGGGAACGGTCCCGTGCCCTTGCCGGTCGGTTGATGGCAAACTGCGCAGTTAGCCGCATACACTTTTGCGCCTTGCTCCTTCAGTTCATCCATCGTGTACATTTTGTTCGGCTCATTGGCTGACGCGCTCATTTTCTTTTGCTCATCAGCGACCCATTTCGCATAGTCGTCTGCGCTCTTAACTTCGACAACCACCGGCATGTACGCGTGCTCTTTACCGCACAGCTCGGTGCAGAAACCCCGGTACGTTCCGACCTTTTCGGCCTTGAACCACGTTTCGCGCGTAAAGCCGGGAATCGCGTCTTGCTTGACACCGAACGCGGGCACGTACCACGAGTGCACGACATCTGCGGCAGTCGTGATGATTCGGATTTTCTGGCCCACCGGCACCACGAGCGGATGATCGACTTCCTGCAGATAGGTATCAGAAATCGGCTCCTTGCCGTTGATCATCGAGCGTGGCGTCGTCAGCGTCGACAGAAAGCTAATGCCCTCACCCGGCCCCTTCACATAGTCATAGCCCCATTTCCATTGGTAGCCGGTGACCTTGATCGTCAAGTCCGCGTTAGAGGTGTCTTTCATCGCGACAACCGCCTTCGTCGCAGGCAGTGCCATCAACACGACGATCAAGAACGGCACGACGGTCCAAATGATTTCGACGGTGGTGCTTTCGTGAAAGTGAGCGGGTTTGAAGCCTTTCGATTTGCGATGCACGATGATCGAATAGCACATCACGCCAAACACGCCGACAAAGATCACCGCACAGATGATCAGCATCATCGTATGCAAGCCGTAAAGCTCCTCGGCGATCTTGGTGACGGGCGGCTGGAAATTCAGTTGATTGACCGCCGGGCCACCCGGTGCGTCATTGATCGCCTGGGCCGTGCCTGCGACGAGCCACGTACTCGCGGCAAGCATGCCCGCGAAGGCTCGCTTGATTGTTTTCATAGCTTCCTTACCCAAAATTACTATTCAGACTCGCCTTCCGCCCTACTGCTCTGGTGTCCGCACGACGCACATTGCTTGAGCCACGCGCGCAATTCGCGCGCAAACTCGGCGCGACGGTCGAACGCAAGATGCCGCCCAACCGATACCGCCACCCGACCCGATGCCACGGTCACGCATTGGCGCGGCTCGCGCCCCGGCTCGATCCGGACCCAGCACGGGTTGAACTCGAACTGCGTGACGCTGCCGGCGCTCACCCGTCGGATCAAAAGATGGTCCGGGCACAGACGGATGTATTCGTAATCGACCGCATGGCGCGCGTAAATGATGAACGCGACGCCTACCGCGAGGAGTTCGATGCCCGTAAAAGGCAGCACCAGCCACGCGCCGCTGAGCGCGACGGCCAGTCCAATCGAGCACGATACCAGCGCGAGCAGCAAGTAGAAGCAAACGAACTGACGCGGAGACGCCGAACAGTTGCGCCGCTGCATCCAGTCCTTCAACACCGGACCGGAATCGGTTGGCCATGTGATTGCCTCCATCGCCACTCCTCGTGCTACGTGCCCATCGCCCCCATAGTGCGGACCCCCAAGCGACAAACTGACGCATTATAGGCGGGTTCATGGTCATCCACAAGCAACGCCAAACCGGCTCGAACCTTTGTCCGATAAGCCTCTGCGCCATTTTGACGCAGTTTGCGACAGTCATTTTAAGCAGCGATTTCCGGGATAACGAAGTACCGGTCCCGCCGCCCACGCGCGCATGCCGATGCATCAGAAAGATGCCCTGCGCGCACCGCGCGACATATGGCCGATCTCGTCGAGGCGCACGATGCCATGCCCTTCAGGCGTCACGCGAGCCATGGCCTTCCACGCATGACCGTAGACCACCTCAAAGGTGAGCGGTATCGTGCCGTCGGGCTGCCGTTGCGCTTCCAGCGCGTCGAGCAGGCGATGATACGTGCCGCGCGAAATCAGGCCGCGCGACACATCGGCGCGCGCGTCGCCACGCCGCACAGCTTGCGGCGGCATTGCGCCCCAGCGGTGCACGTCGGCCAGCAGCGATTGCGGGGACGCGTACGTGATTGTAAGCGTCTCCATGTCCATCACTGGAATCTCAAAGCCGCTGGCAACCAGCATGTCGCCGCAGTCATGCATATCGACAAAGTCGAGCACGTGCTGCGCCGCGCCGCCATCTGCGGCCGCCCACGCACCACGCAGCTCGCGCAGCGTATCAGGACCAAGCGTGGAGAACATCAGCAGCCCGCCAGTTTTCAGTACCCGCTGCCACTCGGGAAACACCCGGTCCGGACGCGCATGCCACTGCAGCGCCAAATTTGACCATAGCAAGTCAAAGCACTCCGACGCAAACGGTAGCGCGCCAAAATCGGCCTGCACCCGGTCGCGCGGTGGGATGGGGCGCGATGCGAGATGGCGCAGTGCGGCCGGCAGCAGGCGACGCCAGCCACCCGCTGGGGCAGCCTGCCCGGACACCGCGTGGGCGCCACCGCCACCCGGCGCGTGCGCGGCGCCGAGCATCGCGCGTGATAGGTCTGTGCCATAGACGCTGGCCTGCGTGAAGCGCGCGCGCAGCGCATCGATGTCCTCGCCCGCGCCGCACCCCGCGTCGAGCACCCGCGCCGGCTGCAGCTTGATGTACTGCAATCGCTCATGCATGCGCTGCGCGATCTCGCGCGGCAAGAACGCCACGTCGTGAAATTGCGCGGCACGACGATCGAAGATCTGCCTGAGCTGGCGCAACCCGGAAGCGCGCTGCGCATCCGCATCAGTGTCTTGGTCCGCCGGACGGTCGTGGTCGGTTGGCATGAGCATAGGCTTGCGGGAAGGGCCGCAGTATACTCGTTCGACCGCCCTGAGCCAGTATCCGTTTCCGTTTCTGATGAAGCAGTCTACCCCATTGCCCACGCCGGCCCGCGACCGTACATCCGTCAACGATCACAGCCGTGACCAACGGCGCGGCCACGCGTGGCCCGCCGCGGCGACGGTGCGCCTCGTCCACCCAAGCCATGCTCCCGGCGCGGCGCACACCGGCCGCGGGCAGCGCCGCTGGGTAGCCAAGCTGCGCAGCTTATGCCACAGCGCTTGGCGCCATGCATTGCCGACGCAGTGCGCACTCTGTGGCAATTTGTCGCATGATGTACTGTGCGACGCTTGCGATGCAATTTATTGGAATGAAGCACGGCTGCGCTGCCCGCGCTGTGCGCTGCCACTGCCACTGCCACTGCCACTGCCACTGCCACGCCACGTTGCAACGCATTGCTCGTTTTGCGTCCAGACACGACCGGCGTTCGACGCCACCGTGACGCTTGCCAACTATGCGCCGCCGCTTGACCAGTTAGTGGCCGACTTGAAATTTCGCTCTCGTATCGAGCTTGGACGCGATTTCGCGCGCCGGCTGGCACTCGCGTCGCAAGACCTGCCCGAGTTGCCCGACGCGTTGATTGCCGTGCCACTTTCAGCGTCGAGGCTCGCATCGCGCGGCTACAACCAGGCTTGGGTGATCGCACGCGCACTCGCCCGGCGCCTTGGCGTGCGCGCCGATCCGCGCGCCGTCGTACGTGTGCGCGACACCGGGCAACAAGCGCTGCTCGGCGCAACCGCCCGGCACGCGAACCTGGCTGGCGCGTTCGCGCTGCGCAAGACGGTCCGCGGCCAGCACGTGGGCATCGTCGACGACGTGATGACATCCGGCACAACACTCGATACGCTCGCGCGAATGCTCAAGGATGCCGGCGCACGACGCGTCACCAATTTCGTCGCGCTACGCACACCGCGCGCGTAATCGACCCCAGGCGGCCACCACCACGACCGACGCTCGTCCATCGACGCCCACGCCAGCCACCTCATTGACCCATTCCATGTTCAACGTCGTTCTAGTCGAACCCGAGATTCCGCCGAACACCGGCAACATCATTCGCCTATGCGCGAATACTGGCGCCACGCTGCACTTGGTCGAGCCGCTGGGCTTTCCACTGGACGACGCGAGGATGCGCCGCGCGGGCCTTGATTATCACGAATACGCGCAGATGCGCGTGCACCGGGATTGGAGCGCACTGCTCGCCACGCAGCGGCCCGACCCGACCCGAATGTTCGCCTTCACGACGCGTGGCTCGTCGATGTTTGGAGGCCGCGCGTTCCAACCCGGCGATTGGTTTGTCTTCGGCGCCGAAACGCGAGGCCTGTGCGACACAGTGCTACAGCACTTTGCCACCGACCAGCGTGTACGCCTGCCGATGCGTGCAGGCAACCGCAGCTTGAACCTGTCCAATACGGTGGCCGTTGTGGTGTTCGAGGCGTGGCGGCAGCATGGCTTCGAGGGTGGCGTCTGAACGGCACGATGGTCCGCGTCGTTGTCCCGGCTGCTCGCCTAGAACCTCGTAGTCCATGAATGCATGGCACGCCGCATACGCCGGTAAAGCGCGAGTGACGCTTCGTCAAGCCGCAGCATGGCCGCGTCAAAGGACGCAAAAGTCAAAGGACGCGCAAATCGAGTACGCGAGTGCCGGAACGTCGCGCAGCGGGTCGATTACGGTCGATACGGCACTCTCTACGGCCCGCAGCGGCGGAAATGGTAGACCCCGCAACGGATTAGGTAGGCTCCACAATTGACTGTTGGAAACGCGATGCGATGGCATGGGGACAACAGCAGCGTAGTGGCCGCGTTGGCGAGCGCGTCAACCATCAGCGTCGTCATGTCAGCTTGCCGTGCTTGGCACACGCCACCGCCGATCGGCGATTGTGCTGACGGCATGCTGGCCTCCAGCATGCCGTGCCGGCAAGCGAACACCTTGACCACCGCCGTTCAGCTCGTCTCGCTCTTCACCTCTCGCCGCAACAGCGCGTCGACCGCGGCGCGAGGCGCCACGCCGTCAAACAGCACGCCGCAGACGGCTTCGGTAATCGGCATCTCGATCCCATGCTGCCGCGCGATGGCCAATACCGCGCGCGCGCATCGCACCCCTTCGGCGACATGCCCCAACGCGGCTAGGATCTCGCCCAGCGTGCGTCCAGCCGCCAATTGGAAACCCACAGTGCGGTTGCGCGACAGATCACCGGTCGCGGTCAAGATCAGATCACCCAGCCCGGTCAGACCGGTAAAGGTATCGTACCGTCCACCGAGCGCGACGCCGAATCGCGTCATTTCCGCCAGTCCGCGCGTGATCAACGCAGCACGCGCGTTCAGGCCGAGCCCGAGCCCGTCGGCAATGCCGGTGGCGATCGCCAGCACGTTCTTCACCGCGCCGCCTACCTCGACGCCGACGACATCATCTCCAATATAGACACGCATCGAGCCATGATGGAATGCATCGACGGTGCGCTGCTGGCATTCGGCGCTCGCGCTGGCGATAGTCAGCGCGACGGGCAGGCCCTGGGCCACTTCTTGCGCGAAGCTTGGGCCGGACAACGCGCCGTAACTTGGGTGCGCGCCTAGCACATCGACAACAAGTTGATGCGGCAGATGCATCGTGTCCCCATCGAAACCCTTACACAACCAAACAAGGTGTGCCGGTACGTGGCCTGCCTCGCGCATCGCAATGCAGATGGCGGCTAGTCCCGCGACCGGCGTACCCAGCACGCACAGCGCATCGTGGGCAAGCGCATGCCGTAGCGCGACGCCCAGGTCGGACTCGTAGCCCAGCGCGGGGTCCAACGCGATGCCTGGTAGGTAGCGGCGATTCTCGCGCGCGGCGGCAAGGTCAGCCACGAGGGCTGGATCGCGCGCCCACAACAGCGTGTCATGACGCTGCGCGAGGTGACTGGCCAGCGCGGTGCCCCACGCACCGGCGCCGAGTACGGCAACTTTCATTGCCAGCACCTCGCAGCAGCCACATCGTTGCAGTCCGTCCAGAGACTCGGTTCCCCGGCGATCGGCCGTGCGTCGATCATCTGCACCGCATCAGTGTGTAGTCGTGGCGCCTTCGTTGGCCGCGCCGTTGCCTGGCTGGCCATTGGCCTGCGCCAGGCGCTGCTCGTACAGCGCCTGAAAGTTGATTTCAGCCAGATGGATTGGCGGGAAGCCGGCACGGGTAATGGCATCGGCGATGTTTGAGCGCAGATACGGAAAAATAATCGTCGGGCATGCGATGCCGATCAGCGGATCGATCTGTTCGTTCGGAATGTTGCGTATGTCAAAGATACCGGCTTGCTTGGCCTCGATCAGGAAGGCGACCTTGGTGGCGACCTTCGCCGTCACGGTGCCCGTCACGATCACCTCGAACACACCGTCAGCCAGCCGCTCTGCCTTGACGTCGACTTCGACTTCAACACCGGGCATCTCCTGCTCCAGGAAGATTGCCGGCGAATTCGGCTGCTCGAGCGACAAATCCTTCAAATAAATGCGCTGGATGTTGAAGAACGGCTGGTTGTTCTGCGGGTCAGACATGAACTTTCCTTCGGTGAAAGGGGCAGGTGCGCACGGCATCGAGCCGCCGCACGTCGCCCGAATGGCGCGGCCCAGCGAACGGGGCGCGCGCGTATACTAGCCTGCCGTCGCCGCAAGGCGTCGGCAAAGGCCTCGTGGTCAGACAGGTGTCAGACTGCCTCGAGCAGCGGCATCAGCCCGCCGGCACGGTCGAGCGCGGACAGGTCATCGTAGCCGCCGACGTGGGTCTGGCCGATGAAGACTTGCGGCACTGTACGCCGGCCGGTGCGCTCCATCATTTCCGCTCGACGCTCAGGATCACGATCGATCAGCACTTTCTCGATGTGCTCGACGCCGCGGGACCTCAACAGACGCTCGGCCATCTGGCAATACGGACAGACCTGCGTGCTGTACATGACCACCTTGCTCATTTCGCCGCTCCTTGCTTGACGACCGGCATGCCGGACTGCCGCCACGCGTTGACACCGCCTTGCAACGTGAACACGTGCGCGTAGCCGGCCTCCTTCAGCACATTCTGCGCCCTGGCTGAATGCCCGCCATTTTGGCAGACTAGCAGCACTGGCGTGCTCTTGTTCTTGGCCACCTGTGCCACTTTACTCTTCAACTCGTCAAACGGCAGATGACGCGCCTGCGGCAGATGGCCCTGCGCAAATTCATCGGCGCCGCGCAAGTCGATGACGACCGCATTGCGGCGGTTGATCAGTTGCGTGGCATCCGCGGCGGACAGGCCGCGGTCGCGCCGCGTGATGACCGGCCATAGCAGCAGCCCCCCGGAGATGAGGGCGATGGCGATCAATACAAGGTTGGCTGGCTCGGTGAAAAACTTCACGGATGGAATTCGCACAAAGTAGACAATTCAGCATTATAAAATATCCGTCCGATGCACTGACGTGCGCCGTTGGATCGGCGTGCGCCGGCGGCTTACCGCTTCCTGACTACCGTTTACATTGACATGTACAAGCTCGTCCTCATCCGCCACGGCGAATCGACGTGGAACAAGGAAAACCGCTTTACTGGCTGGGTCGATGTCGACCTCACCGACAAAGGCGCGGCCGAAGCGCGGCAAGCCGGCGTGCTGCTCAAGCAGGCCGGCTATACGTTCGACATCGCGTATACGTCCATGCTCAAGCGCGCCATCCGCACGCTGTGGCACGTGCAGGATGAAATGGATCTAATGTATATCCCCGTCGTGCACTCATGGCGCCTGAACGAGCGGCACTACGGCGCGCTGTCCGGGCTGAACAAGGCTGAAACGGCAGCCCAGTACGGTGACGAACAGGTGCTGATATGGCGGCGCAGCTACGATACGCCACCGCCGGCGCTCGAGCCGTCCGATCCGCGCACGTCGTACGATGACCCGCGCTACGCCAAGGTGGCGCGCGAGTTGCTGCCACTCACGGAGTGCCTAAAGGACACGGTCGCACGCGTGCTGCCGATCTGGAACGAATCGATCGCGCCAGCCATCAAGTCGGGCCGCAACGTGCTGATCGCCGCGCATGGCAACTCGATCCGCGCGCTGGTCAAATACCTGGACGACATCTCGGACATCGATATCGTCGGGCTGAATATCCCGAACGGTGTGCCGCTCGTCTACGAGCTGGACGAAGCGCTCAAACCCATCAAGCACTATTATCTAGGTGACGCAGAGGCGATCGCCAACGCTCAGGCCGCGGTCGCGAACCAGGGTAAGGCTGCCTAATTTTCCGAACCGTGCCGCCAGTGGCCTGTCCAAGGGCGGTTATACTTGCTCTCCGATTAGCGCGCCCGCCGGGCGCCGCCGCGCGCCATAACACGCCACCGCCACTGTTCACTTTATGCGCAAGACTCTGAAGAACGCAGGTCTGATTGCCGCCGGCCTCGCGACCGGCATGTTTGCCACGCTCCAATTCTCGGCGTCCGCCGCGACCAGCACGACCGCGCCACTGCCGCTAGACCAGTTGCGGCTGTTCGCCGAGGTATTCGGCCAGATTAAGCACGAGTACGTCGAGTCGGTTGACGACAAGAAGCTGTTGACCGCGGCGATCAAAGGCATGGTGTCGAGCCTGGATCCGCACTCATCGTACCTGGACAAGACTGATTACCAAGAGCTGCAGGAACAGACCAAGGGGCGCTTCGCGGGGCTAGGCATCGAAATCTCGCAAGAGGACGGCCTGGTAAAGGTCATCTCGCCGATTGAGGATACGCCGGCGTTTCGCGCCGGCATCCGCCCGGGCGACCTGATTACGCGGGTCAACGACAAGCCGGTGCGCGGCATGACGCTGGACCGGGCGGTCAAGCAGATGCGCGGCGAGCCGGGGACCAAAGTCACATTGACCATCTATCGCAAGAGCGACGAGCGCACGTTCCCGGTCACCGTCACCCGCGCGGTAATCAAAGTCCAGAGCGTGAAGGCAAAGATGGTGCAGCCAGGCTATGCGTGGGTGCGGATCACAAGCTTCCAGGAGCGCACGGTGCCGGACTTGGCGGCTAAGCTCACCGATATCGCACGCCAGCAACCGCAACTCAAGGGCCTGGTCCTAGACTTGCGTAACAATGGGGGTGGCCTACTGCAAAGCGCGGTCGGCGTGGCCGGCGCGTTCCTGCCGCCAGATTCAGTGGTCGTGTCAACCAATGGCCAGATCGCCGATGCCAAGCAGACCTATCGCGACACGTTCGACAACTATCGGTTGTCGACCTTCGACAGCGACCCGCTAAAGAACCTGCCCGCGATCTACAAGACGGTGCCGATGGTGGTACTGGTCAACGCGTACTCGGCGTCGGCCTCCGAAATTGTCTCCGGCGCACTGCAGGACCAGCATCGCGCGCTGATCATGGGCAAGACCACGTTCGGCAAGGGGTCAGTGCAGACGGTGCGTCCAATGACCGCTGACACCGCCCTGCGCCTGACGACCGCGTACTACTACACGCCGAGCGGCCGTTCGATCCAGAATAAGGGTATCCGTCCCGACATTCCGGTGGACCAGTTCGCAGACGGTGATCCGGACGATGCCCTGGTCACGCGCGAGGTCGATTATTCGAATCACCTGGCCAATACGCAAGACCCGAACGAGAAGGCCGAGCAGGAAAAGCGCGAGCAGAACCGGCTCAACCAATTGCGTCAGCTCGAGGAGCAGAATTCGAAGAAGACGCAGGAACAGCGCGAGAAGGAGCGCAGCCGTCCACCGATCGAATTTGGCAGCAGCGAGGACTTCATGCTGCAGCAGGCGATGCATCAACTCAAGGGGGAACCGGTGCAAGTCTCCCAGTCACTGACGGAGCGCAAGATGGCCGAGAACAAGCCGCCCCGCTCCGCGTCCGCGCCGATCGCGGTGAAGCCCGCGCTACCCGCGGTGCCGGGTACCGACAAGGCCCCGGCATTGGCACCCGCCGGCCCGTGCGCGCCACGCTAGGCACCGAGCGCGCGTTGTCGGCCGGCATCGCGCGCGCCGGCGGCGTGTCGGCGGTGATGTCGCCGACACGCCGCGCGTCAACTCCGACAAATGCTGCAATGAACGACGACCAATTGCTGCGCTATTCGCGCCACATCCTGCTCGACGAAATCGGTATTGAGGCACAGCAGCGCTTTCTGGACGCGCACGTGTTGATTATCGGGGCCGGCGGCCTCGGTTCGCCGGCCGCGATGTACCTCGGTGCAGCGGGCGTCGGCACGCTGACGCTGGTCGATGCCGACACCGTCGATCTGACCAACCTGCAGCGACAAATTCTGCATTCGAGCGACACTATCGGACAGGCCAAGGTCGCGTCGGCACGTGCAACGCTCGCCCGCCTCAATCCCGACGTACGCGTGAACGCGATCCACGCGCGCGCGGACGAGGCGCTGCTGCAACAATGGGTGCAGCACGCCGACGTCGTGCTCGATTGCAGCGACAATTTCGCGACCCGTCATGCGGTGAACCGCGCATGCGTCCGGCATCGCGTGCCGCTGGTATCCGGTGCGGCATTGCGCTTTGACGGGCAGATCAGTACATTCGATGCGCGCGATCCGGCCTCACCCTGCTATGCGTGCGTGTTCGCGCCAGACCAGCCGTTCGATGAAGTCGCGTGCTCGACGATGGGCGTGTTCTCCCCATTGGTGGGCATCATCGGCGCGATGCAAGCGGCCGAGGCGCTGCGCGTAATCGCCGGAATCGGGCGCACGCTGGCGGGGCGGCTGATGATGCTCGACGCGATGACGATGGACTGGCAGACGATGCGTATCGGCCGCCAAGCCGATTGCTTGGTTTGCGGCGCGCCGCATCGCGACACTGACGCCGTGCCGTAGCGCGCCACCGCGCTACGCCTGCAGCAACCGGTCAAGCGCTGCCTGGATCTCCTCCGGCTCGTATGACGCCAGGACGTCCTCGACCGGCTTTTCCAGACTCTTCAACTGTGCACGCAGCACCTCCTGCTTGACCAGCAGCAACTGGCTCGGATGCATCGAGAACTCAGTTAGCCCCATCCCGAGCAGCAGCCGCGTGAGCGCCGGATCACCGGCCATTTCCCCGCACACCGACACCGGCACGCCGGCCCGCCTGGCTTCGCGCAGTGTCATGCCGATCAGTTGCAGTACTGCGGGATGCAGCGGATCATACAAATGCGCGACCGCGTTGTCCGCGCGATCAATCGCCAACGTGTATTGAATCAGGTCGTTGGTGCCAATCGACAAGAAGTCGAGGCGCTTCAGAAACAGAGGCAGCGCGATCACGGCCGCCGGGATCTCGATCATCGCGCCGATCCGCACGTTCGGATCGTATGCTAGGCCCGCATCGTCGAGCTGGTGCTTGGCCTGCGCGATCAGGTCCAGCATCTGGTCGATCTCGCGCGCATGGGCGAGCATCGGCACGAGAATCTTCACGGGCCCGAACGCCGAGGCACGCAGGATGGCCCGCAGCTGCGTAAGAAACATCTGCGGCTCAGACAGGCTCCAGCGGATCGCACGCAACCCGAGCGCCGGGTTGGACGCCGTCTCGAACTCGTCGCGCGAATCGAGCGGTTTGTCGGCGCCCACATCGATCGTGCGGATCGTCACCGGCAAGCCGTTCATCGTCTGCACGACGCGTCGATACGCGTCGAATTGCTGCTCCTCTTCCGGCAACGCGCCACGCGGGTTCATGAACAAGAATTCAGTGCGGAACAGCCCGACGCCGACTGCGCCGGCGTCCAGCGCGGCGCGTGCATCGTCCGGCAATTCGATATTCGCCAGCAAATCGATCTTCGTGCCGCACACGGTCTGCGTCGGTGAAAACTTCAGTCGCTGCAGCTTGCGTTGCTCAAGCAGCTTTTCGCTTTGTCGATACGCATACTCCTCCAACACGATCGGCGCTGGGTCGACGATCACCACGCCACGGTCGCCGTCGACGATGATCATGTCGTCCTGCCGGATCAGCGAGCTAGCCTGCTGCATGCCTACCGCCGCCGGGATCCCCAGGCTGCGCGCGACGATCGCCGTATGCGACGTGCGCCCGCCCAGGTCCGTGACAAACCCGTGAAACGTCTGCGTCTTGAATTGCAGCATGTCAGCCGGCGCGATATCGTGCGCGACCACAATCATCTCATCGGTGCCACGCCGCGCGCCGTTGGCCGCCACGGCGGCCGCCGGTGATCCGGCCAACGCCTTGAGCACGCGCTCGACGACCTGCTCCAGGTCCGCCTTGCGCTCACGCAGGTACTCATCATCGATATCATCAAAGTGCTTGGCCAGGCGCTCCAGTTGCTCGGTGAGCGCCCATTCGGCGTTGTAGCGCCGCACGCGGATCAATTCGATTACCGCCTCGACCAGCATCTCGTCGTGCAAAATCAGCGTGTGGACGTTGAGGAATGCGCCCATCTCGCTGGGCGCATCCGCCGGCAGCTCGGCACGCAACGTATCGAGCTCATCGTGCACAGCCTGCTGCGCCGCGACGAAGCGGGCCACCTCGGCCTCGACATGGTCGGGCTCGACTAGATAATGGGCAACGTCCAGCGCGGCAGGCGCAATCAGATACGCGCGGCCAATCGCGATGCCTCGAGATACAGGGATTCCATGCAGCGTGAACGACACGCGCACCTCCTCTAGTTGTGCTTGGGCAATGGGGAAGCATCGGACGCGCGTGGCAAGCTTGCGCTGGGCGCCATCACGCCTGCCCGGCAAATGTCTGACGCAGACTCAGACCGGCGCACCCATTATAGGTTCTGTCCTGTTTGGCCGCAGCCCGCAATGCAGCATCGAGCAATGCGTCTCGATGTCGCAGCGCAGAATCGCGACATGCGTCGGCACTGCTTGGCCGCAGCGCCAATTGTTTGGTGTTACTGACCTTCGCCGAACTTGTCCGCGATCAGCGCGAGGATCGCATCCATCGCCGCCTGCTCGTCGGGACCCTCGGTCTCGATGGTGATCGTGCTGCCGATCCCCGCCGCGAGCATCATCACCCCCATGATGCTCTTTGCATTGATCCGTCGGCCGTTGCGCGCCATCCAAATCTCGCACCGAAAGCTGCCAGCCAGTTGCGTCAGCTTGGCCGACGCCCGTGCATGGAGCCCTAATTTATTGACAATCGTTGCTTCTCTTTGAATCATGTTTTGGTTGGAATTGAAACGATGAAGAGCCCGCGTCGAGCAGGCGCAGGCTCGGTGCAGCGCACCGGCCGCTCAGCCCGTCGGGCCGCACGGCACACTCGTCGCGGGATCCGCGGGCAGATCAGCGCTGCACGGCGGCAACGCGGCCCCGTGGGCGGCCGATGCCATTTCGGCGCACGGCAGGCACGCTGCTGTGGCAGGCGTGCCCGGCACGACGCCGTGGATGCCCTTCGCACCGCCTTGCAGCGCTTTATCCGCCAACGTATCGATCGGTAGCGTCCGATAGCACACTGCGCGCGCCAACATCGGCAGATTGACACCCGCCACCACCCGCACATGCGGCAATGCCGCTAGCTGGGCCGCAATGTTGGCCGGTGTCGCCCCGAACATGTCAGTCAATACCAGTGCACCATTGTGCTCGGTCACCTGCTGCAGTTGCACGTGCGCGTCGGCTAGCACCGCGACCGGATCGCAGTCCGGTGTCACGTCCAGCACGTCGATGCGCGGCGGCAGACTGCCATAGAAATGCGCGACACAATCCCGCAACGCCGATGCCAATGGCGCGTGGGCAATGATTAAGATGCCAGCCATGTCAGCCTGCGTCCAAATCGCCATGAACTTTAATAGTGTATCAGGCTGGCGCAGATCATCCCGAGCCCGTGTCAGCCAACCGCGCGCTCCAGCGCGTTGACGAACATCGCCGCGACATCGAACCCCGTTTGCTCGGTGATCTCGCGAAAACATGTCGGGCTCGTCACGTTAACCTCCGTGAGCCAATCGCCGATCGCATCTAAGCCGACCAGCAGCAGGCCGCGCTCGGCCAGCACCGGGCCGAGCGCGGCGGCAATCTCGCGGTCACGTGGCGCCAGCGGCTGGGCGCGGCCTACCCCACCAGCGGCCAAGTTGCCGCGGATCTCGGTGCCTTGCGGGATCCGCGCCAGCGAATAAGGCACCGGCTCCCCGCCGATCAGCAAGATCCGCTTGTCGCCGTCCTTGATCTGCGGGATATACCGCTGCGCCATCACGGTGCGCGCGCCATTGTCGCTGAGCATCTCGATCGTCGAGCCGAGGTTCATGCCGTCCTCGCGTATCCGGAACACGCCCAGCCCACCCATGCCATCCAACGGCTTGAAGATCACGTCGTGGTGCTCGCCGTGGAATGCCCGCAGCCGTGCCGCGTCGCGCGTGACCAGTGTGGGCGCGGTGAAGCGCGCGAACTCGCCAATCGCCATCTTCTCGGAGTGGTCGCGAATCGCGCGCGGCTTGTTGAAGATGCGCGCGCCGTGCCGCTCGGCGATCTCCAGCAGCCAAGTCGATGTCACATACTCCATATCGAACGGTGGGTCCTTGCGCATCAGCACCGCACCGAACGTACCCAGGCCGCGATTCTCCGCGAGTTCCGCGTCGTACCATTGGCCCGGATTCGTGTAATCGCCAACGATCGAGAAACGCCGTACCGTGGCCTCGACGCCGCCACCCGCATACGCGAGGTGCCGCGGCTCGCACGCATAAAGCACATGGCCGCGGCGCGCGGCTTCGGCCATCATCGCGTACGTCGTGTCCTTATAAATCTTGAACTGCGGCAGCGGGTCGGCAATAAAGAGAATGTCCATGGGTTGTTCCGGCACAGAGCGGCTATCCAGCGTGCATTATCGCGCAGCGCCTACCCGCGTGCGCCAACAAGTCACACCAGGATCGCCTCAGGGTCGGTCTTCTCCAATTCGACCGATGCAGCCAGCAGTGCCAGCCGTGCAACCACGCCGTACATGTAGAAGCGGTTCGGCGGCGCGGCGCCAGGCTTGGCATGCACATCCGGCAGCGCCGTATGCTCGAAGGCCAGCGGCACGAAGTGCATGCCCGGCGCGTTTAGATTCTGATTCGGCGCACGATTCGCATGGACGCGGTAAAAGCCGCCAACCACGTAGCGGTCGATCATGTAGACGACCGGCTCGGCCACCGCTTCGTTGACGTGCTCGAACGTCTGCACGCCTTCCTGAACAATGACGTCGTGCACCTGCAGCCCTTCCTTGACGACCGCCATTCGGTTGCGCTCGCGCTTGTTCAGCCCGGCAAGCTCCGATGCGTCGTGCACGGTCATCACACCCATCCCATAGGTGCCGGCATCGGCCTTGATCACCACATACGGCCGATCCTCGATCCCGTACTCGCGGTACTTCTTCGCCACCTTCTTCAGCACCGCGTCAACCGCGTCGGCCAGCGCCTCTTCATGCGAGCGCTCGGTGAAATCGATATCCGAGACACGCGTGAAGTAGGGATTGAGCATCCACAGGTCGACGCCGATGAACTTAGAAAACTTCTTGGCTACCTCGTCGTAGCAGCTGAAGTGGTTCGATTTGCGCCGCACCGCCCATCCGGCATGCAACGGTGGCAACAGAAACTGCTCGTGCAGGTTCTCCAGCACAGGCGGAACACCAGCCGACAGGTCATTGTTCAACAAGATCGAGCAGGGATCGAAGTTCTTCAGTCCAAGACGGCGCGCCGAGCGCTCCAGCGGCTCAACTACCAGGCCCTGGCCGTCGGGCAGCGGCAGCGCGACAGGCTCGGTGACAGTTTCATCCAGCGTGCCCAGCCGCACGTTCAGCCCCGCTTGGCGCATGATCGTGGCAAGCCGTGCCAGGTTGTCCAGGTAGAACGCGTTGCGCGTATGGCGCTCCGGGATCAGCAGCAGGTTTTTCGCATCCGGGCAGATCTTCTCGATGGCCGCCATGGCAGCTTGCACAGCAAGCGGCAGCACTTCAAGGGGTAGGTTGTTAAAACCGCCCGGAAATAGGTTTGTATCCACCGGCGCGAGCTTAAAGCCGGCATTGCGCAGGTCCACCGAGCAATAGAATGGTGGCGTGTGCTCCTGCCATTCGAGGCGGAACCAGCGCTCGATCGCGGGCGTGGCGTCTAGAATCCGCCGCTCCAGGTCGAGCAACGGACCATTGAGCGCGGTGACAAGGTGCGGAACCATGGAAACTGGCGGCTTACAGGCTCAAAAAAGCGATTGTAAAAGGTTGTACTGTTTAGTTGGGGGTGTTTTGTCATGTTGCAAGGTGCGCGTCAGCATCGCCGCACACCGCCCATGCCCTCTGCTCGCCGGCACGTCGCAGGTTCATTCGACGTGCTCGCCGTGGAGCGCCACATCCAGCCCCTCGCGTTCTTCCTCTTCGCTCACGCGCAGGCCGATGACCGCGTCGATGATCTTGAGCAGAATGAACGACACGAGGCCGCTGTAGATCAGCGTGGTGGCCACGCCCTTGAGTTGCAGGATCACACTGCCGTCGGCGCCGCCGATATCCTTGAGCGCGAACACGCCGGTGAGAATCGCGCCGATGATTCCGCCGATACCGTGTACGCCGAATGCGTCGAGCGAATCGTCATAGCCAAGCTTATTCTTGAGCCACGTCGCCGACAGAAAACACAGCACGCCGGCCACGATGCCGATGCTCAGCGCGCCCGATACGCCGACGAAGCCGGATGCGGGTGTCACCGCGACCAGACCTGCCACCGCCCCGGAAGCAATGCCCAGCACGGACGGCTTGCCTTTGCCGATCCATTCCGCAAACATCCACGCGAGCGCCGCGGCCGCCGTGGCGACCTGCGTGGTCACCATCGCGAAACCGGCGCGGCCGTCGGCGGCGAGCGCCGAGCCCGCGTTGAAGCCAAACCAGCCCACCCACAACATTGCCGCACCAACCAGCGTCAGCACCAGATTGTGCGGCGCCATCGCCTCGCGGCCGTAGCCGACGCGCTTGCCCAACACCAGCGCGCAGACCAACCCGGCTATCCCCGCGTTGATATGCACGACCGTGCCGCCGGCAAAGTCAAGGATGCCTGCCGCGGACAGCCAGCCGGTCGGCTCCCACACCATATGCGCGATCGGCGAGTACACCATAAGCGACCACAGGGCCATGAACATTAGCATTGCCGAAAATTTCATCCGGTCGGCGAATGCGCCACAAATCAATGCCGGCGTGATGATCGCGAAAGTCATCTGGTAAGTCATGTAGACCGATTCGGGGATCGTCACGGCCAAGTGGCTCACCGTCAGCATGACGCCCTTATCCCCCTTGATGAAGCTCATGCCCGACAGCAGCACGCGTGAGAACCCGCCGATGAACGCGTTACCAGGCGTGAAGGCCAGGCTGTAGCCAAGCACCACCCAAATGATTGTCACCACACAGGTGATCGCAAAGCTCTGCATCAGGGTCGCGAGTACGTTCTTCTTGCGCACCATGCCGCCATAGAACAATGCGAGCCCTGGGATCGTCATGAATAGCACGAGCGCCGTGGAGGTCAGCATCCATGCGGTGTCGCCGGAGTTGATCTTCGATGCGTCAAGAACCACCGGTGCCGTCGGCGCGGCGGGCGCGCTGGCCGCTTGTTTGGCACTGACGCCAATGGCTGGCGCCGCGCCCGACGCTTCGACAGCGGACGCCACGGCGGCAAAGACCGGTGCCGCGCTGGCAGCATGGGCCGTATTCGTTGCGCTAGACGCGGGCACGGACGCCGCAACAGCACCCGACGCGTCGTCGGCCAACGCCGGCGCCCAGCGCCCGATGCCGGCCGCCAACAGCGACACGACCATCAGAAACATTCTTAAAGTCTTACGCATAGTGCCCCCTCTTGTTCCTGGCCCTGAGTTCGCATTCGCTTGCAGGCGCTGCGCGGCCCCGGTATCGTGCGTCAAAGCGCGTCGGCGCCCGTCTCCCCGGTACGGATGCGGATCACCTGCTCGAGCGGCATGACAAAAATCTTGCCGTCGCCAATCTTGCCGGTACGCGCCGCACGCTCGATCGCCTCGATCGCCTGCTCGACAACGTCGTCGGCCACGGCGACTTCGATCTTGACTTTAGGCAGAAAGTCAACGACATACTCGGCGCCGCGATACAACTCGGTATGCCCCTTTTGGCGGCCAAAGCCCTTGATTTCGGTCACCGTGATACCCGAGACACCGATTGCCGACAGTGCCTCACGAGCTTCATCCAGCTTGAACGGCTTGATGATTGCGGTAATAAGTTTCATGGAATCCTCTCAGCGGTTGGCTTCTTGCGCTGGGGCGAGGTAAAGCAATTATCATGCCGCATGCTGCGCCCGCGGGCCGTAAGCGACCTGAGCGTGTCAACGTGGCACGTCACGAACACGGCGCCAAGCGAGACTCGACCGGATGGCCAACGCCACACTTACCTTGGCAGCGCGGCGTGGCGGACGTGCTAGAGTCTTTCCATCGGCTGCGCGATCGGCTGGCGTCCCCCAAATCGCCCGCGGTGAACTGCACCAAAAACAGGCGCCTGGCCAGTTTCGCACCCAAACCGCGCATTCGTGCGACCATGCGCGCCGTGCATCGCGCCGCGATGGCGGCAGCCAGGTTAAAGCACAGGCTTTGTGCAACATTTTAGATTGAGGAATGACGATGAAACAGCCAAACGACATGTTCAACGACTTGCAGGCCCGCTTCAGCGAAATGCTGAAAAACTCGCCGGCGAAGGATGTCGAGCGCAACGTCAAGGCGATGCTGTCGCAAGGCTTCTCCAAGCTGGACCTGGTCACGCGCGAGGAGTTCGACACCCAGGCTCAGGTGCTGGCCCGCACCCGGCTCAGGCTCGAGGAACTGGAGCGGCGTGTGGCCGAGCTAGAGCAGAAGCTGGCCGCGCGCGCAGACAGCGTGTAGGCGCGCAAGCTCCCAGGCATCCCAATCGGCGGCGACATGCCGCAAGGAAGAGCCATGTCGCTAGCCGTGGTCCGCAGCCGCGCGCCGTTGCACGCGCTCGCGCCCGAAGTCACTGTCGAAGTCCATTTGGCGAACGGTCTGCCGTCGTTTGCGATTGTCGGGCTGCCTGACCTGGAAGTGCGGGAGAGCCGTGAGCGGGTTCGGGCCGCCTTGACCCATTGCGGTTTTGACGTGCCCGTGCGGCGAATCACTGTCAACCTGGCCCCGGCGGACTTGCCGAAGGAGTCCGGGCGCTTCGATTTGCCGATTGCACTGGGCATCCTGGCCGCGAGCGGGCAATTGCCGGGTGATGCCCTGGCCGGCCGCGAGTTCGCCGGCGAATTGTCGCTCAGCGGCACGCTGCGGCCGGTCCGAGGCGCGTTCGCGATGGCGTGCGGCACCGCGAGACAGGCTGGCCCCGACGCAGCGTGCCCGGAACTGTACGTGCCGTTGGACAATGCGGCGGAAGCCGCGCTAGCGCCAGGCGTGGCCGTGTTCGGGGCCGCCGACTTGGCCGCGCTCGTCGCGCATCTGAAGGGCGAGCCCGAGGCGCGCATCGAGCGCGCACAGCCGTGCGGCGCCGCCGTGCCCGCGCAACGCGCACCAGATATGGCCGATGTAATCGGCCAGCCTGCCGCGCGCCGGGCGCTGGAGATCGCCGCCGCCGGCTCGCATCACATGCTGATGGTGGGACCGCCTGGCGCCGGCAAGTCGATGCTGGCGCAACGCCTGCCGGGCATACTGCCGCCGATGTCGGACGACGACGCGCTGGCCTGTGCGATGCTGCTGTCCGCCAGCGGCCGTGGCTTCACGGTGGCAGACTGGGGGCGGCGTCCATTTCGCGCGCCACATCACAGCGCGAGCGCCGCCGCGCTGGTCGGCGGCTACAACCCGCCGCGGCCCGGCGAAATCACGCTGGCGCACCTGGGCGTACTGTTCCTCGATGAACTGCCCGAGTTTAGCCGCGCGGTGCTGGAGACCCTTCGCGAGCCGCTCGAAACAGGCAGGATCACGATTTCTCGGGCTGCTGCACAAACCGACTTTCCCGCCGCATGTCAACTGGTTGCCGCGATGAACCCGTGCCCTTGCGGCTTGCGTGGCGATCCGCTAGGACGGTGCCGGTGCACGCCCGACCAGATCGTCCGCTATGTCGGCAGGCTGTCCGGGCCACTGCTTGACCGGATCGACATCGTCATCGACGTGCCTTCGCTGTCGGCCGCCGAACTCGCCCGCCGCACCGGCACGCGCGGCGAAGCGAGCCACGCGGTCGCGGCGCGTGTGCGGCACGCGCGCGAACGTCAATTAGCTCGCCAGCATAAGGCCAATTGCGCGTTGAATACCGAGGACCTCAATCGCTGGTGTCCGCTCGATCCGCACAGCGAAGCGTTACTGCAGACCTGCGGCGAACGCCTGGGGTGGTCGGGGCGTGCCTTCGATAAGGTGCGCCGCGTTGCGCGCACCATCGCCGACCTTGATCTAAGCGATGACGTGCGCGCTGCTCACGTCGGCGAGGCGGTGCAATACCGGCGCGCGTCGATCACGGTCTGAGCCTGCCCGCGACTCACAGCCACACGCCGCTCGCGTGCGAGCCATAACCCACCCTGAGCGCGCCGACATGCGGGAATTCAGCCCGAAAGTGAAACACCGAGCGCAAACAAGCCTTGGCTTATACACATCTGTTTGGATAGCGGCGCCGCTTCTGGGCCGAATCCGGCAGATCTCCGACGGTTTATCGCAAACCCATGAAAATAAAGGAAATGCATCCACTGCCTAGAATCACGTCCACCCCGACACGGCGGCGTCGCAGCGTGCTCCTGATCCGCGACCTGGGTACTTTTCAACAAAGTTATCCACAGGGCATGTGGACAGTATGAAAACTCAATAAAAATCGCATGGTTAGTGCCCATAGCTCGTTTGAAACATCAACAGCGGTGCGCAGCACAACCGCGAGGATTCCCGGCTATTGAAAAAAGCAGGGCCTCAATCCACCTTCAACGACGCAAAGAACTGTTCCAGTTGCACCGGGTCAGGCTCACGCGTAGACACGACCGCCGCCTGGTACACGCGCCGATCGCGCACAATAAACTGCGCGTGGATCGTGCGCTGCTTCTGGGTTTGACTATGGGCTACCGGACCGGCCACATCCATCGCGATGCGCGATTCATCCCCAGCGTCATGGCTGCCCGGAATTCGGACCACGTGCAACACGGGCTGCGCCCCGACGTTGCGCGCCAGACCGCTTTGCAGGTACGTGAGCACTTGCGCACGAAGCGTGGGATCATCGACGGGAAGCGCCACGACGCCAACGGCGAACATCGCGTCGCCGGCCGTCGCCGTTTGCATCTGCATCTTCAGCGCGTGCCCGGCGATCGTGAGCACTCGCGCGTCAAGCAACGGCTTAGCCGGCAGCATCACCGTATAGCGGCCCTCGTCGTTGCGCACTGTGCGCCAGTCGAATTGCGGCGAACAAGCGGTAATCAGCAACAAAATAGTCCAGATTACCCAGCAAAAACGTCGATTTAACATTAAATCCGCCCCATTGCACGGCCACGACCGGAGATCGGCGCGGCATAGCGCAAAAACCACGATTATCGCCGACGCGCCGATCAGGCCGCAGCGGGCACGCCCGCCTCACGGGTACCACGAATCAGCGATAGAATGTCAGCTATCGTTGTCATGCTATCCGGCGACGCCACCGGCGTCGCGTCAGCCGAAAAAACGCCGATGCGCCAGTCCGCCACTTCCCGCCCGTCCCGCTCATGGATTGCAGCCGCGCTCGTTGTCGTTGCGCTCGCCGTAGGTGCGTATCTCGCTTTTAACACGCACAAGCAGGCACCCGTTGCAAGCTTCACGCTGCTGTCCGGTCAGAAGCTGAGCACTGCGGACCTGAAGGGCAAGGTCTATCTGGTCAATTTCTGGGCAACCAGCTGCGACACGTGCGTGAAGGAAATGCCGCAGATGGTTGACACGTACAACCGGTTCAAGGACAAGGGTCTCGAATTCGTTGCCGTCGCGATGCAATATGATCCGCCGATGTACGTGGCCAATTATGCGCAAACGCGGCAACTGCCGTTCAAGGTGGCGATGGACGATGGTTCCGCCGCCAAACAGTTTGGCAACGTCCAGTTGACACCGACCACGTTCGTGATCGGCCGCGACGGCCGGATCCTGAAACGTTATGTGGGTCCGCCGCAATTCGCAGAGCTTGACCAGTTGCTGGAAAAAGCACTGGCAGCCTGATGATAGGCCAGCGCTGGCAACTCAGTGAACTGACCAACGCTGGTGAGATCAGACAGCAAAGCCGGCGTGGGCAACCAGACGAGACCGACTGGCGCTGCCTGAGACGACACACCCGGCCCCTTTTAGCCCGCTACGGGCGCCCGCCTCCTCAGCTCGCGACAACGCCTGCGCCCTGCGCCTGTACGTCCGCGTGATAGCTGGAGCGCACCATCGCGCCGACGGCCGCGTGCGTGAAACCCATCGCATAGGCTTCTCGCTCATACATCTTGAAGGTGTCCGGATGCACGTAGGCACGCACCGGCAGATGGTGCGCCGAGGGTTGGAGGTACTGGCCGATCGTCAGCATGTCGACATCGTGCGCCCGCAAGTCGCGCATGACCTGCAGGATCTCCTCCTCGGTTTCGCCGAGCCCGACCATCAGCCCCGACTTGGTTGCGACGTCCGGATGTAGCGCTTTGAAGTCCTTCAACAGTTTCAATGAATGTGCGTAGTCGGAGCCTGGACGCGCTTCTTTGTATAGTCGCGGCACTGTTTCGAGATTGTGGTTCATCACGTCCGGCGGCGCGGCGTTAAGAATGGCCAGCGCGCGGTCCAACCGGCCTCGGAAATCCGGTGTCAGGATCTCGATCTGGGTTTGCGGCGATCGCTCCCGCACCTGCCGGATACACTCGACAAAGTGTCCGGCGCCGCCGTCGCGCAAGTCGTCGCGGTCCACGCTCGTGATCACGACGTAGCGCAGCTTGAGCGCGGCGATGGTACGCGCCAAGTTCACCGGCTCTTCGGCGTCCAGCGGATCCGGTCGCCCGTGCCCGACGTCGCAGAACGGGCAACGGCGCGTGCACTTGTCGCCCATAATCATGAACGTCGCCGTCCCCTTGCCGAAGCATTCGCCGATATTCGGGCAACTCGCTTCCTCGCAAACCGTATGCAAGTTGTGCTCGCGCAGAATCTGCTTGATCTCGTAAAAACGGGAGTTGCCGGTCGCGGTCTTCACGCGGATCCAATCCGGCTTCTTCAGCTTTTCGATCGGCACGACCTTAATCGGGATCCGCGAGGTCTTGGCCTGAGCCTTCTGCTTCGCGCTCGGATCGTAGGGGGCGGAAGAGCCGTGCGCCGCAGACGCGGCGATGGTGGCGGATGGGTCAGGAACAGCAGTCGTCATGTCGAAATCCAGTGCAGTGGCGGCCGCATCCTGCTCAGCCGACCACGGAGTTGCCCCTTTCGCGTGCCGCATCGGGCGATGCGGCAACGGCGATCGGCGGCAGGTTGCCAGTCAGCCGCTCGGCGAGTGTTTGCGCCACGTTGTGCCAATGCGCCGACACGCCGAGCGAAGCCATGTCGATTGTTTCAAGACCGACGTAGCCACATGGGTTGATGTCGCGAAACGGCTGCAGATCCATCCGTACGTTAAGACTCACGCCATGGTACGAACAGCCATTGCGGATTTTCAGGCCAAGCGCTGCGATCTTCGCACCGGCATGGCGATGCACGGCGGAACCCGCGGCGACATAGATGCCCGGTGCGCCGGCCCGACGCTCACCGACTAGATTATACGCTGCCAGCGTGTCGATCACCGCCTGCTCGATGCGCGTCACTAGGTCACGCACCCATAGCCGGCGGCGCCGCAAGTCAATCAGCAAGTACGCGACGACCTGGCCCGGCCCGTGGTAGGTGATCTGCCCGCCGCGATCGACCTGGACCAGCGCGATACCGCTATGCGCGGCCAGCAGATGGGCCGGATCGCCGGCTTGGCCCAGCGTGTAGACCGGTGGGTGCTCGACCAGCCAGATTTCATCCGTAGTGATCGGCGTGCGTGCGGCAGTGAACGCGCGCATCGCGTCGAAGCTCGCTTCGTAGGGCTCGAGGCCACGCCAGCGCACGGCGACGTCGTTAGACATCGCCGCGAACGCGACAGGCTCAGTGCTAGATTTAAATGACGGCGCGGGCATGATCCCGTCAGTTTACCGAAAAGCGGACCCGCCCGTCCCGGTGACGATCAAACGCACAGCCATCCGGTATCTCAGACTGATAACCATCCGGTATGCCAGCCGAGCCGGCTAGCGGACAGCCGTCGCGACCACCATAACGCAATACGTTGGGTATAGTGAAGGCGCAGGGCCACGGTCACCCGCGCGGTGCGCGTGCCTTCGGTGCCGAGCCACATCAACTCGCCGGGCCGCAGCGACAGCGATTCGCCCGGGGCCACCCAATAGTCGTGCTCGTCCGCGCTGCGGGTGATCCAAACGCGCTCGCCTTCGATGGTGAGCGCCACGCCCCGGCTCACGCGCAACGGCACAGTCTGCCCGGGTTGAACCTCGAACGTGATGCTTGAATAACGGGGTTTCATCGTACGCTCCTGCCCACGCCCGGAATGCGCCAGAACAACTAAAATCGTAGCGATGGCCGGCCACGGCGCAAAACGATGTTTTTTCGCCGTCTTGTGAGCATAATTAACAAGCGCCGCGGCACCGCGACGCACGCCACGCACCGGGGGAAGCGCCATGGACTTGCGTCACTTGCCCAACCTAGGCACGTTGAAAGCTTTCGAAGCCGCAGCCCGGCTAGAGAGCTTTTCGCGCGCCGCCCAGGAGCTGTTCGTGACGCACAGCGCGATCAGTCACCAAATCCGTGCGCTGGAGGCCGAACTCGGCATGCCGCTGTTCAAGCGTGATGGCAAGCGGATCGCGTTGACCGGCTGCGGGCGCCGCTATGCGGCCCAGGTGCGCGCCGCACTGTTCGACATTGCCGCAGCCACCGATGCGGTTCGCGCCGGTGACCGGGAACGCCGGCTTGTGATCAGCGTGCTGCCGCCGTTTGCCGCCCGCTGGATGACACCGCGGATCGGACGTTTCATCGAACGGCACCCGGAAATCGATGTCGAGCTGTTGTCCACCAACGCGATTACGCACTTCAACCGCGACGATGTTGACGTTGCGCTGCGCTTTGGCGGCGGCAACTATCCGGGGTTGTTCGTCGAGCCGTTGCTCGATGAGGTATTTTTCCCGGTATGCACGCCCGACTTCAACGGCGGCCGGCTGCCCAAAACGCCAGCCGACCTGGCCGGCTTGACACTGCTGCGCAGCGACGACGAAATGTGGGGCCCATGGTTCCAAGCAGCGGGTCTGAGCGGCTGGAGCGAGCCGCGGCGCGGGGTACTATACCAGGACTCGTCGATGCTGCTGCAAGCCGCGCTGGAGGGCCAGGGCATTGCGTTGGTGCGCCGCTCGCTCGCGATGCAAGAGGTGATCAACGGCCGGCTCGTGCGGCTATTCGACATAGACGGCCCCAGCCCGGGGACGTATTGGTTCGTCTGTCCACCACCGCTGCTGGAGACACGCCGGGTCACAGTGTTGCTTGAATGGCTGCGCGAGGAGGCCGGGCGCTTTCGCGCCCTGTACGCGCAATGCCCGAGCGGCGTACCCATTTCCACGGCCGCCGCGTAGGCGCTACAGCCGTGCCACGCGACACGCCCCGTGCAGCCGCGCGACGGCTGCACGGGGCGACGCGCTGCATGGCGGCGACGCACCACGCGCGGCGATTATCCGCGCACGACGCTCGCCGGTCGTCATAGCACGACCTTCACCATCGGGTGCCCGGTCAGCGCACGGTAGAGGTCATCGAGTTGCGCCCGGCTGGTCGCACGCACCGTCACCGTAAGGCCGACGTAGTTACCGCCGTTGGACGGCCGGCTCTGAACCCGGCTGTCGTCGAATTCGATATCGAATTGCCGCACCACCTCGACGATGGCCTGCTGGAACTGCGGGTGCGCCTTGCCCATCACCTTGATCGGGAAGTCGCACGGAAACTGTAGCAGCGATTCGTTGGATGAGTTCATGACAGCCTTCCTTCGATCATGATAGCGTTCCCTCGATCCTCGGTTTCATGTAGCGCACCCACGCGGGACGCGCCGGCCTCGGCGGCCGATCACCCGACCCTCAGCTTACTTCTTGTTGGCCAGCATCAGCAGCGACGAGTCCCACAGACGCCCGAAGATGCCGGCTTGCGGCACGGCCTGCAGCGCCACAGCCGGGAACTGTGTCAGTACCTTGCCGTCGGCGACGACCTTCACCGTGCCCACCACCTGCCCGTCGGCGATCGGGCCGACCAGCGGATCATGGCGCTCGAGCACCGGCTTGATCTTGTCGCCCACCCCCTTTGGAACCGTGATGTACTGGTCGCGCTTGACGCCAACCGGTACCGCGCTCTGCTGACCCTTGTACACGCGCGGCGAATCGATGACCTGGTTGGCCTTGTATAGGCGCAGCGTCTCATACGCCGTGTAGCCGTAGTTCAGCATTTTCAGGCTGTCCTGCGTGCGATCGTGCTCCTTAGGCTCGCCCATCATCACGCTCACCAGCCGGCGCGACGCATCCGGCACCCCCGGCAGCGGCCGTTTCGCGGTGGCGATCAGGCAGTAGCCGGCCGCCTTCGTATGGCCGGTCTTGAGCCCGTCCACAGTCGGGTCGATCCACAGCAGCCGGTTGCGGTTCGGCTGCTTGATCTTGTTGTACGTGAAATCCTTGACCGCGAAGATCGAATAATATTCAGGGTAGTCGCGAATCAAGTGCGCCGACAGCACGGCCAGATCGGCCGCGCTCGTGTAGTGCTGGGGATTGGGCATGCCATTCACGTCGGCGTAATGCGTATTTTTCATGCCCAGCTTGCGCGCCGCCTCGTTCATCATCTGCACGAAGTACGCTTCGCTGCCGCCCACAAGCTCGGCCAGCGCGATCGCCGCGTCGTTACCCGACTGCACGATCATCCCGTACACCAGGTCGTGCACGGTCACCGGCTTGTTCGCCTCGATAAACATGCGCGACTCATCCGTGCACACGCGACGCACCGCCTCGCCCGGCACCACGGTCTGGTCCATCGAGATCTTCTTGGTCTTTAACGCATCGAACACCAGATACGCGGTCATCAACTTGGTCAGCGACGCGGGCTCGACCCGCTCGTCGGCGTTGGCTGACGCAAGCGTCTGCGCGCTGCTGGCATCGACGAGCACCCAAGAGCGTGCATTGACGGCCGGAGGCGGCACTTGTGCGAGCGCGTCGGCGGGAACGATGAGAGCGGAGGCGGCGAGTGCGGCAGGCAGCACGCACGCGAGCGTTGCCGCGCGGGCGGCAACGCTTGGGACAAAGGTCAAACGCATAGCAATCGAATCGACGTTAAACGGGGGAGTTCGGGAAGCGGCCCGCTACGGCGGCCCGCGGCGCAAGCCGATTGGACTGGCGAGCGAGCCAAGCGTTCGTGTCCACGCGGCGGACCAGCACGGCTCGGCACGGGTCATGCGCGAACCGCCTGTGCAGCGGCAGCGGCAGCGGCAGCGGCGCGGCACCCATTATACGCGCCAGCGCTCGGCGATCACCCGCTTTAGGATATGCAGCTTGCGATGGAAAAAATGCTCGGCCCCCGGGATCACCACGACCGGCAGCTCCTGCGGCCGCGCCCAGTCGTAGACCGACGCAATCGGCACCGTATCGTCGAGTTCACCGTGAATCACGAGGGTGTCAAGCGGCACGTCGGCAACCTGCCAGCGGCTCGCTGCGGTTCCGACGAATACCATGCGCTCGATCGCGTCACCGCGTTCGCGCAGCCGCCGCGCCACGTGTGATAGCACGAATGTGCCGAACGAGAAACCCGCCAGCACCAGCGGCGCACCGGCCAGCCCCGGCAACGTGCGCGCGTGGTCGATCACCGCAATCAGGTCATCCTGCTCGCCGCGCCCATCATCATGCTCGCCTTCGGTGGCACCGACGCCGCGAAAGTTTGATCGCACCGCTACGTAGCCGAGTTGCACCAACGTGCGCGCCAGCGTCTGCGCGACCTTATTGTCCAACGAGCCGCCGAACAGCGGATGCGGATGCGCGACCAACGCTAGCCCGCGTGGCGCGCTCCCCGCGCCGCCAGGCTCCGGACGATCGATCGCAATCTCGATCTTGCCGACCGGACCGTCGATCCGAGATTTTTCCGTTTGCGCGTTCATCCGGTCACACTTCGCCGCGCGGATCGTCGATCAGCAGGCGCTCGACGATCCGGCCGCCGACCAGATGCGAGTCGATGATCTCGTCGATATCCGCTTCGTCAACATAGGTGTACCACGTCGCATCGGGATACACGACCAGCACGGGACCCAGCTCGCAGCGGTCCAGACACCCGGCCTTGTTAATGCGCACCCTGCCCTCGCCGGCCAAACCCAGCGCCTTGATACGCCGTTTCGCGTATTCTTGCATCGCTTGCGCACCGCAGCTTGCGCAACTCGGGCGGTCGCCGGAATCGCGCTGATTCAAGCAGAAGAAAACGTGGTGCTGATAAAAAGAAGTCATTAGAAAGCAGTCCCGCCATCGACACTCAGTCGATTATAACGACGGAGCAGCCGGCACGCCGTGCGCCTTGTCGCTCAGCGCGAGCGCCGGCTGACTGGCCAGCCAGTCAGTCAGTTGCGACAGCGCAACGTCACTGGCCTGCGCGAGAGCACGCACGCCGCCGCTCGCATCGGCGGACGACGCCGGCGCATCGGCGCAGAACGTCGCCTGCATGAACTGTCCGCCCCGCCGCAGCAACGTCGCACGCAACGCGACGACGCCGCGGCTTGCGCCGGGCTTGTCGAAGATCTGCTCGAAGTCTAGTAACTCGACTTTCAACACCAGTGCCGACACCGGGTCGCCGGGCGAGACGACCGCGCCGCGTGCGCCGAGCAGCGCGCGCAAACGCTGGGTCAGCAACTGTGCCGGCGTCGCGACCCAGCGGCTGGACGCGTAAGTGCGCGGCTGCTGCGCGTGCGCATAGGCGAGCCGGTAGACGATGCCGTCCGAATCCAGGCTCGCCGGCGCGCCCATGTCGACCAGCTTAAACGGACCGAACGCCGGCGCCGCGGCGCCGGCGCGAGGTGTCACTCTGTGCGGACTCATAGCACCGGCGCGCACCGCAATGGCCGGCGCGCCGAGATCGTAGCGCTGGGCCACCGGCGACGCGTGGTGTCCGGCCGTCTCGCATCCGCCGAACATGAACGCGCCCAGCAACACCGCAAGCAAACTCATAATACGTGATGACATCGATAATCCTCGTCGAATAGACGCCCGCCATGCAGGGCGGCAACGTGCGCGCGTCAGCGCGGGGAGCCGCACGACCACGAGAAGCCTGGCTCGCCTGGCCCCGGCTCGGGCGACGGTGCACCGAACAGCAGCGCACGCGGATTCGCGTTGATCGCGCCTGCCGCGCTGTGGACCGACCGCATGGCCTGCCTGACGTCGTCGGCTAGCGAATTCACGCGGGGCAATGTCTCGTAGCCGACTCGCGCGGTCAGCTCCTGCATCGACGTATTAAACTGCGCCAATGCCACACCCGCCTGCTCGGCCGCCTGGCCCACCCGGTTCAGATTGGCTGCGACTGGCCCATTGGGATGGGACAGGCTGGTCGCCAGCACGTTGACTGAGCCCATCGTCCGGTTCAACTCATCGATCGTGTCCGGCAACTTGCGTGTCACTGGCTCAAGGTGCTGCGTAAGCGCGGCCACGCCGCTGGCCGCATCTTGGATGCTGCGCACGGTGGCCAAGTATTGCCGGCGGTTCGGCTCGTCGGTCATCTGCTGCAGGTTGACTGCGATTGTCTCCATCTGATTGAGCAGCGCCACGCTACGCCGCTGCAAGTCGTCGAACAAGCCAGGCCGCATCGGGATCTGCGCAACGTTCTCGTCGGACGAGATCAGCGGGTGCGGATCGTCGCCGGTATCATCCAGTTGGATAAAGCCCAGCCCGGTCACGCCCTGCAAGCCGAGCGCCGCGAAGCTCGAGTGGGTCATCGGCACGCGCTTGTCCACGAGGATCCGGATCACGATCCGGCCGGGGCGGTGCGTGTCGAAGTGAATGTTCTGCACCTTGCCGACCGCCAGTCCGCGATAGCGCACCGCCGCGTCGGCGCGCAGACCGGTTACATTCGTCGTGGCGACCAGGTCGTACGGGACGCGCTCGGTGCGATCCATGCTGAACCACGCGATTGTCAGCGCGATCGCCACCAGCAGCACGATTGTAAAGAGCCCGGCCCAGAATGCATGTGACTTGTTTTCCATCTCAGCTTCCCTCAACGCCGACGCCCGGTCGGCGATGCTCGCCGCGATGCCCGCGCCGGGCCGCGTGCTCGACTTCGAGCAATGCGTCGTCGGGTATCGGCTCGAGCGCGGCCGCCGGCAGCTTGGCACGGCGCGACGCTGACAGCGCCTGCAGTGCGCGGCGGCCGCGCATGCCCAAAAAATACTCGCGGACGAACGGGTGATCGACGCCGGCGACCTGCTCGAGCGGCGCCGCGACGATCACCTTGCGATCAGCCAGCACCGCCACGCGCGTGGACAATGACACCATCGTATCTAGGTCGTGCGTGACCATCACCACTGTCAGGCCGAGTGCGCGATGCAGCGTCGCAATTAGCTCGACGAACTCCTCCGACGCCTGAGGATCCAAGCCGGCAGTCGGCTCATCCAGGAACAGCAGCTCCGGCTCCAACGCCAACGCGCGCGCGATACCCACACGCTTAACCATCCCACCGGACAGCGCAGCCGGCATCTTGGTCGCGTGCCGGCCCGACAGCCCGACCATTTCGAGCTTCAGCATGACGATATCCGACAATAACGCCGGCGGGATCTTGCCCAGTTCGCGCAATGGCTGCGCGATGTTATCGAATACCGTCATCGCGGAAAACAGCGCGCCATGCTGGAATAACATGCCCGAGCGGTTGCGCAGCAATTGGGCCGCGCGCGCGCTCATCGTCGCGGTATCCTCGCCGAAGATGCGGATCGTGCCTGAGCTGGGCGCCTCAAGGCCGAGAATCTGCCGGATCAGCGTCGTCTTGCCGGAGCCGGAGCCCCCGACCAGCGATACGATCTCGCCGCGCCGCACGTCCAGATCCAGATGCTCGTGGATCACCGTGCGGCCATAGCGCTTGGTCAGATCGGCTACCTCGATGACAGGCTCGGCCACCGGCGGCGCACCGTGGGCGAGGGCCATCGAGGTCAGCGCGTGCGGTTGGGTCATCGGCGCCTCACAACAATCCGATCCGCTGGAACAGGATCGCAAACACCGCGTCGGCCAGCATCACGACCGTGATGGAGGACACTACCGACGTGGTCGTTCCTTCGCCCAAGCTTTGCGAATTGGGCTTAATGCGCAAGCCGAAGTGGCAGCCAACCAGCGCGATTAGCATGCCGAACGCCACGCCCTTGCCCAGGCCGAGGTACAGGTTCGCCACCGGCACCGCGCTCGGCAACGAACGGATAAAAAAGCTCATATCAATATTGAGCACCAGTTGTGCGGCCAGCATGCCACCGGTCAGCGCGATGGCGTCGGTCCACATCACGAGCAGCGGCATTGCAACACCCAACGCGATCACCCGCGGCACAATCAACCGCAGCCCATGGGAGATCCCCATGACGCGCATCGCGTCCAGTTCCTCGGTCACGCGCATCATGCCCAATTGCGCGGTGATCGCCGAGCCGGAGCGGCCGGCCACGAGAATCGCCGCGAGCACCGGGCCAAGCTCTCGGATAATCGACAGCCCGAGGATGTTGACGATGTATGCATTCGCGCCGAACAACCTCAGTTGCTGCGCGGATAGATACGACAGTACGATGCCGATCAGGAAAGCAACCAGCGCGGTGATCGGCAGCGCCTGCGCGCCGGCCGCGTAGACGTTCGCGCAAATCTCGCGCCACGGGATCCGACGTGGGTCGCGCAGCAATCTGCCGCAGTCAATCACCAGACCACCGAGCAGTGCGATGCCGTCGCGCAAGTGCCCGGCGAAATCGAACACCGCGAGACCAAGCCGCGTGATGGGATCGATTGCCGCCGCCGGCTCAGCAGGCTCGCGCGTTGCATCAAGCAGCGCGATCCGCTCGAAGATCTCGCGCTGCGTATCGGTCAGGCTGAGGCTGGACGGCAAGCGCCGCCCCCAGATCTGCCACAGCGCCTGTGCGCCGACATGGTCCAGCCGCTGGATTGGCGACAAGTCCCACAGCGTGTCGGCCCGGGCCGCCGCGTCGCGCATCGTGCGCAGCTTGGCCGCGATGCCACCGCGCCGCTGGTCCAGCGCCAGCGAGAACGCGGTCCATTGGCCGCCCAGGCGAATCGCCGTACCCGACGACGCGGACCGGTCCTGACTCGTTTTCACGGCATCGACAGTGAGCAGCGGCGGCGTCTCGAAATCCAAAGCGGGCACGGCATAGGGTCAACGTAGCGCCATTGTATCGAAAGGCGCAGCACGGCCTCGCTACAATAGCAGGATGTCCGATCATTCTTTCCCCCTTGATCCGCCCGGCATCCCGGGCAAGGCCGCCGCCGGCGGCGATCCGCGGCCGGCGGCGGCCCGCCGCATCGAACGCGAGCGGCTCCTCAAGTTGCTCGACCCACGGCCTTCGTGCTGGACGCTTGAGGTGGTCTACGAGACCGGTTCGACCAACGCGGATCTCGTCGCGCGGCTGAAGGAAGCACGCGGCGTGCCGTTCGAGCCGAGCGTGCGCGTTGCCTATTCGCAAACGGCGGGACGAGGACGGCGTGGCCGGCCGTGGTTGGCCACCCCGGGCAATGCGCTGCTGTTCTCGCTTAGCTACTGGATGCCGCGCGCGCCAAATCAACTCGCCGGGCTGAGTCTGGCGCTCGGCGCAACGATCGTGGAGGGGCTGCGCACCCTGCCGCTGGATGACAACGGACGGCTCTCGCTCAAGTGGCCAAACGACATTCTGTTGGACGGCGCGAAGCTGGCTGGCGTGCTCGTGGAAACCGTATGGAGTACGCGCGACGCCACCGCGCTGGTGATCGGCGTGGGCCTGAACGTCAGTAGCACCGATGAGTTAGCGCAGCAAATCGCGTCGTTGCATGAAACGCTGCACACCACGCTGCCGACCGTGCCTGGCGCACTATCCCGCGCGTGGCCGCACGCTGCGCTCACCCCCGTGCTCGGCGCGGTGCTCAATGCGCTGGCAGTCGGGCTGGAGCGCTTCGGCCGGCATGGCTTCGAGCCGTTCCGAAACACGTGGGTCGCCGAGCATGCGTATATGGGCCAGGAAGTCGTAGTCCTGGAGCAAGGTGACGAGATGGCACGCGGCATCGCGTACGGTGTTGACGAACAAGGACAACTGCTGATACGCACGCCACAAGCAATCCGGGCGATCGCCACGGGCGACGTGTCGCTGCGGCTGGCCGCAAGCGTCGATGCGCCGGCGCGGCCGGCGCCCGGTTCGTCTGTTTGCGGTGCGCGCACGGATAGACTGCCGATGGCTGCCAAATCTAATGGGGGAACGTCTTCCTCCGAACTGCCCCAATCTAGACTGTCGCCGTCCGGACTATCCACCGACGGCGAGCCCAAGCCCGACGCCCCTGTCGCCGCGCTCCTGGGCGCCGACAGGCCGCCCGCCACCGAACGCGCGCGTGAGCAGCCGCATAACGACGACGCATAAGCCGCCATGATCGATCCTGACCTTGCCGGCACGGCCGGCCACCGCCTGGTGATCGACGCGGGCAACAGCCGCACCAAATGGGCGTTGGTGCGCGCCGATGGCAGTTTGCGGCAACTCGGCGCGTTCTCGCACGAAAACCCGCTGGACGACGCGCAGGGCGACGTCGCCGCACGCGCGGCAGGACTGCAGTGGGACGACTTGCCGACGCCAGCCGATATCTGGATCTCCAACGTTGCGGGCCAGCACGTCGCCGCGCGCCTGTCAGCGATGCTCGATGCGCGCTGGCCCGGCATCGCGCGCACGACTATCGTATCGCGTCACTCGCAGTGCGGGGTGACAAACGGATATGGCGAGCCGGCACAACTGGGCACCGATCGCTGGGCCGGCATGATCGGGGCCCGGGCGGCCTACCCGCGTGAGCATCTGCTAATCGTCACGCTCGGTACGGCGACGACAATCGAGGCACTGCGCGCCGACGGCATCTTTGTCGGCGGCTTGATTGCACCGGGATGGTCATTGATGATGCGCTCGCTCGGCGAGCATACCGCGCAATTGCCGACGCTGACGCCGGCGGGCGCACGCTCCGCGCTGGCCAGCAAGCCGGGACTGACGTTCGGCACTGACACGTCCGCGTCGCTGTGCGCCGGATGCGCGCTCGCGCAAACCGGCCTGATCGAACATGCTTACCTGACATGGCGTGCCGAACTCGGCGGCGCGCCGGTACGCATGGTGCTTGGCGGTGGCGCGGCCGACGCGTTGGCGCCGGCGCTGACCGTGCCGCATACGCGGCACGATCATTTGATCCTGTCTGGGCTCGCGCTAATTGCGCAGGACGAGGTGGCGGCGCTCAGGCACGGTGTCTGACACAGCGACCCTTCCTATGCAAGCACGGGAATCGCAAATGCTACGTGGGTTGCACGGGGAATCGCAGATGCTGCGCTAATTGATGGCAGGATTGAGGGTGACGAATGCACTCGGGCACTCGGATTCGTGACGCTTGGTGGCGCGTTCGCCCCGCTCCTGGGCTGCAGCCCAGGAGCCGTTTCACCGGAGCAGCCAGGTACGTTCGGATGCGCTGCACGTACAGCCGCTTGACCCGGCACGGGCGCAGCCGCAGTCACGGGTGCAGTCACAGCCAGTGATCGGCGGGACAGTCCGACATTCGAAGATGTTCGCCTTCGTGCTCAACCGCGTGATCAGCGGGCGCGTACGCGCTGTAGCAGCTTCGTCGTCGAGCGGTCGTGCTCAAATGGAATTGCCAGCGCGCGACCACCCCAGCTGCGCACCAGTGCCGATTCCGGCAGCTTGTCCATGTCGTAATCGTCACCCTTGACCAGGATGTCCGGGCGCAACGCGCGAATCAACTCGACCGGCGTCGACTCGTCGAACATCACGACGTAATCGACGCTTTCCAGCGCGGCAAGCAACGCCATGCGGTCCGCTTGCGCATTGATCGGGCGATCGTCGCCCTTGCCGAGTTGCCGCACCGACGCGTCGCTGTTGACGCCAACCACCAGGCATGCGCCCAACGCGCGGGCGTTGTCCAGATACGTCACATGCCCGCGATGCAGGATATCGAATACACCATTGGTCAACACGACCGGCGCGCCAAGCGAGGCCCGGCGCGCAAGCAGCGTCTGCCACTCGACAATCTTGCGCTCGAACGAAGCCGGCATCGGTCTACGCCGGCTGTTCTGTGCCGCCCACGCCGGTATCGCGCTGCAGTCGCGCCGTCAACTCCTTGCGGTAACGGTTCAACTCCTGCGCCGTCGTGAACGTGCGCTCAAACAGCAGCGACAGGTTGTGCAGGATCCGCTCGATCACCTTTTTTTCCCACGTGTCGTCGAATCGGATCTGTTCGTCCAGCCAGCGCTCGAGCCATTCCGGGTCGGGCAGTCGCGATTGCACGGTGTCCCGCGGGAACAACTGCCGGTTCACGTGCAGGTTCGTCGGGTGCAGCGGCTTCTCGGTACGCCGGGCTGACGCCATCAGCACGCCAATCTTCGCAAACGCGGCGCGTGCGGAGTCGCCGGCCGTGGCCAGCGCCTTCTTCATATACCGAAGGTAGGCGCCGCCGTGCCGCGCCTCGTCGCGTGAAATCGTCTCGTAGATGTGCTTGATCACCGGCTCCGTATGCCACTCGGCCGCACGGCGATACCAGTGGTTCAACCGGATCTCGCCGCAGAAATGCAGCATCAGCGTCTCCAGCGGCGGCGCCGGGTCGAACGGAAAGCGCACCGCGTGCAACTCCTGCTCGGTCGGCACGAACTCGGGGCGAAAGCGCCGCAGATATTCCATCAATACCAGCGCATGCTTTTGTTCTTCAAAGAACCAAACGCTCATAAACGCGCAGAAGTCACTGTCGCTATGGTTATCGCGCAGGAACATCTCCGTTGCCGGCAACGCGGACCACTCGGTGATCGCGTTCATCTTAATCGTGTTCGCCTGCTCGTCAGTCAGCAGCGACCCATCGAACTTGTCCCACGGGATGTCCTTTTCCATATCCCAGCGAACCGATTCGAGCGAGCGGTAGAGTTCCGGATAAAGCATGGTGTTCATGGTGCCACCCTATCAACCTGAAAAGCGTAGACTGCGTGCGCGCCCGTCATCGATATCGTGCGCCGCATAGTTCGACCGGCCGACGGGCAAACGCAAGATTTTACGTTGAGCACGGCCCGCCCGGGTGCGGAAAAATGCCGCAGCGGGCGGCGTCTTTCGAGAGGATCCGCGTTGCCGTGATGCGGCCGCGCAGCATCTGTTATCCATCGTGTTTGGCAGTTACACGGCACCTATGTGCGGCGTTCCAGCCAGGCCAATTATGATAGCACGCGGTGTCGACGCCACTGTGCGACTGCGCCATCGATGTGCGTCATTGACACCAAGTGTTGGACGCCCTGTTGCGCGAGGCGGCGCGGGACGTTGCCGCCGCTGGTCCACAATTGCACCTGCGGCGGCAGTCGCGTCTGCAGCTCGTCGGCCGCACGCGCGGCAGACGCGGCGTCCGGTGCGGCCGCCATCGACAACACGACCATGTCGATATCGCTGGCGCGCGCCGCGTCGGCGATCTCATCGATCGATACGCCAGCACTCATCACCGCGCAGCGGCAGCGAGCGAGCACAAACAAGACTTCCATCATCGGCAGTTGCACATCATGCGCCGCGCCCGGGACCGCCGCCAGCAATGCGCAGGGCCGGCCCCGCGCGCTGTGCGCGCCATCCGTGAGCAGCCGCACCGCACGTCGGATAACGTCCTGCAGCACCTGTCCAAGCGCCGGCGCATGCGCGGCGCTCGACGATCCGCCCATCGACGTCTGGCCCACCCGTGCGCCAAGCGGGATTGCGATTTCGTCGATAAAGCGCTCGATGCCCACGCGCACCAGGCGCCACATCAGTTCATTGCGCAGCACCGTCCAACGCTCAGTGTCGATCAGCTCGAGCAGCGGTACTAAGTCCACGTGGGGTGACACCGGCGCACTCTGGCGCACCATCGCACGCAGAACCGGCTCGGGATGCAGCAGCACGTTGCCTGGGCGATGTCCGGCGTCCAGCAACTGCTTCACGAGCCGCAGCTTGCGGACCTGCTCGGCCGGATACAGGCGCTCGCCTCCCGCGTTGCGCAGCGGCCGCGGAAAACCATATCGGCGCTCCCAGACGCGCAACGTATCCCTCGTCAAGCCGATTTCATGGGCGAGGGCACCAATGCCGACCGGCGATAGCGATGGCTCGGGCGCGCTGGTATCGTTCTCATGCATCCGGCCATCCGTGCCATCGACCTGCGCTGGTCCAAAGTCTGCTGCGTCTGCCATTTGCCCATCGGCGGAAATGTGCTTGGCCATAGGTGTCATGGAGCTTCGCCGGTGCGGCGCGCCCCTTACTGTTCAAACGTGGCCACCAATCCTAACCTTAATTCACGCTTTTGGGGACAGAAGAAAGCCGTTTGTAACCGATAAATTCGCCGCCATATGCGGACAAATCCCGGACAATAGGCCAAGATGGGTCCATTCGATCGATCGATCGATCGGTCGGTAGGCAGGTAGGCAGGTAGGCAGGTAGGCAGGTAGGCAGGTAGGCAGGTAGGCAGGTAGGTAAGTAGGTAAGTAGGTAAGTAGGTAAGTAGGTAAGTAGGTAAGTAGGTAAGTAGGTAAGTAGGTAAGTAGGTAAGTAGGTAAGTAGGTAGGTAAGTAGGTAGGTAGGTAGGTAAGTAGGTAAGTAGGTAAGTAGGTAAGTAGGTAGGTAGGTAGGTAGGTAGGTAAGTAGGTAGGTAGGTAGGTAGGTAGATAGATAGGTAGGTAGGCAGGCAGGCAGGCAGGCAGGCAACGGCCACGTTACGAGACACGACGGTGGCGGTCTACAGGAACGACGGCAAAAATGCGGCCCGTGCATCGTGCCGTTGCAGCACGTCGCGATAGCCGTGCATGATCAGCTCGCTGGGAGCGCACGTCTCACATCTACGCGTCGCCAGTCGTTACGCGTGGTCACCGCAATCGAGCGGGTGCATGACCAGGCGGCTCACGTGCGCTACCGGCTCGATGCCTGTGCCGAGCGCGTCGAGAAACACGCTGACCATGACCCGCCGGCCAATCTACGCAAGGCTCGGGTAGCCGGCGGCACAGGAGCATCCGACCTCGATGACCGGTGCTATTCGACGGTCCGGCCGCGGCGCTCGCGCACGCCAGCCGCCGGCATCGTCCCCTTGGTGCACTTGCGGGCCGCCGACGGCCTGCTGTCCGCGTCGGCGCTACTGACTATCGCGGCCTTATTACCTGTCGCGGCCGTGCCACCCGTGGCGTTACCACGGGTGACGACGTTGCGACCCGTCGCCATCGCCAGCTTGCTGCGCGTCGCAGCTTTGTCCTTCGCAGCGGGCCGGCCGTGCTTCGCCGGGTCGCTGTGCTTCAGCTGAGCCGCTGTGCCTCGCCGCCTTGCCTGCCAACGTTGATGTGCCGCTCCCTGACAACGTGCCGCTTAAAGCCATCCCGCTTTCCGCCATGGCCTCGCCCTGGGTCGCTGATCCGCTTGCAACTGCTGCGCGCTTGGACGGCGCACGAGCCGCCGTCGAGGATCGGGCCTTTGCAGCAGATCGGCCCACCCCCACCGAAGCGTCCGGCGACGAACGCCCCAGCCCCGCGTCGCCCCGCTGCCGCATCGCTTCCTCGATATCGTCGGCGGGCACCGATACACCGGGCATCGTATGCGGCGCAACCGCAAACCGGGCAATCTGCTCGAACTGCGTCTGCAACCAACTCCACCAGGCTGACGCGTCGAGCGGCTCGTCGGCCCTAGACGCGGCCGCGCACTCGCCGGCATCGGCCGCTGGGGCAGCGGCGGCGGCTTCGCCCCACGACGTATCCGGCGCACGGCGCTCCGCTGGCGCGCCGTCCTGCGCATCGGGCCCCCCTTGCTGTCCGGCAACCGGTTCGCCTGCCTGCACCGCCTGGGTCCCGTGCGCCGCCGTGTCCCATTGCGGCGAAGCCTCGCCAGCGGCGGACTGGGCCGCATCGGCAGGTCCGGTGGCGCCGGCCGCGCCTTCCCGCGCACCCGTTACCGTACCGCGCGCGACATCGTAGAACGCCCTTGCGAACGCAAACGGATCCACTGCCGCCGCTTGCTTCGGGGGACCGTCAGCCGCAGATGCCGCGTGCGGGGCGGTCCGCCGAGCATCGTCCGCTCCTTCCGCTCCTTCCGCTCCTTCCGCTCCGTCTGCTTCGTCTGCTGCGGCCGTCGGCGGCCATGGTGCGCCGCGCACATCGCCACTGATGCCGGACTCGCCCGACGGACGGCTTGCGCCGGACGCGCCGCCCGGCGTGGGCGTCATCGACGCCTGCGCAAATGCGCCGAACGCGTGCAGCGTCGCAAGTGTCGAGCGTTGCACCTGCAGCGCCTGGATCGTGGACTGCAACATCGACAAGTTGAGCTTGAGCCACTGTTCGACTGTCCGAAGATCGGTGATGCGCTTATCGAGTTCCTCGACGCGCATTAGCTTGAGCAGGCTGTCGAGCATCTCATCGCCGGTATTCGGTGAAAACCGCGGGAATGACGAAAACGGGGTATTGCCGCTTGAATCGCTCATTGCTCCTGTCTCTCTCTCTGCGATCCGGCCCATGATGGGCATCGCCCGGTCAGAACGGCGCACCGTCTGGAAACCGTGGCGCGCGACGCTCGCGCAGCGAACAAATGCCTTCGTGCACGTCCTGCCCGCCAAAGCCGAGGAATTCCAGCGCCAGCGATGTATCGAACGTCGGGCCGGCACTGCGCAGCCAGTTGTTCAACGCGTACTTGGTCCACCGGATGGCGCTTTGCGAGCCGTTTGCCAATCGCTGCGCCAACTCAAAAGCCTTCGGCATCAGATCAACATCGTCGACCGCCAGCGACACCAGGCCGATACGCTCGGCTTCGTCGCCGGACACCGGTTCGCACAGCAACAGGTGATACTTGGCCTTAGCCATCCCACATAGCAGCGGCCAGACGATCGCCGCGTGATCGCCGGCGGCCACGCCCAGCCGCGTATGACCGTCGATGATGCGCGCGCTTTTCGCGGCGATTGAAATATCGGCGAGCAAGCCAGCCACCAGGCCAGCCCCCACCGCCGGACCGTGCATCGCCGAGACCACCGGCTTGCTGCAATTGATCAGGTTGTAGACGAGATCACGCGCCTCGCGCCATACTCGCGCGCGCGCCTGAAAGTCGCTGGCGATCTGCTCGACCAGCGTCACATCGCCACCGCCGGAGAATCCCTTGCCCTCGCCACGGATGATCACCACCCGTGTACGCGGATCGGTGTCGATGTCGCGCCAAATGTCCGCCAGCTCGCGATGCATCCGTTCATCGGCGGTGGCCAACGCGCTCTTGTTGGCCCCTTCGCCACTCATGATCACTTCGAGTATCCCGTGCTCGTGTCGGCGCAGCTTCAGCGCTTCGTAGCGAGCATAGTGCGGATCGTTCGAAAAACCGTTCATCGGCCTGTCCGGAAGCGGGCGGCACGCCCGATAGTCTGAACACTAGCAGACGCTTGCCGCAATGGGAGGGGAAATTGAGGTGACCATACCGCTTTTCTTGCTTAGGGTTGTCGCTGGCGACCCGTCGCCGGTGCTTGGGCGGCACGCCTCATCGCGCTCGCCGCCCAAGCGCCCCGGACGGCGTCAGCCGTTGGCCGCGGGCGCCAAGGCCTGGTTGATCGCGCCGAAGATCGATTTGCCCTCCTCGTCGAACATCTCGATCCTGACACGGTCGCCATACTTCATAAACGCCGTACGTGGCGCGCCGTATTCGATCGTCTCGAGACAGCGCTTCTCGGCAATGCAGCAATAGCCGCGCTGGGCATCCTTATTCGAAATCGTGCCCGAGCCGATGATCGAGCCGGCTCGCACGTTGCGTGTCTTCGCAAGATGGGCAATCAATTGCCCAAAATTAAATACCATGTCAGCCCCGGCATCGGGTTGCCCGACCTTGCGCCCGTTCCAATGGACGATCATCGGCCGATGCACGCGCGCGTCGCGCCACGCCTGGCCCAACTCGTCCGGCGTAATGGCCACTGGCGCGAATGCGCTCGCAGGCTTGCTCTGGCACAGGCCGAAGCCCTTGGCAAGTTCGACGGGAACCAGGTTGCGCAGCGACACGTCATTGACCAGCGTCAGCAGCCGGATGCCGCGCTGCGCGACCTGCGGCGGCGCCCCCATCGGCACATCCCCGGTGATTACCGCTACCTTGGCCTCGAAATCAATCCCATAGTCCTCGCTCGAGCATACGATGTCATCGGTCGGGCCAATGAAATCGTCGCTGCCGCCCTGGTACATCAACGGATCGGTCCAACATTCCGGCGGCATTTCCGCTGCGCGCGCGCGCCACGCGAGCTCGACGTGGTTCACGTAGGCGGAGCCATCCGCCCATTGGAACGCTCGGGGCAACGGCGCCATGCACTGGGCCGGCTCGAACGCAAACGCATGCCGCACACGTCCCTGGTTCAATGCATCGTACAGTTGCGCCAGTTGCGGTGCATGAAACGTCCAGTCGTCCAGCACACGCTGTAACGTTGGCGCGATCGCATCGGCGCTCGTCGCCATCCGCAAGTCGCGCGATACGACAAGAAGTTGGCCGTCGCGTGAACCGTCCTTGAGCGTGGCAAGTTTCATCGGGCTTGTCATGACGTATAAGGAAATGTATTTTGCGATGGTTAATTCTAACGGCGAGATTCGCGAACACGGTGCCGCACGGGTGCAGGGCATGCTGCTGCCGACGATCCATGCGCTCTGCATGCCGGTGTTTGATGCAACTGGAGCGCTGGCGCTCGCGCTGATCGCGCCCGGACAGGAAGGCACTTTCAATATCCGCTGGGGCGGCAAATCGACGTAGCACTGCGCGACTGCGCGCAACGGCTGTCCTATGAACCTATGAATATGAAATGGGGTACGACCGCGCATGCAACGCGTAGTGCCCGCCTGCTTGGAATTCCATGGCGGAATTGTCTTCACGCGCCGCACCGCGGCGGCCCCGCACGATCGTCGCCGGCCACCCGTGCCGTCGGCATGCGCGCGGGCCAGTCACGCGCTGGGTCATCGCCCTGGCGCTGGTATTGCTTGCCCACGCGCTAGTTGGCGTGTGGCTGGAGCGCGTGCCTGGGCTGAACCCCGCGCCGACGCCGAGCGAGATCCCCGTGCTGGTCGCCATGCTAACACCGCGGCCAATCGACTCGGCGACGCAGCACGAGCGCGCCGCGACGATGGTCGGTGATGCGCCAGGCGCGGCCTCGCCCCGCTCGCCGTCCAGCGATGCCTTGCAAGCGGTGGTGCCACAACCGAACGCGTCCCGCGCCGGCACCGCTGGCCCGCCGCCCGCCCGCACACCGCGTGCAATCGACGACACCCGCCCGCGTGCGCCGGCACACCCTCTACCGGCTGACACGGCCGCACAGGCCTTTGCCAGCACACGTGGCCCGCTCGCCGGCAAATACGGCGCCGGCCGGCAACCGCAGCCGGCCACGCGCGACGCAGTGGCAAGCGGCGCGTCGTCGCCGGCCTCCGCGCCGGTCGTTCCCGGCGGCGAAAAATTCGCGCTGCCCCCGAGCACGGACATCCGGTACGACACTTTCTACAACGGCGTGCAAAATCAGGCTGGCACGCTGCGTTGGACCACCGACGGCTCGCATTACCAGATGGTCGTCTCAATGACGCTACCGTTTGTGGGCACGTACAGTTTTACCAGCGAGGGCCGCGTCGGCACATTCGGGCTCGCGCCGCAACGCTACGTGGAACAGCGTGGGCGCCGCGGCACCGATACGACGCGCTTCGAGCGCGACACGCAGCCGGGGCGCATCGCGTTCTCGCGCTCGCCCCAAACCGTGCCACTGTCCGACGGCGCGCAGGACCGCTTCAGCATGGTGATGCAGTTGGCCAGCCTCGTACGCGGCGACCCGTCAGCCTATACGCCGGGCGTCACACGCCAGTTTTTTGTTGCCGACAGCGACAGCGGCGAAACCTGGCCGATCGAGATGATCGGCACCGAATCGGTGCAGACTCGGCAAGGATTCGTCGATGCCTTGCATTTCATGCGCCTGCCGCGCCGCGAAGGCGATCGGCGGCGCATCGACGTATGGCTGTGTCCTATGCTCGATTACCTGCCGGTCAGGCTGGTGCAAACCGAGCCAAACGGCACGCAAGTCGAATTGCTATGGCACGGCAAGCTGCCGGCGAACAGCGGGACGGGCCGGCTCACCCCATCCGGAGCGGCCGGCATGCCCGAAAAAGTAACCGCCACCCCGGCCGAGCCCGCTCAGCAGCATTCGACGCCCGCGCCCGCCGAGGCGCCCGCGTCCGTGCCGGGCATAGGTCATGCTGAATCATGGCCATGGCAGGCGCCGGCGAAACCGTAGTGCGGATGCTTCGCTTCGCCGTTCAGCGCGTCGGCCTGGCGCTGGAATCCTTTTGCGCACCGGCGGTCGAATCGGTAGATTCGGAACGGCAGCCATTTTGACAACGTAACAAAATGTAACCGCAAAGCCTATCCGTTCCGGGTCGGCCCCTTGAATTTCTGATTAACCTCTCCATCTACGGTGCAAACCGTGGCAGAGCAACAGAATTAAGGAGTGTCGCCATGCAAATGATCTACAACAGCCCGAACTACTGCGTTGTCGAATTCGCCCCCCAAGCCGAGCATGGCACCATGCTATCCGGCGGATTCGAGATCGTCGACAAGAATGCGCAGCGCGAGATATTTATCGACGGCTCGATGGCAGCACGCTTTCGCGAGCACGTGCAACGCCTGATCCAAGCGCAACCGTCGCTGGAAGAAGTCGACGAATTCCTCGGGCAATTCGACAGTCTGATGAACCAACCTGTCGTGCTGCACTGATCTTTGATCGCTGGCGGACTCCCATCCAAAACAGCAAGACCCCCGCCGGATGCCCGACGGGGGTTTTCTTTTAGAATGCCAGGTTACGGCGTACTTCGGCACGCGCCGCCGCCGATCGTCACGACATGACGCGACGCGGTCAGCCGCGATTCGGGCATATATCCCATGCAAAAAGCACACAGCCTTCGCTACACCCGGGGCAGCGCATTGCCTGCGCTGCTCGCGCGCCGCATCCTGATACTGGACGGCGCAATGGGCACGATGATCCAGCGCTACAAGCTAACCGAGGCCCATTACCGGGGCGAGCGGTTTGCCACGCTGGACCATGATGTCAAGGGCAACAACGAGTTGCTGTCGATCACGCAGCCGCAGATCATCGGCCAGATTCACGAGCAGTATCTGGCCGCCGGCGCAGATATCGTCGAGACAAACACGTTCGGTGCGACCCGGATCGCCCAGGCCGATTACCGAATGGAGACGCTCGCCATCGAAATGAATATTGCCTCGGCACGGTTGGCGCGCGCCGCATGCGACCAGTATTCGACGCCGGACAAGCCGCGTTTCGTCGCCGGGGCGATTGGGCCCACGCCGAAGACCGCGAGCATCTCGCCGGACGTCAACGATCCGGGCGCGCGCAACGTCACCTTCGACGAATTGCGCGACAGCTACTACGAGCAAGCGCAAGCGCTGCTCGATGGCGGCGCGGACCTGTTCCTGGTGGAGACGATCTTCGACACGCTCAATGCGAAAGCCGCGTTGTTCGCGCTCGATCAATTGTTTGAGGATACCGGCGAAGTGCTGCCGATCATGATTTCCGGCACGGTGACCGACGCGTCCGGACGCATCCTATCCGGACAGACCGTCGAGGCATTCTGGAACGCGCTGCGCCATGCTCGGCCGCTGACCTTCGGGCTAAACTGCGCGCTGGGAGCGGCGCTGATGCGGCCGTACATCGCCGAGCTGGCGAAGCTGTGCGACACGTACGTGTCGTGCTATCCGAACGCCGGGTTGCCGAATCCGATGAGCGAGACCGGCTTTGACGAGACACCGGAGGTCACCTCCGGACTGCTCAAGGAATTCGCCGACGCGGGTCTCGTCAATCTGGCCGGCGGCTGCTGCGGCACGACGCCCGAGCACATTGCAGCGATCGCCGCGCGCCTGGCAGGCGTCAAGCCGCGCGCATGGTCACATTATCAGGAAAAAAGCGAATCATGACCGACCATACGATGCGCCTTTGCGGCCTTGAAGCGTTCAACGTCACGGACACGACGCTGTTCATCAACGTCGGCGAACGCACCAATGTAACCGGCTCCAAAGCCTTTGCGCGCATGATCCTGAACAGCCAGTTCGACGACGCGCTCGCCGTCGCACGCCAGCAGGTCGAGAACGGCGCACAGGTGATCGACGTGAACATGGACGAGGCGATGCTCGATTCGCTCGCCGCGATGGTCCGCTTCCTCAACCTGATCGCGTCGGAGCCGGATATTGCACGGGTGCCGATCATGATCGACTCGTCCAAATGGGACGTGATTGAAGCGGGACTGAAATGCGTGCAAGGCAAGGCGATCGTGAACTCGATCTCGCTGAAGGAAGGCGAGCAAGCGTTTCGCCACCATGCGAAGCTGATCCGCCGCTACGGTGCAGCCGCCGTTGTGATGGCATTCGATGAAAACGGTCAAGCCGACACCTTCGAGCGCAAGTGCCAGATTTGCCAGCGCAGCTACGACATCCTTGTGAACGAAGTGGGCTTCCCGCCTGAAGACATTGTCTTTGATCCAAACATCTTTGCGATCGCCACCGGCATCGAGGAGCACAACAACTACGCGGTCGACTTCATTAACGCGACACGCTGGATCAAGCAGAACCTGCCGCATGCCAAGGTGAGCGGCGGCGTATCGAACGTGTCGTTCTCATTTCGCGGCAACGACTCAGTGCGCGAGGCGATCCATACGGTGTTCCTGTATCACGCGATCCAGGCCGGCATGGATATGGGCATTGTCAACGCCGGCCAGCTCGGCGTGTACCAGGAGTTGGACCCGGTGCTGCGCGAGCGCGTCGAAGACGTCGTGCTCAATCGTCGGCCCGACGCGACGGACCGGCTGCTGGAGATCGCGGACAAGTACAAGAGCGGTGCGACCAAGAAAGAGGACAACCTCCAATGGCGGGAGCAGCCGGTCGAGCAGCGGCTGGCCCACGCGCTCGTGCACGGCATCACAACCTTCATCGTCGAGGACACCGAGCAGGCGCGCGTAAAAATCGCGCAAGCCGGCGGGCGGCCGATCAACGTGATCGAAGGACCGTTGATGGACGGCATGAACATCGTCGGCGACCTGTTCGGGCAAGGCAAGATGTTTTTGCCGCAGGTGGTGAAGTCGGCGCGCGTGATGAAGCAGGCGGTCGCGCACCTGATTCCGTTCATCGAGGAGGAAAAGCGCCAATTGGCCGCCGCCGGCTCGGACGTGAAACCCAAAGGCAAGATCGTAATCGCCACGGTCAAGGGCGACGTGCACGATATCGGCAAGAACATCGTGTCCGTGGTGCTCCAGTGCAATAACTTCGAGGTGGTCAACATGGGCGTGATGGTGCCGTGCACGGACATCCTCGCGACCGCCAAAGCCGAGGGCGCCGACATCGTCGGGCTGTCCGGGCTGATCACGCCGAGCCTGGAGGAAATGGCCTACGTTGCCGCCGAGATGCAACGCGACGAGTATTTCCGTGGCAAGAATACCCCGCTGCTGATCGGCGGCGCGACCACCTCGCGCGTGCACACCGCGGTGAAGATCGCGCCGAACTACGATGGCCCGGTCGTCTACGTGCCCGACGCGTCGCGCTCGGTCTCGGTCGCCTCCAGCCTGCTGTCCGACGAGGGCGCGGCGCGTTACATCGACGAGTTGCGCGCCGACTACGACCGGATCCGCGAGCAGCACGCGAACAAGAAGGCCCAGCCGCTGGTCACGCTAGCGCAGGCACGCGAGAACAAAACCCGCATCGACTGGGACGGCTATGTGCCCCCCAAGCCCAAGTTCGTCGGCCGGCGCACGTTCAAGAACCAGGATCTGGCCGAGCTTGCGCGCTACATCGACTGGGGCCCGTTCTTCCAAACCTGGGACCTGGCCGGACGCTTCCCAGCGATCTTGGACGACGAGGTAGTCGGCGAATCGGCGCGGCGCGTATTCGACGATGGCAAGGCGATGCTCGCGCGGCTGATCCAGGGACGCTGGCTGAGCGCGAACGGCGTGATCGCGCTGCTGCCCGCCAACACGGTCAACGACGACGACATCGAGATCTATACCGACGAGAGCCGCACGCAGGTTGCGCTGACGTGGCGCAACCTGCGCCAGCAAAGCGTGCGGCCCGTCGTGGACGGCGTGATGCGGCCCAACCGCTGTCTGGCCGATTTCATTGCGCCGCGCGCCAGCGGCATCGCCGACTACATCGGCTTGTTCGCGGTCACGGCGGGATTAGGCGTGGACGCGCGCGAGAAGCAGTTCGAGCAACACCACGACGACTACAGCGCGATCATGCTGAAGGCGCTTGCGGACCGGCTTGCCGAAGCGTTCGCCGAACAACTGCATCAGCGCGTGCGACGCGACTTGTGGGGCTACGCGGCCGACGAGACGTTGAACAACGATCAGTTGATTGCCGAGCAGTACGCCGGCATTCGGCCCGCGCCCGGCTATCCGGCATGTCCGGACCATCTGGTCAAGCATGACCTGTTTGCGACGCTGCAAGCAGACGAGATCGGCATGAGCCTGACCGAATCGCTGGCAATGTGGCCAGCGGCCAGCGTGTCGGGCTTCTATCTGTCCCACCCGGACAGCCGATATTTTACCGTCGGCAAGATCGGCGACGATCAGCTCGAGGACTACGCGCGCCGCATGGACCTGTCACTGGAGCACGCGCGACGCGCGCTGGCGCCGCAACTGTGAGCCCGGCCTTGACACGCAGCCAGTCGTTCACCGGCCGTGCCCGGCGTCGACACGGGCGCGCGATGGCGCGCCCGCATTGCTCGGGCAATTGGCGCGCTCAAACGCCCCAAATCACGTCCGCGTTCGCCTTGTGTGCCTGCCGCAGCATGTCGAGAAACGGATAGGCTCGCTGTGCCAAGCCGATCGGCATCTCGTGCGCCTCATGATCCCCTTCATCGGCATGGCCATCGTGCTCGGCACAGCGCTGCTTGTCCTGCGCAATAGCCGCCTCGAGCTTGGCGATCGCCGGCTGCAACTCGTCATGCGCGATGACGCCACGCTGCCCGAGGCGCTTGCCGATGATCGCCAGCAGGAATTGCGCGAGGTTTTCGAGCATCGTCACCTCCACGGTGGCCCGAGACTTGAACGTGATCAGCATGGCGGCTCCTTGTTCGCTTCGTCGGTCCGGTCGCGCCAGCGTCGCTGGCGCCGCATGCGCACCACACCGACCTGGACTGTATTCGACAGTTTAGCACCTGCTAAAATCCATCATTCCCGCTTTGTGCGTGTTCGCGGGGCAAGCGGCCAATGGGTCGCCGCGCCCGTGCCTGTTCCGATAACTGCCGTCATTCCATGCTGCCCGCACAGAAACACATCATCGAATCGATCCTAGCAGATGCCGTCGCCGGAGTCGTCCAGGCGTCGCCGGCAGCCAGCGATGCAGCATTCGTGCAGCCGACCATCGCGCTGGACCGGCCTAAGCTCGCCGCACATGGCGATGTCGCGTCGAATCTGGCGATGCAACTGGCCAAGCCGCTGCGCGCGAACCCGCGCGTGCTGGCGCAACAACTGGCCGAGGCCACCCTCGCGCACCCACGCGCGGCCGGGCTGATTGCCGGCGCGGAAGTCGCCGGCCCGGGTTTTGTGAACCTGCGGCTGACCGACGCCGCGAAACAGCAGACCGTGCACGCGGTACTAGCAGAGCGCGAGCGCTTCGGCTTCGCGCCGCCGGGGCGCGGCGGCCATGGCAAGCAGGTGCTGATCGAGTTCGTGTCGGCCAATCCGACCGGGCCGCTGCACGTGGGCCACGGCCGGCAGGCGGCGTTGGGCGACGCCCTCGGCGCACTGATGCAAACACAGGGTTGGGCCGTGCACCGCGAGTTCTACTACAACGACGCCGGCGTGCAGATCAACACGCTTGCGCTATCGGTGCAGGCGCGGGCACGCGGCTTCAAGCCGGGCGATGCGCAGTGGCCGGAAGCGGCCTACAACGGCGACTACATCGCGGACATCGCGCGCGACTACTTGGCCGGCGAAACGGTGTCGGCCAGCGATGGCGCGCCCGTGACAGGAGCCGGTGACGTCGACAATCTCGATGCAATCCGGCGCTTCGCCGTGACTTACCTGCGCCGTGAGCAGGACATCGACTTGAAGGCCTTCGGCGTCAAGTTCGACCAATACTACCTGGAGTCGTCACTGTATGACGAAGGCCGCGTCGAGCGCGCAGTCCAGGCGCTGGTGGCCGCCGGCAAGACGTACGAGAACGATGGCGCGCTGTGGCTGCGCACCACCGACTATGGCGACGACAAAGACCGGGTGATGCGCAAGCAGGACGGCACCTACACCTACTTCGTGCCGGACATCGCCTATCACGTCACCAAGTGGGAGCGCGGCTTCACGAAAGTGATCAACGTGCAGGGCTCGGATCACCATGGCACGATCGCGCGCGTGCGCGCTGGTCTGCAGGCGTTGGCCATCGGCATGCCGAGCGGCTATCCAGAATACGTGCTGCACAAGATGGTCACCGTGATGCGCGACGGCCACGAGATCAAGATCTCCAAGCGAGCGGGCAGCTACGTGACGGTGCGAGACCTGATTGTATGGTCCGGCGGCGGCAATCCGGACGAGTCCGCCGCCTCGCTGAGCCCTCAGCAACTGGACAGCGACATGCTGCGCAAGGGCCGCGATGCGGTCCGCTTCTTCCTGATCTCGCGCAAGGCCGATACCGAATTCACATTCGACATCGACCTTGCGCTGAAGCAAAACGACGAGAATCCGGTCTATTATGTGCAATATGCGCATGCGCGGATCTGCTCGGTGCTATCGGAGTGGCGCGCACGCTATGCGCACGATCCCGAGGACTGGTCGCAGGTCGACTTGGCGCCGCTCGGCACCGAGCGGTCCAAGGCGCTGCTGCAAAAACTGGCGGAATATCCGCAGATGCTGGAGCACGCAGCAAACGAACTGGCCCCTCATGCGGTCGCATTCTATCTGCGCGACCTGGCGGGCGAGTTCCATTCGTTCTACAACGACCGCGCCGAGCGAGTGCTCGTGGACGATGCGCGCGAGCGCCTGGCCCGCGCGGCACTGCTGGCCGCGACGCGCCAGGTGCTGGCCAATGGGCTCGCGACGATCGGGGTGTCGGCGCCCGTGAAGATGTAGGAAGCGGAATGCGGCGCGGGGACCGTATAATCGGCGCTTCCCGGTCACGGATGACGTGGGCGCGACGGCGGCATGGCATCCACGGTTTCATCCGCGCGGTTTCACAGAGATACAGGTAATCAAACACGATGGCAAAAGCACGACGATCTTCCTCGCCGAATTCAAAGCAACGTGGAGGGACGTTTCTCGGTATCGTATTGGGATTGATCGTCGGGCTGGCGGTCGCGATCGTGGTGGCGCTGTACATCAGGGGAGCGCCAACGCCATTCGTGTCCAAGGGCAACGCACCTGCGACAATGTCCGACACGGCAGGCAACGGCACGACGTTTGATCCGAACCGGGCGCTGGCCGGCAAGTCGCCCGGTCAGCCGGTGCCGCCGTCGGCCACCCAGCCGCCGCCGAACACGGCACCAGGCCAAAGCTCGCAGCAATCGCAGTCCACGGGCGTGCTGGAAGAGCCGCAGATCATCGAGGTCCCGTCCCCGGCCAGCGCCACGCCCGCGACGCCCTGGAGCCCGTCCGCGACGCTGGCGCCCCATTCCGCGCCGTCCGGCGGCAGCGCCAGCGCGTCTACTCCCGCATCAGCCAAGCCAGGCACCGGCACGCTGGCCGCCCCGCAAAGGCCGGGCGCGGGCGAGGTCAACACCGGCTATTTCCTGCAGGTCGGCGCGTACCGCACGGAACAGGATGCGGAGCAGCAGCGCGCACGGCTGGCACTGCAGGGATTCGAGTCCAAGGTCACGCAGCGCGACGCCGGTGGGGTCGTGTACTACCGCGTGCGCATCGGCCCGTTCTCGCGCTTTGAGGACATGAACAGCGTCCGGCAGCGGCTGTCCGATGCCGGCGTCGACACCGCCGTGATCCGCTTTACGAAGCCATAGCCTTGTGTCCCGCGCCACGCGCGCACCGCACGTGGCGCACACTCTTGAACCGGCGGCATCCGTACCCGTCTGAATAGGTTTCGTGCCGCTTTTTCCTTGCCACGCTTTTGCCACGGTCCACCATGAAGAAAACCCTCAGCGCTGCCCTGCTCGCCGTCGCTGTCGCCCTCGGCACAGCCCCGTTCGCCCAAGCGTCACCGTCCGCGCCGGTCGCCGGCAAGGACTATACGGTGCTCACGCCAGCCCAGCCGGTAAAGGCTCCGGCCGGCAAGGTCGAAGTAACCGAATTCATGTGGTACGGCTGCCCGCATTGCAGCGAGTTCGATCCGTACCTTGAAAAGTGGAAGGCCAAACAAGGGGCAAACATCGTGTTTCGGCGCGTGCCGGTTGCGTTTCGCGACCAGTTCGTTCCACATTCGAAAATGCTGCTCGCGCTGGACGTGCTCGGCCTGAGCGAGAAACTTGCACCAGTGATCTTTGACGAGATCCATATCAAGCGGAACTACCTGCTGACGCCGGATGCACAAGCGAACTTCCTTGCCAAGCAAGGCGTGGACAAGAAAAAGTACCTCGATGCGTACAATTCATTCACCGTCGCGAGCGAACTGAAGCGCGTGTCGCAGATGGCGCAAGACTACAAGATCGACGGCGTACCGAGCGTCATCGTGCAAGGCAAATACGAGACCGGCCCGGCGGCGACCAACAGCCTGGAAGGTACCATTCAAGTGCTTGACTACCTGGTCGGGCAAGTGGCCGCGAAGAAGATGTAGCGGATATGTGGAATCCCCCGCCACGCCATGCTGCAATGAGCGAAGCCGCGCCATTAAAAGTCTTTATCACCGGTGCGTCGAGCGGCATCGGGCTCGCGTTTGCACGCCACTACGCGCGAGCGGGGGCAAGCCTGGGGCTGGTCGCACGCCGTGGCGAGGTCTTGACCGACTTTGCCGAGTCATGCCGCAGCCGCTTCCCGCAGGCGAGCGTGTCGATCCATGTAGCAGACGTACGCGATGCCGCCGCGCTGGCGCTCGCGGCACAGCAATTCATCGACCGCTACGGCCTGCCGGATATCGTGATCGCGAACGCCGGCATCAGCGCCGGCGCCGTCACCGGCCACGGTGACCTGCCGGCGTTCCGCGCGATCATGGACACCAACTACTTTGGCATGGTCGCGACCTTCGAACCCTTCGCCGCCGCGATGGTCTCCGCCCGGCGCGGGACGCTGGTGGGCATTGCCAGCGTGGCGGGCGTGCGCGGTTTACCCGGCGCAGGCGCCTACAGTGCATCCAAGGCGGCCGCGCTAAAGTACCTAGAAGCGCTGCGGGTCGAGATGCGTCCCGCCGGCGTGGCAGTCGTCACGATCGCACCCGGCTACATCCGCACGCCGATGACCGACGGTAATCCCTACCCGATGCCGTTTTTGATGGATCCCGACCGGTTCGCCGCTAACGCGGCGGCGGCCATCGCCGCCAAGAAACGTTTCGCCATCTTCCCGCGACCCATGCGCGTGGCTGCCGCGCTGCTGCACGTGCTGCCGCGCTGGCTTTACGATTTTGCCCTCGAGCGGGCGCCGCGCAAGCCCCGCGCCGCGCGATAAAGCGACGCGACAGACGGCACGGTGGCGAAAAACGTATCAGAATAGCCGGATTCGGCCCCGCCACCGGGCAGTTGAGGCCACCATCAGGAACCGTGAAGAACAAGCTTTGGGAGATCGTATGCATGTGAAACACCCCGTTAAGGCTCCCCGTGGACCGCGCGGCGCAGCTGCGTGGCTTGGCGTGGCGACCATGCTGCTAACCGCGCCCACCTGGTTGCAGGCCAAGCCGTTGACCGTGTGCACCGAGGCCAGTCCGGACGGCTTCGACATCGTGCAGTACAACTCACTGACCACCTCCAACGCATCTGGCGACGTTGTCTTCAATCAATTGGTGCGCTACGACGAGGCGGCCGGCAAGCTCGCGCCGTCGCTCGCCGACCGATGGGAGGTCAGTCCGGACGGGCTCGCCGTCACGTTCCACCTGCGCCCCAACGTATCGTTCCAGACTACGGAAGAATTCAAGCCGTCCCGCGCACTGAACGCCGACGACGTGTTGTTCACGTTTAATCGGATGCTCGATCCGAATCATCCGTGGCACAAGATTGCAGGCAGCGGCGGCTTTCCGCATGCGCAGTCGATGAACCTGCCGAAGCTGATTAAATCGGTCACTAAAGTGGACGACTTAACGGTGAAGTTTGAACTGTCCGAGCCTAACGCGGCGTTTGTGTCGATCTTGACGATGCCGTTCGCGTCAATCTACTCGGCAGAGTACGCGAGCCAGTTGGAAAAGGCGGGCAGACAAGCCGACATCAATGCGAAGCCGGTTGGCACCGGTCCGTTCGTGCTGAAAAGCTACACGAAGGATGCGGTGATCCGCTACGATGTCAACCCAACTTATTGGGGCCGTAAACCGAAGATCGACCGGCTGATCTATGCCATCACGCCCGATGCAGCAGTACGCGCGCAAAAGATCAAGTCAGGCGAATGCCAGATTGCGCTGTCGCCCAAGCCGCAGGATGTCCTGGCAGCCAGGAGCGACAAGTCGCTGAAGGTCGTGCAAACGCCGGCGTTCATGACCGCGTTTGTCGCATTGAACACGCAGCATAAGCCGCTGGACAATGACAAGGTCCGGCAAGCATTGAACATCGCGTTCGACCGGCAGACATACATTAAGACGGTATTCGGCAACACTGCAGTGGCAGCTGTCAATCCGTACCCGCCGAATACATGGAGCTATAGCAAGGCGGTCAAACCGTACCCGTACAGCATCGAACAGGCGAAAAAGCTGCTGGCCGACGCCGGTTATCCGAACGGCTTCGAGACATCGATTTGGGTGCGGCCAAGCGGCAGCGTGTTGAATCCTAATCCGAAGGCCGGCGCCGAACTGTTGCAAGCGGACCTCGCTCGGATCGGCGTAAAGGCGCAGGTCAAGGTCATCGAATGGGGGCAACTAATCAAGGATGCGAAGCAAGGGCAGCATGACCTGCTTTTCATGGGCTGGTCCGGCGATAACGGTGATCCAGACAACTTTCTGACGCCGCAGTTCTCATGCGCATCGGTGAAATCAGGCATCAACTTCGCGCGCTACTGCGACCCCCAGCTCGATAAGTTGCTCGCCGACGGTAGGACCACGGCTGACCAAACTACCCGAGCAAAAGCGTACACGGCCGCGCAAAAGATCATCCATGACAAAGCCTTGTGGATTCCGCTTGTCTATCCGAGCGCGGCCGCAATCACGCGCAGCAATGTCTGGGGCTACCACGTCAGCCCATTTGGCCGGCAAGAATACTCAGATGTGACGGTCGACTAGGCACCTTTGGCGGCCTCGGATAAACACGGCCGCATGGGTGAGTCTTATAATCGCCTTTCATTGAATGAACTGGCAGGATATGCATCATTTTTCCAGCGCACAGTCGGCAGACATGCAAAACGCCACCTTGCCAGCTGACACGCAGTTCGCGAACCAGCGCGTCGCGGTGCTGGTGCCATGCTATAACGAAGCAGCCACAATCGACACGGTCGTGCGAGATTTTAGACGCGCGTTGCCGCATGCGGAGATCTATGTATTCGACAACGATTCGAATGACGATACCATGCGGCACGCACGAGCAGCCGGTGCACAGGTACGCACGGTGCTTTACCGGGGCAAGGGGAATGTGATCCGGCGCATGTTCGCCGACATCGACGCGGACATCTACGTGCTTGTCGATGGGGACGGTACCTATGATGCAAATGAGGCGTCACGACTTGTGCAAAAGCTCGTGACTGACGGGCTGGACATGGTCGTCGGCACCCGTGTTACGGGAGAGCGCAACGCATATCGGCGAGGCCATCGCTTTGGCAACCAGATCTTGACGCAATGCGTGGCGACGCTGTTTGGCCGTACGTTTACCGATATGCTGTCCGGGTACCGCGCATTCTCACGCCGTTTTGTGAAATCTTTTCCGGCCCATGCGAGCGGTTTTGAGATTGAAACCGAGTTCACAGTGCATGCACTGGAACTGCGCATGCCCGTCGCCGAGATTCCGACTGCCTATGGCGTGCGACCGCAAGGATCTGCAAGTAAGCTTAACACCTGGACCGACGGTTGGCGAATCCTAATGATGATCGTTCGGCTGTTTAAAGCGGAGAAACCACTGCTGTTTTTTTCGACGGGCTTCTTCGTGTGTGCACTGTCGTCGTTACTGCTTGCACTTCCCGTCTTTGACGACTATTTGCATACCGGATTTGTGCCTCGATTGCCAACCGCTGTGCTGTGCGCGGCACTGATGCTGCTTGGCGCGATCCTGCTAGCCTGCGGCATCATACTGGACACCGTGACGCGCGGGCGCATCGAGGCAAAGCGGTTTGCCTACTTGTCGGTGGATGCACCACGGCCCGCGGCAAAACAAAGCTAACGTGCGTTCGCCATTCCTTCGTTTCGCGATCGCCGGCATAGCGGGATTCATTGTCGACGCCAGCATGCTATGGCTCATGCTGTGGATCGGGCTCGGCTACTTCACTGGACGGGCGGCGTCGTTTCTCATGGCCGTCTGGGTTACCTGGCAGTTGAACCGGCAATTCACGTTCTCAGATAAGCGGTGCGGATCCGTGTGGCGCGAATGGTGGCGGTACCTCACCGCGATGCTCGCCGGCGGGTGCGTGAACTACGCCGCGTACAGCGCGGTGATCCTGAATTTGCCGCCGCGCGTCTTTGTACCTTATGTCGGAGTAGCGGCTGGCTCGCTCGCTGGCCTTGCGGTAAATTTTGCTTCCGCCCGCTGGTGGGTTTTCTGTCGTAAGAGTTAATAATGAAAAAAAGCAAAAGCGGAACAGGTTTTTGTTGTGGAGCACTGCGTGCACGACTGGGGACAATCGATTTGAATACACCGCGTGCACTTACGCTCGCAAGGGTATGGGTACCGTGCCTGTTCGGCTTGTATTCACTGTGGCTGGGCGCGGACGCGAATTGGGATCTGTACAACTATCACTTATACAACGCGTTCGCTTGGCTGCACGGCAAGCTACAGACTGATCTCGCACCGGCTGGCCTCCAATCCTACTTTAATCCGCTGCTCGACGTGCCATTCTATTTGGCCAATACGCATTTGCCGTCGCGGTTAGTCGGCTTTGCCATGGGCGTGTTGCATGGCTTGAATTTTGTTCTCATTCTGGCAATCGTGCAACGGGCGCTGCCATTACTGCCGGACACTGATCGCTACCGTGTACCGCTGCTACTTGCGCTAGCGGGTTGCCTGACCGCAAATTTCCTGTCCGGACTTGGCAATTCAATGGGCGACGATACGACCGCGATGTTCGCCCTCGCAGGCCTGTTGGCGCTGTTGACGGCGTGGGAACAACTTGGGCAATGGTCAATACGCACAGTCGCCATGGTGCTCGGCAGCGGCATGGTGGTCGGGCTCGGTGTCGGGCTGAAACTGACCAACGCTGTCTACGCGGTCGCAATGTGTGCGGCATTGCTTAGCTATCCGGGCCGTGTCAGTGTGAAGCTGCGCATTGCGGTGCTGTTTGGCATCGGTGTGCTGTTTGGCTTGGCGACGACCGGCGGTTATTGGATGCTGCAGATGTGGCAGACGTTCGGCAATCCGCTGTACCCGCAATTCGGCGTTTTATTTCCAAATCCACTCGCTACACCCGATGTGATGGGCGACACAAGATGGCGGCCACGTGACTGGCTGGAAACGGTGTTGTGGCCGTTCATTTTTACCGAAAATTCACGGCGGGTCGGTGAGACGCCGATTAGGCAGATCATTTGGCCGATGACCTACCTGCTGTTTTGGTGTTGGATCGTGACGGCAGCGATACGGCGGCCCATACGGGGGACGACTGCGGCACTGGTGCCACGCGCACGGTTTATCGTGCTGTTTGTTGCAATGGGATACGTAGTATGGATGCAGCTGTTTAGCATCTATCGATACTTGGTTGTGGTAGAGGTGTTGACGCCACTGGTCATATGGATCCTGCTGCACCGATTATTGCCGTATCGTCATGCTGTACGTGCGGCGACCGTGCTGCTCAGTGTCGCAACCTTAGTCGTGGTAGCTGGCGGCGCCCGTACGTGGGGGCACGAGCGATGGGCAGACCCGCTCTATCATGCCGAGGTGCCAACTATCGAACAACCTGAGCGTACTACCGTGGTGCTCGCGACAACGCATGCTCGTGCATGGGCATGGCTCGCGACGCTGTTCTCGGACCAGGTTGCGTTCACGCAGATTGATAGCAGCTTTCCGGGCACACCCGTGTTTAACGAGCGCATGCGTGCCATCGCGGCGCAGCGTGGTGGCTCCCTCTACGCAATTGTCGACGGTGAATATAATTGGCGAATCGACAATGTCGCGCGAATAGACCACATCGTCAAACGTATCGGTCTCACCGGCAGCGAGCGCGGCTGTAAGCTACTGCATTCGGCCGTGGAACGACTGCGCTTGCACGCCGCGGTGGTGCCGTCAGCTGACCACGGGAGACAGTGCGAACTGGGTCTGCGTGCCGATGACGTCAGGGACATTCTTGCTGAGAACCGAGCCAACGTTGAGCAGGCACTGCCGATATTTGAGCGCAACGGTTTCGTGCTCCACCCAGCGACGTGCGTGCCTTATCGCGCTGGGATCGGTAAAGGCGTGATGATGTATCAGTGGTGTCAGATATCGCTGCATGGGTCACGTTGAGCAACGAGGAAGGTACGCCAATACACGCTGCTGTACTCCCGTTTCAGACAGCTTTATCGCTTATAGTCGACGGTTGAACGCAATGCCCATAATCCGCATGGCCCCCGCTAGCGTCGTCGTCTATCCAACTGATCTGCTGAGCACACGGCCCGGCTTGTCGACGGCACACTAACCAGCGTACGACGAAAAGCGGATCACGCCGTCGCACTCGACGCGGTTAATCTCGCCGGCATGCCACAGCCAGTGCAGGTGCGCGAGCGCCTCACCCATCGCGAACGTCATCTGATGTAGGTCCAGCGGCCGCTTGAACATCAGCGGCACGATGTCGGCTGCACTGTGCGACTGCCGCGCGCACGCTTCGCGCACCTCGTTCAGCCGCGCCGCGTGATGCTCACGCAACTGCGCAATGCGCGTGTGCAAGCCGCGAAACGGCTTGCCGTGCGACGGCAGCACGAGCGTATCATCGGGCAATTCGTGATAGCGACCGAGCGAACCCAGGTACTGCGCCAGCGGGTTGCCGCCCGGCTCGATCTCAAATACCGATACATTCGTCGAAATCCGCGGCAACACCATATCCCCGGAAATCAACAGGCGATCCGCGTCGCAATACAGCGCGCCATGCTCAGTCGAATGACCAAACCCGGTAATGACGCGCCAGCGCCGCGAACCGATCGTCACCGTATCCCCCTCCTGCATCCGCACGTACGACGCGGGCACCTGCGGGACCAGCGCGTGGTAATACCCCTTGCGTACCCGGATCTTTTCGATCGACAGCGGATCATTCAGGCCATGGCTCGCGAAAAACCGCGCAGCCGCCTCGCCGCCGGCGTTTGAATCCCCTTCCTTGGCCGACGACAATAGACGGCCCATCAGGTATTCACCCAGCGTCATCCACAGCGGGGCGCGCCAGCGGCCGCGTTCGCCACCCCCGCACAGCCAGTGCGCCAAGCCCAAATGGTCCGGGTGAAAGTGGGTGACCAGCACGCGCAGCACCGGCAAGCCGCCCAGCACATCGTCGAAGATCCGCTCCCAATGGGCCTTGATCGTGTCGCTCGCGATCCCGGCATCGATGATCGTCCAGCCGGGCTGCGCGCCCAATTGGTCGCGCAGCAGCCACAAGTTAATGTGGTCGAGCTTGAAGGGCAGCGGCATGCGGATCCACAGCACGCCGGGCGCGACTTCGTGCACGCTGCCGTCAGCCGGCAGGGTATCGGCGAAAACGTAGTCCAGCTGATGTTCGAGCGCGTTCATGGGAGTCGGGTTTGTAGTCGTTACGTTCCGGCAATCGTGTTTGCAGTCGTGGCGTTCCGGCAAGGTTGACGATAACGTAAACGTGCATTGTATCCATGTTGCCGCCGACACGCCGACGCACTACACCATGACTGAATTAGCCCGTAAATTCAATGTGACGCCGCGGGCGATCCGTTTCTACGAGGACCAGTGCCTGCTGTCGCCGAGCCGTGAGGGCGCGAGTGCAGCGCATCGTCATGAATGTCCACTTCGATGTGCCGCTCGAGGATCCGCCACGCGACGTGGACTGCGTGATGCGCCCGATCCGCGACGCATTTGGCGAGTTCGATACGACGTTCAATTTCCCGATCCACGTCCTGTCGTCGCTGTTCTTCCGCAATCAGGCAGCCTACATCGTCGGCGAGAGGGCCGACTCGCTCGAGTATTCGGAAGGTAAAAACTTCAACATGACGCGTCACGGCCCCGTCGTCTTTTACAATTACGACGAGATCGAATACCTGACGGACTGCAATATGTGCCGCGTGCCACCACCGCGTCATGATGAGGGTGGGATGTCGGGGATGTCAGGCGGGCCCCGGTACGCAATCGGCCCGCACGATATCTTCCCGAAGACCTACGGCACGTTCCTGCTCGGTGACCCGCGCGTGCGCGCCGCACTCCTGCGTCACCACCCGGATGTCTTCAACCTGGCGTTGTGGCAGTCGACAAAAGAGCAGTTGCTGGCTGGCATGTTAACGATTTCTTTCCCTATGAACGCAACGAGCAATTTTGCGTGCGTTACCCCGAATGCTTCGCGGCGGCCCCGCATGCGTCGTGAAGCCATTGGTCAACACACACCACGCGCCGCCGTTGCATGAGACCTGACCAACGAGCAATGCACGAAGCACGACCAACAAACGAAACGATGACCATGGATCAAAAACCGTCCTCTCCCGCATCCGAACCGCTTGCGCACCTATTCGAGAACAACCGGCTGTGGGTCGAGCGCAAGCTCGGTGAAGACCCCCAGTACTTCGCGAGACTAGCCGAGCAACAGAATCCGGAGTACCTGTGGATCGGCTGCTCCGACTCGCGCGTGCCCGCCAACCAAATCATCGGCTTGCCGCCCGGTGAAGTGTTCGTGCACCGGAACATTGCCAACGTGGTCGTGCACTCGGACCTGAACTGCCTGTCGGTGATCCAGTTCGCCGTCGAGTTGCTCAAGGTTAAACACATCATGGTGGTTGGCCACTATGGCTGCTCTGGCGTGCGCGCCGCGTTGTTCGGCACGCGCGTCGGATTGGCCGACAACTGGCTGCACCACATCCAGGACGTGCACGGTAAGCACGCGGCGCTGCTTGCCGAATGGCCGCTGGGTCAGGCGCGGCACCACCGGCTCGTCGAACTCAACACGATTGAGCAGGTGGTCAACGTGTGCCGCACGACGATCGTGAGCGATGCGTGGAAACGGGGTCAGCAGCTCACCGTGCATGGCTGGGTGTATGGCGTGCACGACGGCAAGATGCGCAACCTCGGCATGACGATCGGCGAGCCGGACGCGCTGGACGCAACCTATGCGCGGTGCGTAGATGCGCTGAAGCGCAACCGTCCAGCCGATGCGGTGCCGCCGTCTCATCCCAACGACGTGCTCGCCGACGATGCAGCGCGCCTGGCGGCAGCCGTCGGCCACGTCCACCCAGGCGAACCCGCTGCCGGCGTCACGCGCTGAATCCAACCAAGGAACACTCGATTTGAGCCAGAAGACACCCTGATGACCGACTCCATCGAACGCGATCCGATCGTGATTGCCAGCGTCGCCCGTACGCCGATTGCCAGCTTCCAAAGCGATTTCGCGTCGCTGGCCTGCCCGCAGCGCGGCGCTGCGGCGATCAACGCCGCGCTGCCACGCGGGCGCACCTGGAGCCCGCACAGGTGGACGAGGTTGTGATGGGGTGCGTGCTGCCCGCCGGACTTGGCCAGACGCCGACGCGCCAGGCGGCTTGGGGCGCAGGGCAGCCGCTATCCACCGGCTGCACGACGGTCAACAAGCTGTGCGGTTCCGGCATGCGCGCCGCGATGTTCACAATCGTCACCATGGTCACGCTGAAGAAACACCGCTTACCCCACGAAAAGGTCAACGTGCATGGCGGCGCCTGCGTGCTGAGCCATCCGCTTGGTGCCTCGGGTGCGTGCATCATCGTGACCCTGATCGGTGCGTTGCGCCAGCGCGGGCTGAAGCGGGGTGTCGCAAGCCTGTGCATCGGCGGCGGCGCAGCCACCACGATGGGGATCGAGCTATTTTGAACGGCGCACCACACACGCCCCGCGCGCAGTACACGGCACGTCTGCACTTGCCGCCCGAGGCGCCGTGCCCCTGCGGCGCAGTGCAGCAAGGCCGCCCGGCACGTTATGGCCGCTGCTGCGCGCGCTTCATTGAAGGCGGCGAAGCGGCACCTTCGGCGCTCGAGTTGATGCGCTCGCGCTATACCGCCTATACGCTGCACGCGTTCGACTACTTGCGCCAGACGTGGGATCCGTCCACCTGTCCACCGGATCTCGGCTGCGACGCCGATACGCTGACCCGCTGGCTCGGCTTGACGGTCAAGCAACACGTCAGCGACGATGATACGCACAGCCGGGTCGAGTTTATCGCGCGCTATCGGAGCGCCGGCGCAGGCGGCGGGCGCGCACAGCGGCTGCACGAGCTGAGCCGGTTTTGCCGCGGTGACGACGGACGGTGGCGCTACGTCGACGGCGACATGCTCGATTGATCACCACCGGCGTTTTTAATTGCTTAAACTTGAAGATCTGCCGATTTGCCGATGCAGCCGATCCTGCCCTCCTATCGCGTCACTGGCCCGCGTGCCACCTGCCGCGATTGTGCGACGCCGCCGCATCTGATGTGGGCAGAAACGGGCGAAGCGCCGAATTGGCCTGCTTCAGGGTAGCTGATTGCGGCATCCGTGCGGGGCACCTGCGATGTTCAGAGGTTAACCTATCGTAGGCGGGTCAGCATCCGATCCGTCGCGGGAACTTGAGAGACGCGCAATGGCGCGCATGCAGCGGCTGGCAGCACAATCTGACGCACGCGTTCGCCACGTATGGCGGCAAGGTGCGGCTGCCGTCGCTGTGGTTCTACGGCGAAAACGACGCGTTCTGGTCACCGCAGCGGGTGGCGCAGAGGTACAGCGCTGACGTGGCCGGTGGCACGCATGCAGAGCTTGTGAATTTCAGCTTCTACAAGGACAATGCACACTGGAGCGTCGAGGATCGCGGCGGGGGTTGCGCTCTGGTGGCCAGATCGGCATGCCCACCGCCGTGCGCTATCGCGTCGAGGACGCGCCTGCTGCGCAGCCAACCGACTATGCCTTGATCGACGCGATCGAGGCAGTTCCATCCCTAAACGGCAGCGGCCGCGAGGGCTATGCGACATTTCTGAAACAATACCCGAGCCGCGCATTTGCGGTATCCGACAGCGGTGCGTGGTCGTGGGCCGAAGGGGGCGGCAATCCCGTATCAGTCGCGCTGGACAATTGCCAGAAACACAGCCGCGATCCGTGCCAGCTGTACGCGGTAGACCACGTCGTCGTCTGGTCGGGCCGTTGACTGGCGCCGGGTAATTCGTATGACTGTAGGCTTTGAAGAACAATTCATCTGATCTGATTTCCCGCAGCCTGCGCGCAGTGTGGCATCCCTGCACGCAAATGAAGCACCATGAGCAGTTGCCATTGATCGCCGTGGCGCGCGGCGCCGGGGCATGGCTCTACGATCACGACGGTAAACGCTACCTCGATGCAATCAGTTCGTGGTGGGTCAACCTGTTCGGTCACGCCAACCCGCATATCAACGGCGCATTGAAGGCGCAACTGGACACGCTCGAGCATGCGATGCTCGCCGGCTGCACGCATGAGCCGGCGGTCGAGTTGGCCGAGCGCCTGTCGATCCTGACCGGCCACGTGCTCGGCCATGCGTTCTTCGCTTCCGATGGGGCATCGGCCGTGGAGATTGCGCTGAAAATGAGCTTTCACTTCTGGCGCAACAGTGGCCGCAGTCGGAAACGCGAGTTCGTCTGCGTCGCCAACAGCTATCACGGCGAGACAATCGGCGCACTGGGCGTGACCGACGTGGCGCTGTTTAAGGACGCGTACGATCCATTGATTCGCACCGCGCACGTGGTCGCGTCGCCGGACGCGCGCCAAGCCCGTGCCGGCGAACAGGCAGCGGACATGGCAGCGCGCGCGTTGGCCGATGTCAAACGGCTGTTCGTTGAGCGCGGCGAACAGATCGCGGCGTTGATCGTCGAGCCGCTGGTGCAGTGCGCCACCGGCTTCGCGATGCACGATCCGTCGTATCTGGCCGGACTGCGCGCGCTGTGCGACGAATATCACGTACATTGGATTGCCGACGAGATCGCGGTAGGCTGCGCGCGCACCGGGACCTTCTTCGCCTGCGAGCAGGCGTGCGTATGGCCGGATTTCCTGTGCCTGTCCAAGGGCATCAGCGGCGGCTACCTACCGCTGTCCATCGTGCTCACGCGCGATGCGATATACGCGGCGTTCTACGATGACGACACCACGCGCGGCTTCCTGCACTCGCACTCGTACACCGGCAACCCACTCGCCTGCCGTGCGGGTCTGGCCACGCTCGAATTGTTCGACGCACACGACGTACTGGCACGCAACCGCGTGAGATCAGACGCACTGGGCGCGTTGCTCGAGCCACTGCGTGAGCATCCGTACGTACAACACCTGCGCCGGTGCGGCACGCTGTTCGCGTTCGACGTATCGTTGCCGGCCGAGTCCGCCCGCCGCTTCTCGCGGCGCTTCTTCGAATGCGCGCTCGCCAACGAGCTGCTGCTGCGCCCAATCGGCACCACCGTCTACCTGATGCCGCCTTATATATTGAACGATGACGAACAGATGCTGCTCGCCACGCGGCTACGCGCGACACTAGAGAGGGTGCTTGCCGAACTGGGCGGGCGCGAGCACGATGCCAGCCCGGCCGCCACCGGCGGCGTGATACTGTGAGCCCGGCCATCGTGCCCACGCGCGGCTCGTCCGACGTTGACTAAGATCCGTGCCACGGTACGGGATTAGGGATTCCAGGAACCACTACGATGAAAGCGCTTTCACTATTCGTCACCGGCACCGACACGGAAATTGGCAAGACGTTCGTGTCGTGTGCATTATTGCGCGGCTTTTGCGCGCGGGAACTGCGCGCCGCGGCCCTCAAGCCGATCGCCGCTGGCGCGCAGCTGCACAACGGGATCTGGCATAACGAAGATGCGGACCTGCTGCGCGATGCATCCAATGTCACGCTGCCGCCGCACGTGTCCACGCCCTATCTGCTGCGCGAGCCGGCCGCCCCGCATATTGTGGCCGCACGCGAAGGCGTGCAACTGGACATCGCGCATATCGTCGCCTGCCATCACGATGCCGAACAGCTCGCCGATGTGGTCGTCGTCGAAGGCGCGGGGGGATTCCGCGTGCCGCTGGACGACATGCTGGATACGTCGGACCTCGCGTTCGCGCTCGCGTTGCCGGTCGTACTGGTCGTCGGGTTGCGACTCGGCTGCATCAACCATGCGTTGCTCAGTGCCGAGGCGATTGCAGCACGCGGCCTCGTGCTGGCGGGATGGATCGCTAACGCGATCGATCCGGACATGGCATTCGCCGCCGAGAACATTGAGGCGATCCGACAGCGCCTGGATCGACAGTACAGCGCGCCGCTGCTCGGTACAATCCCGCGCCTAGACGGCAAGCGCGCCGACGAAGCGGCAGCGTACATCGATATCGACGCATTGCTTGAGCGGTTTCGGCACTGACGCGCACGCTAGTCGGGGCCTTGGCGGCGAACCATACCCCGTTGGTAAATCTGCTTACGGAATCCGACAATCGGCGCCGCCTAGAATGTACCCCGTGGGAAACTGGCCGATGTGCATCAATCCGCGCACATTTGAGCGGATTCGACAAAAACGGGGATAGACCGATGACTATGACCCAAGGCGCGGCCCACACCGGCTTGCCAGCGTCCATTGCCCTGAGCGGTTCGGATACACGTGCGCTGACCGACATAAGTGCAATGGGGGTCGAACGCAGCAATACCACCGATCTCACGCGTGACCAGCACACCATGCGCTGGAGCACCTGCGACATCGCTGCCTTGTACGAATTGCCGCTGGGCGACCTGCTGTTGCACGCGCAGCAAACCCATCGCAAGCACTTCGACCCAAACGCCATCGAGCTGTCGACGCTGCTGTCGATCAGAAACGCCGGGTGCGACGAAGACTGCGCCTGCTGTCCCTCATCCGCTCACTCTGGCACGGGACTGAAGGCGCCGCCGCTCGTATCGTTGCACGAGGTGCTCAGCGCGGCCCGCGCGGCCAAGGAAAGCGGCGCGAGCCGATTCTACATGAGCACCGCATGGCGCAATCCAAAGGCGCGGCATCTGGATAAGATCCTGGAGATGATCCGCGGCGTTAAGGCACTCGGGCTCGAGACCTGCGCTACGCTGGGCATGCTCGACGACGAGCAGGCCAAGGCACTGCGCGATGCGGGCCTGGACTACTACAACCACAATCTTGACACCTCGCCCGAGTTCTACGGGCAGATCATCTCGAATCGCACCTATCAGGATCGTCTGGACACGCTTGAGCGAGTGCGCAATGCGGGCATCGCGGTGTGCTGCGGCGGCATCGTCGGGCTGGGCGAGTCGCGCCGCGACAGGGCCGGATTGATCGCCCAACTGGCGAACATGGCGCCCTACCCAGAGTCAGTGCCGATCAACGGTCTGATGCGCTTGGAGGGCGCGCCGCAGACCGATGCCACGGCACTCGACCCGTTCGAGTTCGTCCGCACGATTGCCATCGCGCGCATCACGATGCCCGCGGCCCAGATCCGCCTGTCGGCCGGGCGCGAGCACATGGACGATGCGCTGCAGGCGCTATGCTTTTTCGCCGGCGCTAACGCCGTACTCTACGCAGACCCCTTGCTGGAATCGGGCCACCCGCTGCGGGTCAGAGACCGCACGCTGTTTGCCCGGCTGGGGCTGCGCATCGCGTAACTTTCGTCCTAGTTACAGCCATATGAGGCGGCCGCACCCTGCTTGAACGGCGTTTGGCAATTCACGCTGCGCGCCGTGTCTGTGCGGCCACTATCGACGCTTTTTCGGGGCTATTTCGTCAAGCGTTCCGCCGTCGATAAAATGTGTTTGCTCGGCTTTAGCCCAGCCACCGAATACCTGCTCGACAGTAAACGTCTTAATTTCCGGAAACTTCGCTGAATGCATAGCTAATATTGTCGCGTCGCGTGGTCGAAAATTGTGATTGGCGATGATTTGCTGCGCCTCAGGCGACCATAGGTAATTGAGGTACGCTTGGGCTTGCTTACGCGTGCTGCGCTCATCGACGACTTTGTCCACTAGGGCAACCGGCGGCTCCACAAGCAAGCTTATCGACGGATAGACCGCTTCATAGTTCTCTCCCCCCTCGCCACCTATGACAGAAGCCACTTCATTCTCGAATGTCACGAGCACGTCGCCGATACCCTGCTGCGTGAACGTCATCGTTGCGCCTCGACCTCCAGTATCAAACGTGGGCGTATCGGCCACGATCGCTTTCACAAATTTCTTCGCTTGAGCGTCATTGCTTCCCCGTTGCAGTTTGTAGCCCCACGCAGCCAGATAGGTATAGCGGCCGTTACCCGATGTCTTGGGATCCACCATAATGACCTGAATACCCGGCCGCGCGAGGTCGTCCCAGTCCCGAATCTTTTTCGGATTACCTTTGCGTACAACGAACACCACCGTGGTCGAATAAGGGCTGCTTAAATCCGGCAGCCGCGTACGCCAGTTTTCAGGCAACAGCTTCCCACGCTGAGCGAGCAAATCGATATCCGTTGGGTAGTTCATCGTTACGATATCGGCCTGCCGCCCGTATAGCACGGATAGCGCCTGGGAAGTCGAGGCACCGTGCAACTGCCGGATCGATATGGCGTTACCCGGGCTCTTCGCGTAGCTGGCGACGAAGCTTGCGTTGATGTCCTCATAGAGTTCACGCGTAACGTCATATGACACATTCAGCAGCGACTCGTTGGCACGCACGCCTCCCGTAACCGCCAGCGCTAACACCCAGCATGCTGCCATTACAAGCCATTTTGCAGGGTGACTCTCCATCCCCTTTCCCCGGTCTAAAAATCACATTGTAACCACCCCCCTTCAGGCGCAGGGCAGCCGAAGACCATAGCGCTTGTTGCGCCCACGCTGTCTAGCAACGCACGTTCCGGTAGGGCATGCCGTCAGCACAGAATGGGGACACATCATGTCGAGATCAGTTTGATTTGACTTCTGTCAATGGGCCAAACCGCTGGCACTGGCATACTCGTATGTGGACCGGAGCTTGCTGCCGCTGCCTGGCTCCGGAGCCAGGCACAGCGCACCCGCACAAGGATATCAACCGTATGACGACCACCCGCGACCTGTTCGATGCCGAATTAATCGGCCGCTACGCGCTCGACGGCCCCCGCTACACGTCCTATCCGAGCGCGGCGTTGTTCAATTCATCGCTGGACGTCGATGCATACCAGGGCGCCATCCAACGGTCCAATGCGCACAGCGGGGACTTATCGCTGTACGTACATATTCCATTTTGCGACACCGTTTGTTTTTACTGCGGCTGCAATAAGGTCATCACAAAAAACCGCAGCCGAGCCGACAGCTACGTCGAAGCACTGGGCCAGGAACTTGCGCTGCAATCGACGCTGTTCGGCCAAGGCCGGCGGATACGCCAATTGCATTGGGGGGGCGGCACCCCAACGTTCCTGTGCCGGCCTCAGACCATGCAGTTGATGAACTGGATCGGCGAGCATTTCACGCTCACGCCGAATGGGGACGACGTCGAGTATTCCATCGAGATTGATCCTCGCGCGATCGACGATTCGACGATCGCGGTGCTGCGTGAACTAGGCTTCAATCGTCTGAGCCTAGGCGTCCAGGATGTCGATCCGCTCGTGCAGCAGGCAGTCAACCGGATCCAGCCACGCGAAATGACAGCCGACGCGATCCGCCAGGCACGCGAGAGTGGCTACAAATCGATCAGCGTCGATCTAATCTATGGGTTGCCGCACCAGACGGTATTGAGCTATGCACGCACGCTCGACACCATCATTGACCTCGCGCCGGACCGACTGTCGGTGTTCGCCTATTCCCACCTGCCGCATCTGTTCAAGATGCAGCGTCAGATCGAATCGAACGCGCTGCCATCGCCCGCGCAGCGGCTGGCGATCCTGCAATTAGTGATCGAACGGCTTAGCGACGCTGGCTACGTCTATATCGGGATGGATCATTTTGCCCGGCCGGACGACGAACTGGCGATCGCGCAACGCAACGGTACGCTGCACCGCAATTTTCAAGGCTACAGCACCCACGCTGACTGCGACGTATTGGGTATCGGCGCGTCATCGATTGGCCGCATCAACGATGTCTACGCGCAAAACGAAAAGGATGTTGAGCGCTACGAGACTAGGGTGCGGCGCGGCGAGCTGCCGCTTTCTCGCGGCTGGCGGCTAAGCGCCGATGATCAACTGCGACGGGATGTGATAGGGCAATTGATGTGCGCATTCTCCGTGCGCTTCGCGCAAATCGAGGCGACGTACGGCATACGCTTCTCGTCGTATTTCGAGCAGGAACTGGAGCGCTTGCGTACCCTACAAGCCGACGGGCTGGTGTCGGTGGACGACGAGGGCATCATCGTGCCAATGCGCGGCCGGCTGCTGATTCGCAACATCTGCATGACGTTCGACCGTTATGTGGGGACCTCCAGCATCGCGGTGCAGTACTCAAAGACAGTTTAAATGCCGCCGGGCGTCGGCGTGGACACGATACTGCAGTTGGAACGCCGGCAGCTGGGTACGCTACCTGCCAACGTTGTTTAGTTGTTGCTTACTTGTCGTTGCTTGTCGTGATTCACGCCCGCCATCATAGCCGTCGCTTACCGGCGCGCGTGGACAGCGCCGTCTCGGACAGATCGATCTCGCGAACCAACTTGTTCAGCGTCACGTCGTTGATCCGATTGGCCCCGCGCAACCGCACCAGCGCCATGCGCTCCGCACGCATCGCGGCAAACCGCATCTGCACCTCCACGCTCTCGGTGAGTCGCGCCTGCTGCCGTTGCGCTTGCTCCTCGCCCAACCTGGCCTTGCGATGCCGGTATGCGTCGCACAGGCGCGCCGCCACGTCGCCGGCAACCGCTGCGCGTGCGGTGTCCTCGCCGGCGCTCAGTGACGTCAACTCGCCGTCGATTGCGCGAATCGCCGCGTCGGCGGCTGCCATGCGCGCGTCGCGCTCCTCTTGCGCGTGCGGATCAACGCCGCGCCGTACACCGCTCGTGAGCAGTGGCAGCCCGATCAGGCCAATGGCGAGCGATGCCAGTATCACGCTCGACGCAATGAACACCGCGAGATCCCGGGCAGGCAGCGGCGTGCCGTCCGGCAACGCGATTGGCAATGACAGCACGCCGGCCAGCGTGATCGCACCGCGCACGCCGGCCACGGTTGTCAGCGCGACGACCCGCAGGCCCGGCACCGCGCCCTTGACACCTTGCCGGGACGCGCGGCGGCTAGCGAGCCAGCGCAGCAACCAGACCCAGACGAAGCGCAACGCATACAGCACGACGATCACTGCAGCGAGCTGGCTGAGCAACGTCCAAAAGTCTGCCGCGCCGCTTCGATGCGCGTCGATCAACGCCGGCGCGATCAGGTGCGGGAACTGCATGCCGAGCAGCGTAAATACGACGCCGTTAAAAACAAATTCGATCAGCGACCATGCGCTTTGCGTACGCACCCGTATGTCCAGCGGACCCATGTGCGCGATTGGCGCATAGTTCATTGCCATTCCCGCAGCCACCGCGGACAGGATGCCGGACAATCCCAGGTGTTCGGCGAACAAATACGCGGCAAACGGTATCAGTAGCGTGATCAGTGCGCCGGCCGCCGGGTCACCGTCGCCGGGCAACTGCGACAGGCGGCTAGACACAAAGCTGACCACCCATGCAATGGCCGCGCCGACCAGCAGCCCGCCAGCGGCGATCAGCACAAAACCGATCGTGGCGTCACGCAGCGAAAACACGCCCGTGACCGCCGCGGCGACCGCGAACTTGAACGCGACCAACCCTGACGCGTCGTTCATCAACGCCTCGCCTTCGAGAATATGCATCAGGTGGGGTGGGATGCGTCCGGGGCCGGCAATGCCACTGAGCGCGACTGCATCGGTCGGCGACAGTACGGCGGCCAGCGCGAAGGCCACCGGCAGCGGCATCTGCGGGATCATCCAATGGATGAAGTAGCCCAGACCAGCGACGGTGAAAAGCACCAGGAACAGCGCCAACATGAGGATCGCGCGGCGTTGCATGAAAAATTCGCGCTTCGGGATCCGCCATCCATCGGCAAAAAGCAGCGGCGGAATGACCAGCAGCATAAAGATCTCGGGATCCAGCCGCAGCTGCGGCGCCAGACCCAGCGGCGCAAAGGCAAGCGCCGCGCCGACGAGGATTTGAATCAGTGGCATTGGCAGCGGGACGCGTACCAACCGGTCAATTAGCCCCGACACCGCGACGGCCAACAGCAGAATGAAAATATTAAAAACGATTTGCATGCGCAGAATGATCTGAACCGAAGATACATAGTTTGCGTAACGGCCCCCGGTTTCGCGCGCACCGTACTAGTGCGCGCGAAACCGGGCACGGCGCGCCGTTGCGGTGTCCATTGCGGCCGGTAAGCGTCACCGGACAAGCATGGAACTGGCCTAGCCGTCCGACGATGCTCCGAAAGCCGAGTGCTTACCGACGCTGCATCATGACATTCCATTCGACGCCTGCCCAGTCATCGGCACCCGATACGGGCGGGCCTCTGTCTGACGGTTCGGGTCTGGCCCCGCGCCATCCGTGCACCGCCATCCGTGCACCGCCATCCGTGCACCGCCATCCGTGCACCGCCATCCGTGCACCGCCATCCGTGCACCGCCATCCGTGCACCGCCATCCGTGCACCGCCATCCGTGCACCGCCATCCGTGCACCGCCATCCGTGCACCGCCATCCGTGCACCGCCATCCGCGCACCACCGCACCACCGACCGCCGCACACCGCATTACTCACCAGTCTGCGCCGCGCACGCATTCCCAGCGCCCCGCATCGTGCGGGAGGCCCCGAACCAACGCGCGAACGAACCGATCCGCAAGTCGACGCGCCACTAGGACAGCAGCTACGCCTGCGGCTGGCCGATCAGCGCGCCACCACCGGTATGCCACGCAACGCGCCGGTCGCGGGTGCCTGCTCGAGCGCGGCCCGCACCGCCACGCCGGTCACCGGCTCAATGCCAAGCCGCCGCGCGAGCGCGCGCTCGCGGGCCTTGGCTGCCACCACGCTGGCGAGCTTGACCGGTCCATAGCCGCGCACTTGCTGCATGACTTCGGCCAGCCGTACCGCGTCGGACAACGTATCGGGCGAAAGCGCGCCAAGCAGCGCATCGATGCTGCACGCATAGTCCAACGCGAGTTGCCGCTCCATGCGCCTTTCCAGCGTCCTGCCGAACGGATCCAGCGGCGTGCCACGCACCCCCTTGAGCCGAGCCAGTACACCGAGCACAGGCCACATCCATTGACCAAGGCGCACCTTCTTCGGCCGCCGCCCAGGGGCCGCGTGCGCGAGTACCGGGGGCGCCATATTGAACTCGATACGGAAATCGCGCCCCGCCACACCGTCGAATTGCGCCTGCAGCGCCTGCCGGAATGTGCCATCGCTATAGAGGCGCGCGACCTCGTATTCGTCTTTGACGGCCAGCAGCTTGAAGAAGGTCGTCGCCACCGCGCGTGTCAACGGTTCGCTGCGGCGCCCGGCTGCCGCGCCGCCGGGTGCCAAGCGCCGCTCCGCATCGCGCACCTTGTCGAGCAGCGCGCTAAAGCGCGCGACGTACCGCGTCCCACCATAGGCGAGCAGCCGAGCCCGGCGATCGGCGATCACCGCGTCCACGTCAGTGGCCACATCGGGCGTCACCGAGAACGGTAGCGCCAAAGCCTCGGCACGCGGCGCATGAAGTGCGTCGAGCGCCGCCGCATCTTCGGCGGCCACCCGACCGAGCGAGAATGCCAACTTGTTCGCGCTGACCGCGACGTTGTTCAACTCGATCGCGCGCAGCAGCGCATCGAGTGACACCGGCACGAGGCCACGCTGCCACGCATAGCCAAGCATCAGGATATTGGAGCCGATCGTGTCGCCAAGAAATCGTTGCGCGAACGCCTGCGCATCGCAGGTCTCGAGTCGCTCGTCACCTGCTGCGTGGCGCATTTTATCGAGCAACGCTGGCGCGTGAAGGTCCGCATCGGGATTACCGACAAATGAAGCGGTTGGGATAGGATGGGTGTTGACGAGGATGCGGGTACGGCCGTGCCGGACCGTTTGCAGTGCGTCGGCGCCCGCGCCAACGACCATGTCGCAAGCCAGCAGCAAGTCGGCCTGCTGCGTATCGATACGCACTTGGTTTAGCAACGCATCGGTCGCGGCAAGCCGCACGAACGACAACACCGCGCCACCTTTTTGCGCAAACCCCATGAAATTGAGCATGGATGCACTCTTGCACTCCAGGTGCGCAGCCATCGAGATCAGCGCACCCGCGGTGACCACGCCCGTGCCGCCCACGCCGGTCACCAGGATGTCATACGGTGCATCGCCCAATGGCGTCGCCGGCAGCGGCAGCCGCGCTATCACCGCGGATAGTGCATCGACGTCCAAGGCGGCGCCGGCCGACTGCTTCAGCTTCGCACCACGCACGGTCACAAAGCTCGGGCAGAAGCCGTTTACACACGAGTAGTCCTTGTTGCACGATGATTGCTCAATGCGGCGCTTGCGCCCCAACGATGTCTCCAGCGGCTCAACGGACAAGCAGTTGGACTGCACGCCGCAATCGCCGCATCCCTCGCACACCGCCTCGTTGATGAACAGGCGCTGATCCGGATCAGGAAACTTGCCCTTCTTACGACGACGACGCTTCTCGGCGGCACAGGTCTGGTCGTAGATCAACACGGTGACACCGGACGTATCGCGCAGGCGACGCTGCACCTCATCGAGCTGCGCGCGGGGATGAAACGTGGTGCCACGCGGAAACAGTCCCTCTTGTCCCTGGTATTTCTGCGGCTCATCGCTGACCACGACGAGCGCCGCAATGCCCTCGGCCTCAAGCTGCCGCGCGATCTGCGGCACGGAGATACTGCCGTCCACGGGTTGCCCGCCAGTCATCGCGACCGCATCGTTGTACAGAATCTTGTACGTGATATTCGTGCGCGCCGCCACCGCCTGGCGAATCGCCAGCAAGCCGGAATGGAAATACGTGCCATCGCCCAAATTCTGGAATACGTGCGGCGTCTTTGTAAACATCGAGTGCGAGACCCAATCCACCCCCTCACCGCCCATCTGGATCAGTCCGATCGTATCCCGCTGCATCCACGATGCCATGAAGTGGCAGCCAATGCCCGCCTGCGCGATCGATCCCTCCGGCACGCGAGTCGACGTATTATGTGGACAGCCGGAACAAAAATACGGCAGCCGGCGCACCGCATCGGCCTCGTTTGACAGGGTCTGCGGCGCGACCAGTTCGGCCACCCGCTCGCGGCGGTCCAGCGCCGGCTTGTGGCGTGCCAGCCAATCGGCGAGCACCGGCAGCACACGCGACGGACGCAACTCGCCGAGCGCCGACAGCAAGGGCCGCCCCTGCGCATCGTGCTTGCCGATCACCACGGGCCGCGCATCGGCGCGACGGTTGAACAAGTCATCCTTGATCTGCTGCTCGACGACCGGTCCCTTTTCCTCGATCACGAGTACTTCGGACAGCCCGCTGACGAGGGCGTCGATACGGGTCATCTCGAGCGGGAACGACAAGCCGACTTTGTAAATGCGAACACCAGCGGCGTCCAGATCCTGCACCGTAAGCTCGAGCCGCCGCAAGGCTTCCAGCAGGTCCAGGTGTGCTTTGCCACACGTGACGATGCCCACGTTCGCATACGTGCTGCGCGCCACCCACTTGTCGATGCTGTTGACACGCGCAAAATGTCTGACCGCGTCAAGCTTGTCCGCCATGCGCACCTCGATGGCCAGGCTCGGCAGATCCGGCCAGCGGTTGTGTAGTCCGTGCGGTGGACCGACATAATCGGCCGGTGCGGACCATTCGGTTTGCAACGCGTCCAGGTTGACGGTCGAGCCCGATTCGACCGTCTCGGAAATCGCCTTGAAGCCGACCCAGTTTCCCGAAAACCGCGACAGTGCCCAGCCGTACAAGCCGAACTCGAGCATGTCGGCGACATTCGCCGGATTGACGATCGGCATCTGCCACGCGATCATCGTAAAGTCACTCTGGTGCGGCATTGACGAGGACACGCAGCCGTGATCGTCGCCGGCCACCACCAGCACACCGCCGTGCGGCGATGAGCCATACGCATTGCCGTGCTTGAGCGCGTCGCCGGCGCGATCCAAGCCTGGGCCCTTGCCGTACCACATCGCGAACACGCCGTCGACGGTGCGCTGCGGGTCGGCCTCCACGCGCTGCGTGCCCAGTACCGCAGTGCCGCCGAGTTCTTCGTTGACGGCCGGCAGGAAGCGAATGCCACCCGCATCGAGATAGGGCTTCGCCTTCCACAATTGCTGGTCCACCATGCCCAGCGGCGAGCCGCGATAGCCACTGATGAACCCTGCCGTATTGAGCCCTCGTGCCTTGTCCAGCGTGCTTTGCATCAACGCAAGCCGCACCAGCGCCTGCGTCCCGGTGAGAAAGACGCGGCCGCTGGTGGCACGCAGATTGTCCGACAACTGGTAGGTGGACAGTAGCGGAGCCTGTGCTCCGAACGGAAAGCGATCGACGCCCATAGTTGTCTCCTATGTCATTTTGGGTACCCAGGAGGGCCTCGCGGCGGATACCAGCAGGCGCGCCGCCCGAGGGGGGACGCGAGGCGTTTGGCGATACACCATTTTTCCGCAGAGACGCAGGAAGATTTTTGCGAAGATCAGTGCCCGCACAGCGCTTGTGCGTTGGATTTGCCACGAAACACCCAAGTACGAGCTAATTTACCTGCTCTGCGCAAAAAGATTGATCAGCAGCACGATGCGCCCGTCATTGCTGTCGCCCCATACCTCGAACAGGAACGTATCGCCCCTTAGCAGAAACTTGTTGTCGTGCAGCCGGCAACGCGCACGGATCCGCGTTGAGCACAGCCGCTGGCGTGCCGTTTCAATGCCGCGGCATCGAGCGCACCCATCGAGCGATTCAATCACCGTGCAGAATGACCCCAAGCGGTCCATAGTGCGCTGCAATAGGCGTGCTTGGCACAAGTCACGGGAACGATGCGGACAATCCGTCCGGCGACGCGCGCCCGATGCCGGATAGCGTCGGACAACATCTGGTTTGTGGCGGATTAGTACAACATAGGCCGTCGCCATGCTCGTGAAGGGCAACCGTCAGCCATGTGTAGGTTCGCGGGCAAATATTCACGCATCCGATCGTCGTTTAGACATATCGGACGACACGCAAATTCTGGACGATGCACGCTTGCCAGCGAAAGGAGATTGAAAGCAAAATACACGTCAACCGCCGCTTCGGAACGCCGTACCCCGCCATGTCGCTTTGGAATAAAAGGTTGTTGCGTGATCCTTATGCACCGTTAAAAAGCCCCCTGCTCGCGGTCCGCATGCCACGCTGGCGCTCCAGGCTGGTCTTGGCGTTGATGATCGTTGGCTTCGGTGCATTGGCCTTACGCGCGCTGTGGGTACAGGTCATCGACCGGGATTTCTATACTGCCCAAGGCCAGAAGCGCTATCAGCTCACGTTGCCGCTGGATGCGACACGCGGGCGCATCGTCGATCGGCATGGTGCATTGCTCGCCGTTAGCGTGGCGACCTACGAGATCTGGGCCACACCCGGGCTGGTCAAGCCGCAGACGGTAGCACCACTGGCCAAGCTGCTGGACATGCCGGTGGCCGAGCTCGAGCGCCGGCTCGCGCCGCATCGTGGCTTCGTGCTGCTCAAGCGCCAGATCGACGAGGAAACCGCAACCCGCATCGAGACGCTCGGCGGCGCGGGCATCACGCGCGTGGCCAGCGAAAAGCGCGTCTATCCGGAAGGTGAATCGGTCGCGCAGATCGTGGGCTTCACCGACCTGGAGAACAACGGGTTGGAAGGCGTCGAGCTTGCACTGAACGACGCGCTCAAGGGCAATGCTGGCCAACGTGAGGTGGTCCGCGACCGGCTCGGGCGGTTCCTGTACGACGCGCGCCCCATCACGCCGGCCCGGCATGGCGACACAATCCGGTTGACGATCGACCGCCGTATCCAGCAGCTGGCGTATACGCAGCTTGAAGCCGCGATCAAGCAACACCAAGCCAAGGCGGGCAGCGTCGTGGTGCTCGATGCGCGCGGCGGCGAGATCCTGGCGATGGCAAACTGGCCGACCTTCGATCCAAATGATCGGGCGGCCCGGGTGTCGGGCCAGGTCCGCAACCGCGCCCTGACCGACACGTTCGAGCCGGGCTCGACGATCAAGCCGATGATCGTTGCGCTGGCACTGGACGCGGGCAAGGTGCGCCCCGATACGCTAATCGATACGTCCCCCGGTACCTATCGGATCGGGCGCAACGTCATCCACGACACGTCGAACCACGGCATGATCACCGTCGCACAGGCGATTCAGAAGTCCAGTAACGTCGCCATGGCGAAACTGGCGCTGTCGCTGCCGGCCGAGACGATCTGGTCCAAATACCAGGAATACGGCTTCGGCCATCCGCCTGCCATCACGTTCCCCGGCGCCGCTCCGGGCAAGCTGCGTCCGTACAAGCACTGGGTCCCGGTCGACCAAGCCACGCATGCGTACGGATATGGACTGTCGATGTCACTGATGCAGGTTGCCCAGGCCTACACCGCGTTTGCTGGCGACGGCGTGATGAAGCCGGCCAAGCTAGTGATCAGGGACGAGCCGGACAAGGCCGCTGGTCATCGCGCCGTGACGACGCCCGACACGGCGGCCTCGATCCGCGCGATGCTGGAGATGGCGGTCGGCCCCGGCGGCACCGCACGCGCCGCGATGATCGAGAGCTACCGCGCCGGCGGCAAGACGGGTACCGTGCGCAAGCTCGCCGGCACCAGCTATGCGAAGGACAAGTATCGCGCACTGTTCGTCGGCATGGCGCCGATGAGCGATCCGCGTGTCATCGTCGCGGTGATGATCGACGAACCGGCAGGCCGTTCGTTCTATGGCGGCTCGGTCGCCGGACCGGTGTTCGCCGCGGTGACTGGCGAATCGCTGCAAATGCTCGGCGTGCCACCGGACGCCACGCCGCTGCTGACGAGCACGTCAAACGACGCCAGCGCTTAGCCACGCGCCGTGACGGGTATGCGCACTTTTCGTGACGGCGCGCACGGCTCTCGTCGGTGGCTAATCCGAGGTCACGGCCGTTTTCCATGGTCACAAAGCGATCGGCCAGATCGCTACATCCTTTGCCCTCGACGCTGTGCCAGCCTAGCGTGTGCCGTTGCGCGCCGGATCAACCCGTTCACCTCACAGGTCGGCCAATTGCGAGCCAGCCCCCATCGTCGCTTCAACGTCAGCTAAGTTTTTGAATCGACGTCTTCCGCAACCCGTTCAATCGGCCGGTGATTGACGGTCACCGCGAATCAAAAGCGTTTAAAGCCATGATTCCATTGCGGCCGCACGGCGGTCACGCAAACGCGCGATTAGCCCACTGCACTGCTGCCCGGCAGTAGACCGATATGCCGGGAAACCCCGTCCAGCTTGATTCTCCGGCGAGCGTTAATGGACTAATATGCGTGAATTGCCAAAGGGGATTACCCGTTCGCGGGGGCAGGAAAATGTCCGCCAATGTGCCGGACCAGGCGGGCAGGGGACGACGCGAGGTGACGGCGCCCCGTTGACTAACGCTCTTCGCGCGGTTTCAACGACGCACAAACGGTTGGGTCGTGCCGGCGGGGCGCGCGTGCGCCCCAACGTTGCGCGAGCACCGCGCAAGTCATCAGTTGGATCTGATGAAATAACATCAACGGCAACACGATCGCGCCCAGCGCGTGACCGGCGAAAATGACCTTGGCCATTGGAATACCGGCCGCGAGGCTTTTTTTCGAGCCGCAGAAAATAATGGTAATCCGGTCCTCCTCATCAAAGCCGAGCCGTCGGGCAGCAAAGCCGGTGATCAGCAACGCGAGCGCGAGCAACAGCATGCACGAGCACAACAGTGCGAGCAACGCCGATAGCGAAATCTGGTGCCATAGCCCCTGATTGACCGCCTCGCTGAATGCGGTATAGACAACGAGCAGGATCGAGCCTTGGTCGACCAGCTTCAGCACCACGGCATGACGAGCAATCCAGCGGCCGATCCAGGGCCGCAGCAATTGGCCTGCGACGAATGGCACCAGCAATTGCAGCACGATATTGAACACGGTGTGCCACGACTCACCGCCCGCGGCTTGCTTGGACAGGATCATCCCAACAATCAACGGCGTGACGAAGATACCGAGCAGGCTGGAAGCCGACGCGCTGCACACCGCGGCCGGCACGTTGCCCTTGGCGATCGACGTGAAGGCGATCGAGGACTGGACTGTCGAAGGCAATGTACACAGGAACAACATGCCGACATACAGTTCCGGCGTCAACAGCGGTGCGATCAGCGGTCTAAGCGCAAGCCCAAGCAACGGAAATATGGCGAACGTGCATAGCATCACGACCAGATGCAACCGCCAATGAGTCGCGCCAGCGACGACCGCCTCACGTGACAGCTTCGCGCCGTGCAGGAAGAACAGCAACCCGACGGCACCATTCGTGAGCCAGTTAAACGCCAGCGCTGCGCCGCCGCGACACGGCAAGAAAGTCGCGATCGTCACCGTCGTGACCAGCGCGAGAGTGAAGTTGTCGGGTAGTAGTTTGGATCGGGCCATGGTCATCTCGGCGCCATGCGGCGTCATCGCTACGGGCACCGCCTGCGGCCCTTTCAGGCCACGAGCACGCCCACGTGGAGAAAGCACCTATTGTCGGCGCCCGATCATCTAATCAACAAATTCATTTTTATCTTATTTTCATGCAGTGCTTTCATCAATACCGGCGCGCCTTCCGGTCGTTACATGCGGTTACAACACGGCAGCTTACCTAACATTTTTCGGCTCGACACGCGGATGCCACGTGAATAGATTAGCTCGATAACCGTTGCAATCATCGACTTTCATGCTGCTGCGTGGCGACCGTACGTTTTCGTTGCTAAGCGTGTCCGCCGTCGCAATCGGGACGGTGATCGCGCTCGGGCTAGTGACCGGGGCGCTCGCGCCGAGCCGCGAAGGAAGGCAGTCATTCGTTTTGGCGCTGCGGCTACCCGGCTTCACGCCGCAGGATACGCGTCCGACGGGCGATAACGCCGGGACTTCGGTCCGTGCCCACAACGCCGCGTCCGGGGCCCTGCCGGCGCGGGACGCTACCGACGCCGGCAGGGCGCCTATTGATCCGCGGGGCCCACGCGCGCTGGCCGGTGCGCAGCCCATGCAGGCCGAGATGTCCGGTTCGACAGCACAGTCGGTTGCAGCGACGCGTGGGCAAGATGGCAGGATCGAGTTCGGCAAGTCAGTGCAGCCGTTCGTCGCACCCGGCGCCGTGCAGCGCGAAATGACCGTGTGGATTAGCGCACCGACACCGCAGTTGCACCCACTGAGCCCAATCGTGCCGGTTTCGGTTGAGATGCGTGTGACTTCCCGGCCCAATATAGCGCGCAGCGCGGTGCACGCCGGCTCGCTTCGGGCGGATATCACCCGGTACAATGCGGAGCATCGCCATGTGCCGCCGGCACGGCACGCGCCGCCGTATGTTCCACCCCCTCACGACGCCTGGCCCTACGTGCATTGACGCCATTGCCGCGTCGGTAAAATATAAAATAGCGTACATTATTTCCTGACACGAACGAATAAAGCGCCGGCCACGGTGTCAGTGCACGAAATCATGGATACGCTGGTCAGCATGAAGGTATTTCGCCACGTCGTCGAAGCTGGCAGCTTTGCAACAGCAGCTGAGCGCATGCACCTGTCACCCGCGATGGCCAGCAAGCACGTGATGCACCTTGAAGCACACTTGGGCGCACGGTTGCTGAACCGCACCACGCGCCGTATCAGCCTCACTGAAGCCGGGCGCGACTATTACGAGCGATGCGTGCAGGCACTCACCGAGCTAGAGGAGGCCGAGCAAGCCGTCAGTGAAGCGAGCGTGGTGCCCAAGGGCACGCTGCGGATCAACGCGCTATCGACGTTCGGCAATCGGTACCTGATGCCAGCCATTGCCGAGTACACGCGCCAGCACCCTGGCGTGCAGGTGGACATCACCATGAGCGACCGCGTCGTCGACCTAGTCGAAGAAGGCTACGACCTAGCCATCCGCGGCTCGCGCTCGGCCAAGCTGCGGAGCTCATCGTTGATCGCACGCCAGATTGCCCGCGCGTATTTCGTCATCTGCGCGTCGCCTGACTACCTGCGTCGGCACGGTGTGCCACAGGTGCCAGAGGATCTGCGTGCACACAACTGCCTGCGTCTAGCCGCCCATGGCGCGCACACGCGCGAGTGGCCGCTGGGCAACGCCGAAAACGGCAGCGGCGTGACCACCCGCGGCAATATCGTGGCCAACGACATCGAGGCACTGCGCGCCGCAGCCATAGCTGGCGCCGGCATCGCCTATTTAGGCACCGATTGCGTGCACGATGACCTGGAAAACGGCACGCTGGTGCCACTACTGCTCGAGCACGTAGGGCCGCGCGAGTTGCCGATCTTCGTGGTCTATCCGAGCCGGCGCCACTTGTCAGCAAAAGTTCGCTCGTTCGTTGACTTCATCGCCGAGCGCTTCGCTGGCGACGCGTACTGGCCGACCCGCGAACATGTGACGAGGCTGGCCGCACGCGATGCCGCCACCTGCCAGCAGGCCGGCGGGGACACGACGAGCCGCGCTACAACGCAAGCCTCGCGCGGGCGGCTTGGTACTCGTCCTTGAGCCGCGCGACAAGTTCGGCCACGCTTAAAATATCGTCCATCAGGCCAACCCCTTGGCCGGCGCCCCAGATGTCCTTCCATGCCTTAGCCTTGCTGCTGCCATCGCCAAAGTTCATCTGACTCTTATCAGACACCGGCAAGTTGTCTGGGTCTAGGCCAGCCGCCGCGATGCTCTGCCGCAGGTAGTTGCCATGCACGCCGGTGAACAAGTTCGTGTAGATGATATCCGCCGCGCTGGCCTGTACGATGGCCTGCTTATACGCGTCCGCTGCATGCGCTTCGCGCGTGGCAATGAAGCGCGTGCCGATGTACGCCAGATCCGCGCCCATTGCCTGAGCGGCGAGAATGGACGCGCCATTGGCAATCGATCCGGACAAGACCAGCGGCCCATCGAACAGCTTGCGCACTTCACCGACCAGCGCGAACGGCGACAGCGTGCCCGCGTGCCCGCCGGCGCCGGCCGCGACCAGGATCAAGCCGTCGACGCCCGCCTCCAGCGCTTTTTGCGCATGACGCAGATTGACCACGTCGTGCAGCACGATGCCGCCGTATGAATGGACCGCGTCGATCATCTCCTTAATCGGCGCGCGCAGACTGGTAATGAGGATCGGCACCTGATGATCGACGCACACGCGCACGTCGCACGCCAGACGAGCGTTGGACTGATGCACGATTTGATTGACTGCGATCGGGCCGATCACCGCGTTCGGGTGCTCGGCACGGTGCTGCATCAGCGCCTGCTGAATTTGCGTGAGCCATTCGTCAAGCAATTCCGGCGGCCGCGCATTGAGCGCGGGAAAGGATCCGACGATGCCCGCCTTGCACTGCGCGAGCACCAGTTCCGGGTAGCTAACGATGAACATCGGCGACGATATAACCGGCAGCGACAAACGCTGCAGTAACAGGGGCAAGGCCATGCTGGATGTCTCCTGAAGCCGGGGTGACCGAACGACCGTTCTATTATATGGGGCGATTAATAGAAATTTCCTCTAAAGCGTTGTCCATTCGTTCTTGCTTAACTGAGAGAGTATTCGGTTTCGATGCAATTGCGTGATTCAAGCCAATAAAGAATATAGCGTGCTCCTACAATACGCCCTTCACTGATCGCCCCCGAGGGGACCATGACGCGTGCGACCGAATCGATCGCTGGGTTTCGCCACTTAAGTGTGCACGTCGCCGACACGGCGATGGGGCGCTTCGACATCAAAATTTTCGCTGCACTGGGTGGCGACGGGCCGCTGCTGTTGCTGCATGGTCATCCCCAGGCGCATCGCAACTGATATGGCATCGCATCGCGTCGCAACTGGCGGAGCGGTTCACCGTGATTGCCGCTGATTTGCGCGGATAGGGTGCGTCGTCGAAGCCGGCTGCCGACGATTTGCAACACGTGCTTTATGCCAAGCGAACAATGGCGGCCGACCTCGTGCAGGTGATGCACGAACTCGGCCATGAACGCTTCTTCCTCTGCGCCCATGATCAGGGCGCGCGCGTCGCACATCGGATGGCGCTGGACCACCCTGGCACAGTGGAACGGCTGATGCTATTAGACATCGCGCCGTGCACGCGATGTGCGAGGACTATCGTGCGTCGGCCGGCATCGACTTGCTGCACGAGCGCATCGAACTCGAGCGGGGCAACAGGCTTGCCTGCCCATTGCGCGTGCTGGGGGGCGAGCATGGCGTGCTCGCGCAGTGCTTCAATCCGCTGGCGGAATGGCGCCGCGTCGCCCGCGACGTCAGCGGCCGAGCGCTGCCGTGCGGCCACTACATTCCGGAGGAGGCACCGCAAGCACTATTGGAGGAAATCGATGCTTTTTTCGATTACCAGCAACCGGCGTGAAATCGACAATAGAGCGACTGATTTTCTCTTTGAGTAAACCATTGCACCACACGCCATTCAATTCACGAATTAGTATCCCAAAAAACGAAATTCGCGTACCCGTAGCACTTAAATAACACGGTTATCCGAAATTCATGCCGACATGATCTGTAGGGAAAATACCAATTTTACGAAGTTGATACATCGGATAACATCCTTGCGACGCTGATCACGTCGTACGATATTCCGCCGTTCGCCGCTCTCGAACGGCTTTTTCTTTTTTGGCATACCACTGCGCGGCGTACCGGTCATGGCGCGCCGCGCAGTGCGACGTCAACCACCGGCGCACCGGTTAGCTTAACGAGCTGCGGCGGCGACGCGACACGCCGGGCGGTGTCGGGCAACGCGTCATCGGACGCATTGGCCAATGGCACGCAGGTCGGGATACTACGCATTGTTCGGCACGTCTGTGGGTCGGAATCCGAATCGGTCCGTTATTCTAAGGCAGTGCTACGGCATGCCAGATGTTACAGTCAAGCCACGGCACGCCATGATCGCCGCCCGTTGCAGCCACGACGCGTCGCCCACGACTGGCCGATGCCCATGTTTGCCGGAGAACGCCATGCTCAATCTTGCGATTTTTGTCAAGGCAGCCGGTATCGGCTTGGCCATCGCTGCACCGGTTAGCCCGATGGGTCTGCTGTGCATGCGTGATGTTCGCTGCGTTGCTCGCCGCGCTGACGCCGACTCGCGGCTTTGCCACCGATGTTGCACTAGCCACCGTGGCCGGCGTGTTCAGCGGCTCGATGCTATGGTGGAGCATGCTCGTGGCCGTCGCCAGTGTCACACGCCATGGGCTGGACGCGCGGCGGCGCCGGCTGATCGACTGGATGGTAGGGCTGGCGCGGGTTTTATTCGGCGTGACCGAGCCCCAGCGCGCACTGTAGCGCGTTGCGCCGCGAGCCGCCGCCCGGAGCGCCTGCGATGACCATGGCGACCTTCCGTTTCCACGCCGAACTGAACACATTTCTGCCGGCGAAACTGCGTCAGCGGACATTCGCCGCATCGTACGCGCGCCATGCGTCGGTCAAGCATACGATCGAGGCGCTGGGCGTGCCGCATACCGAAGTGGGACGGATTGTCATCAATGGCGAGGCGGCCGGCTTCGAGCGACCACTCGCCGACGGGGACAGCGTGGTCGTGTATCCGCCCAGCGAGCGCGCCCCGGTGCCGCTGCGCGGCGCGCTGCCCGAGCCGTTGCGATTCCTCGCCGACGCCCACCTAGGCCGGCTCGCGCGCCTGCTGCGCATGGCAGGCTTTGACACGCTGTACAACAACCGCATCGACGATCGCGACGTCGAGCGCATCGCCGCGCAGGAACGACGCATTGTGCTCACGCGCGACCGTGAACTGCTCAAGCGGCGCGGCATCGAGCATGGGTGCTATGTACGCGCGCTCGACCCGCTCGAACAGCTGCGTGAAGTCGCCACGCGGCTGTCGCTGCACGCACGGGCGCAGCCATGGCGCCTATGCCTGCACTGCAATGCGCCATTGCGCCAAGTCGATAAGGCTGACGTGCTCGCGCGGGTTCCGCCCAGCGTGCGCGAGCGGTGCGACCGGTTTGCGACCTGCGACGTATGCGGTAGGATCTACTGGGAAGGCTCGCATTGGAAGCGGATGAGTGAGCTGATGGACGAGGTGCTGGGCGCACGAGCCGCTACGGCGTCACGGGCCACACCGTAGTCGTGCCTGCCGCGATATCGACACGACAACAGCAGCCCTCGCGATCATGCAACCCGAACGCTGTGGGCGCGTCGGCGTCCGATGGCGCACGGCAATGAAGCAGCGCGGTGCCCAGTCGCACCGCCACGCGCGTCTCGCCGTGCGATTCATACACCCGTTCCACCACTGCGGCATGCCGGCCCTGCTCGGTCATCGAGACGCCGCGCGCATCGACGCGCCACATCAGCCGCGTACCGACCGGCAGACCGCCGTCGCGCACGTCGAGCAGCACGCCACCGATATCCACCTTGCCACCGGCCACCAGCGTGCCCTCGCCAACGTTGTCGAGACCTAGCAACTGCGCCACCTTCAGGCTGGCCGGCCGCTCGAATAGCGCGCGCGTCGGCCCTTGCTGCAACACGCGTCCGCGGTCCAGCACGAGCATCTCGTCGGCCAGCAACGCCGCATCATCCGGATCATGCGTAACAAGCACCGTGATCGCATCGATCTCCCGCTGCAACGTGCGCAACGTCTCACGCAACGTACGCCGGCGCGGGGTGTCCAGCGCGGAGAACGGCTCGTCCAGCAAGATCACGCGCGCATTGCGCGCCAATGCGCGCGCCAGCGCCACGCGCTGCCGCTGGCCCAGCGAAAGCTGTGCTGGCAAGCGCTGCGCCAGTGGCACGATCCCCAAATGCAGGCTCCAGTAGCGCGCGGCGTCCGGGTCGGCGTCGGCGGCGAACGTAAGTTGTCGCGCCACGCTCATATGTGGAAAAAGACCATAGTCCTGCGGCACGTAGGCCATGTGCCGCGACTGCGGCGCGCTGACCGTCAGCACTTCACCATCGACAATGACTGATTGCATCGCGCCTGGTTGCAGCCCGGCGATCATGCGCAGCGTGAGGGACTTGCCGGACCCAGACGCGCCGATGATCGCCAACCGCCGGCTGCGCGTACGCCATTGGACATCAAGCCCGAAATCACCGAGCGTGCACGTGAAGTGAAACGCAAGCGTGCCGCTTGAGCAATGACGTGGCGCTGGCACGACTTCACGGGCAAGCGGGCGCAATGGGTCAAGCTCATCACCTGGGGCGGCAATGGCAACCGGGCGCGATGGCCGCAGACGAACGGTGGCCGCCAACGACAATGCCAGCGCGATGCCCAACGTCGGCGCGAGCAGCGGCAGCATCGCGGGCAGACCCACTGAGCCAAACATCACATACGTATACACCGGCAGCGAGTACGGATGGTAGGCCACCATCACCGTGGCGCCGAACTCGCCGAATGCGCGCAGCCACGCGAGCACCATGCCGGCACGGATGGACGGCCAGGCAATCGGCAGCCAGACGCGCATCAAGCGCGTGCGCGCGTCATGCCCCAGCGTGGCCGCGACGTCGTCCAGGACCGGATCGACGGAATCGAATGCCGAACGGGCAGCCACGATCAGAAACGGTGCGGCCACGAAAGTTTGCGCGAGCACAACGCCCACGAACGAATCAGTCAACCCACCGCCAGCCAACGTGCCGAGCGGGCTATACGGACCGAGCAGGAACAGCAGGAGCATACCGCTGGACAGCGGCGGCAACGCCAGGGGCAATTGCACGACAAAGCCGAGCACGCTCACCCATCTGGAGCGTGAACGCGACAACAGATAACCAAGCGGGATCCCGGTGAGCGCGATCAGCAGCGTGGCCAGCGTCGCGCTGCCCACCGACACGGTGGTTGCCTCGGCAAGCGCCCCAGGCTCGATCGCGCGCCAGTCGGCGTGCGTGAGCTGCGGCAGCACGGCGATGAACGGCGCGCACAGATAAAGCGCCAGCAAGGCCCCAAGCCACCCCAGGGGCGTGGCACGCCGCCGCACCGCAGCGTCACCACCGCCACCGCCGCGTTGCAGCGTCATCACGCCGCGTCGAGCATGGCTTGCACGCGTGCGGGGACCTGTGTGCGCTCGCCGCCGGCACTCGGCACGATCACGTCGATGCCAGCGTCACGCAGCAGTGCGCGCGCCTTCGGTCCGAGCAGAAACGTCACAAAGCGCATCGCACCTTCCTGATTGGGTGCGTCGTTCAGGATCGTGACCGTATAGCTGGCCTTGACCGCAAGTTCGGCCGGCAATTTCACCGTCGGGATATGCAGCACCGCCGTCTCGGTCGAATAAAAAAATCCCACGTCGAGTTGCCCCGACTGCAGGCGGCCCAGCAGCGTTTCTTCCGGCAACACCTGTTTCGGATTGTCCGGTGCCCCAAGCATGCGCTGCACCAGATCCGGCTGCCGATACAGCGACGCGGCGCGCGTCACCACCTCGAGCGTGAAGGCCCCTTTCGGATCAAGCTTTGGATCTGTGCGCCCAATCCGGATGCCCGGCTGCAGCAACACCTTGTCCCAGCGTTCCGTCCTCAGCGCCGCCGCAAAGCGGCTGTTTGCGTTGTAGCCGAGCAGCAGCGGCGACTCACCAAAATTCACATACCAGCTAACCAGGTTGCCGTTCGCAGCGCCGCCCAGGCTCGCATTGACCTTCGGCGTGGCGCTGATGAACACATCTGCGCGCCGCAGCTTACCCTTCAACTCGTTGGCCAACTTGTTTGAGCCGGCGCCATAGCCGGAGAACGCCAGCCCCGACGCCTTTTCGAACGCCGGCCCGATGGAGCGCTCCATCACATTCACCAGTGACCCAGCGTACAACACCCGGACCGTGCCGGCGTCGCCGGCCCGCGCGACACCGGGTGCCGCCGCCACGGCCATTACCGCCAGCACGAGCGCCGCATGCACGCACCACGACAGCGATAGGCACAGCGCACGGACGTTTGCTGCGAAACGTTCATGCAACATTGCGCTCCCCATCTTCGTTGTATTGGGCAATATATTACTCTATCGACCGCGTTGACTTTAGCGTGCCGCCGTCCCATGCTTCGACAACCTTGTCATTTCACACGCATTCCCGTCAGCCAGAGTGCACGTGGGTCCGCGCCCAAACTGCTAAGGCTAGCGAACGAGTTGAGTGCACACCAGGCTCCGGCAAAGATCATTGGCCATCCATGGCGGATACCTCGTGGGCCACGGATGTGCGCCACTACTCGACACCGAGCCTTATTGGCGCCAGTCCGGCATCGGCGCGGACAACCTTGATCCGGACGCCCCTGACGCAGGTGGCGTCAACCTGTAACCACGCCGTCCACTCATGACGGAGTAGACCGCCGCCGCATTACCGTGCACGAGACGCGTCGGCGATTCGACGCGTCGGGTTAAGCAATCCGGCGCCAGGTTATGCGGATCGGCACCGAGCTAAGCGAGGCAGCGCCAAGTTAAGCGGGCGAGCGCTGGATCAAGCGGCCCGGCGCTGACTAGTCAAGCGCTCGATCAACGCCTGATTGAAGAAAGGTATATCGTCCGGCTTGCGGCTCGTAATCAAACTGCCATCCTGCACGACCTGCTGGTCCACCCAAGTGCCCCCGGCGTTTTGTATGTCGTCCCGAAGGCTTGGCCAACTCGTTAGCGTATGCCCCTTGACGATGCCCGCCGGCACCGGTAGCCATGCGCCATGGCAAATTACTGCGAGAGGCTTGCCGGCGGCATCCATTGCTCGCACAAAATCCTGCGCCTCGGCAAGCATGCGGATCGCATCGCTATTGATGACTCCACCCGGCAGCACCGCCGCATCGTATTCGTCCGGGCGCACGCGGTCGAATGTCGTGTCCACATCGGCCTTGGCACCTTTGTCGACATGCCTGAATCCCTGTATCGACCCAGCATGCTTTGAAATCACATGCACTTACGCACCGGCTTACGACAAGGCTCGCTTTGGCTCCACCAGCTCCGTCTCCTCGAAACCGTCCACTGCCAGCACCGCGATCTTGCATCCTTCGAGCGGTTTGCTCATCGATTGTCCTCCTTACTCAACATCGGTCAAAAAACCCTGCATTGGGCTGGGCACGTTTTACACATGCGTGCTCGCAATACCCCTTTCGCGGCCACACGCTCAGCCGCCGTTCACCCCCTGCAGCACCTTGCCCGTGCCACCGCACACCGTGCAGCACACACCGTCCACCGTTCCGGCGCCATGGCATGCCTAGCAAATCGCCTCCCCCACGCCCGGCGCATCTGGTACCGCTTCATCGCCGGGCGACAGCGGCTTGTCAGATTGCTCCAGCGTGTTCCTCCGTTCGATCCCGACGCTGGCCAGCAGGCGCGCCGCGCCCTCGGCGCTCGACGCTCGGCGTTGGAATGCTCGCGCCTCCACTTCACCTATAAAGGATTAGCAACGGCGACTCCCAATCGAGGACCTGATGCACCTGTCGTTAAGCGTGCTATCCAGCATGCGTTCATCGAGGCAGCCGGGTTAACCAAGAGGATCAGATGGAATGCGAATTCACGCTTGTTGTACAGCAAAGTCGCAGCGTCGCTGAGTGGTCCACTTCCACCGGGGAACCCCATTACCGCGGCAAACTATGACCGGTATGGCGCAACGTCGTACGGCTCCATCGTGCGCTGGGCGGAGCGTGCGCGCGGCGGGCCTGTTGGTTGCTTCACCAACCTGCGCGCGCGCCGGTGTCGCGCGACAATCAACCAATAGGAGCGTGTCATGACTGAAAACCAACGTCCAGAGCCCCCATTGCCCCACCAACAGCAAGCCACAGTGCCCGGCCACACTGGCGACATGCAACCACAACCCGACCATGGTGAGCATTCATACCAGGGTTCGGGCCGTCTTGCCGGCAAAGCGTCGATCATTACCGGCGGTGATAGCGGAATCGGACGCGCGGTAGCCATCGCCTTTGCTAGGGAAGGCGCTGACGTGTTGATCGCCTATCTTGATGAGGACGACGATGCGCGCGAGACAGCGCGCTGGGTCGAGCAGGCGGGACGACGCGCCGTGCTCGTGCGTGGCGATGTAGCACAGCGCGAGCACTGCGCGCGGATTGTCCAGCAAGCCGCTGACGCATTCGGCAAAATCGATGTCGTGGTCAATAATGCGGCGTTTCAAATGACGCACGAGTCGCTGGACGAGATTTCAGACGATGAGTGGGACAATACATTCGATACGAATATTGGCGCGATGTTCAGGATCACCCGGTCCGCGCTGCATCATATGAAGGCGGGTGGCTCCATCATCAATACCACATCGATCAATGCCGATCGTCCGAATCCGACGTTGCTGGCGTATGCCGCCACTAAGGGAGCGATTCAAAATTTCACGGCGGGATTGGCACAATTGCTTGCGCCCAAAGGCATTCGAGCGAACTGTGTGGCGCCGGGGCCGATCTGGACCCCTTTGATCCCCGCGACGATGCCTGCGGAGAAGGTCAAGCAATTCGGCACGCAGGTGCCGATGAAACGGCCCGGGCAGCCGGCCGAAGTGGCCCCCGCGTATGTGATGCTCGCGTCCGACGAATCGAGCTATGTTTCAGGCGCGACGATCGCGGTAACGGGCGGTGCACCGATGCTGTAAGCAGCGTCATCTAGGCTGACCTCACCCGTGCTGGCGCAGGGCTGTTGGGCAGCTAGCGCACGGCCGGGAGGATACCAATCCAGCTATGGCCGCCACCGTTCATCGGGCTGCCTCGCCCGTCGCCGTGGAAGAACCCGCCCGCGCCAGCATCTCGATCAAACGCTGGTCATCGAATGGCGCTTGTCTATCTGTATCAACGTCAAAATAGCACACGGCGGTGCGTGGCGGATGTCGTTCGGCGCGGCCAGCATGGCGTTGTCAGGCTGTCCGCCTTGCGCTCAGCACGCTATGCGACGCGCCCAGCGTTGCAGCGTCGGATCGCTGTACGCGCTGGCGTACTTGCTCTTGGTGCCGTGCAGGCGCAGACAAACGAAATCGGCCGTGACATCCTCGATACAGAACCCATGCCCGGTCCAACGCCAGTCCATTTGAGCGCGCAGCCCGATTACAGACGCGCTGCCGCAACCGCGATCTACCGCGACACGGCAGTGCGCCCCCCGGCAACGTCAGCCTGTCTCACTAAGCAGGCCGACACAGCACGCCGCGAGTCATGCGCGCATCAAGTGCGGTCGCCGACGTCCTTTGACACTTTTGCCTGCAATTGCGCCTTGCGCTGCGCAATACGCGCGCCGAGTTCATCCAGGTCAACGCCTGCCTTGCGCAGCGCGGGGAACAGTACCGACTCTTCCTCGCTGACATGATGCTGGACGTTTTCCGCCAACACCTTGAACGCCGCATCGAAACCATTGTCCCCCGCCCGCGAACCCCGTAGTTTCTCCATCAAAGTCTTAACGAGAAAATGCTCGACATAGGCCTCGTCAACCTCCTTTTGCGGCTGACCTGACAGCGCGCGCTGCGCGGCCGGATACAGGATCTCCTCCTCAATGATCGTATGCATGGCCAACTCGTCGCATGCGCGCGTGACCAGCGTTGCCTTGGCGTCGAGGTCGTCATCGGGCGTCTTTTTGAACGTATCGAATAGCCGCTGCACTGCGCGATGGTCCGCCTCTAGCAGCGCAATTGCATCCTGCTCGGCCGCATGCGCAGTGTCGCCGTCATGAGGTGGCATCATCGAAGATCGCGTGGATTTTTGGTGTGCCGCAGTAGTAGTCATGTTCGCTCCTATGGAAAGGTCTACTGCACTTAGCAATCGACGCGCCCGGCCTTTGTGTCACCGGGCTGCCGCACGGCACGGCGTGAGCATCCGCTTACGCTTCCCGCCCGAAGCCAGCCCCGCACGCGGGCAGCGGGTCGAGCACTGGCGGCCCATGCTGCACGCTCGCCTTGCGCTCGCAGGTAACGATGTTTTATCGATCGTATGCCTGAACATCGATGTCGGTCCGTGTCCAAAAACCGATGCGGTAACGACTGGCGAGCCGATACCGTCTCGACTTTCGGGACAAGCTGACGTCGACCGAAATCGCACAAGTACTGACCTTTGCGTGCTCGACATGGGGCAATCGGGTGGCACCGGTGCCAACTCGGGACGCCGAGGACGTGCGTCGCGTGGTCCATTGATAACCCAAGCCATCCAACCGATGCGAGCGCGGGACCAGCGCGTGCCGTGGTCACGCGCTGGCACCGAGTTTGCTCACTCTGGGCATACAGCGTCTCTTTCAAGGAGGATTGTCATGCCAGAAAAAAAGACTATAGCTCGAGCGCAGGCCGCCAAGCGCGCAGGGAAATCGGCCAGCACGCAGGCCGGCGAATTCGTCAAGGAAGAGGTCGAGCATGTGCGAGCCGGCAAGCATGGCGTGCGCTCGACCAAGCAAGCCGTGGCAATCGGGCTGTCAAAGGCGCGGCGGGCCGGCATCGACTTGAAGCCACCTAAGAAGGGCGCCACCAGCGAGGCCACCCGCAAAAAAGCGGTCAAGGACAGCACGGCGGGCCAGCACAAGACGACGGGTTCCGCAAACAAAGAGTCCCGGACCAAGCGCTCGCGCACGACAACCGCTGTACTGCGTCGCGAGCATTCGGACGGTGCCACACGCGAGTCGATGTCAAAGCAGGCCAGATCCGCCGCGGCGAAACGGCCGGCCGCCAGCCGCTCCGCTGCGTCCAAGCGTGCAGCCAGAACAAAGGGCGCGGCCGGCCGTTCCGCCGCCGCCAAAAAGGCTGCCCACACGCGCGCCGCACGCACACACCATTGAGAGGTGAGTACAGGGAGCCGCGCCCTGCCGTCTCGAGTAGCCGCGTGATACTCACGTGGCTACTCTGACAATTGATCAAGATGTTCGCCTGAATTGTGCGTAAGCGTTGATCGCATACCGTTTTGACGACTGCGGCAACGCTCAAGGCGGTTTCATTTGGACTCATTGACGTAGATTCTGTAGTCCTTTCCGTGATCATCAGTGGCGATCATGAACTTGCGTGCGCCGGCGGGCCAACGGAATCGAAGGAGAGTAATCGAGGCGAGGTCGACGTTCTGTTGTACCAGTTGCCCTTCGAGGCTTGAGCAATAGTACTGGATCGACGCACGGATACGCTCCGGTTGCATTGACACAGGAGCGAATGTTCCAGTCAGCCAGTCGATCTCTATGTCAAGCTGCTGGTCGTGCACTGCCGTTAAGTCGTCGATCACATATCCGTCTCGGATGTAGTTCATGAGACTTGTAAAGCTGGCACCGAGGTTGTGTATGGCCGAGTAGATATTTTTGTATTTCATCTAAGTTGATCGGCTACGAATAGGCTCTGTGACGAGCAAGCAGCGGGATCGAGCGAGGTAGTTGCAAAGCTGAAGTTCAACGGCAACAGTTCATCAACACGATTAATCGGATGCTCGGCGATGCATGCCAGCACCTCACGCAGATACCCTTCGGAATCGATGTTATTTAATTTGGTCGTGCCGATCACACTGTAAATCGCGGCGGCCCGCTCGCCGCCGGAATCGGCGCCGGCGAAGAGGTAATTCCGGCGGCCGATTGCTACCTCGCGCAGGGCGAGCTCGACAAGCAAGTTATCAATCTCAAGTCGCCCGTCATCGCAATAGCGCGTCAATGCCGTCCAACGGTTGGCGCGTAGAGAATCGCGCGGCTCGTATCGGATTTGCGCGAGAGCGTATAGTAGCTTCAGGTGTTCGATTTCGGCAGCGCGCGAAGCCAGCGCCGCTTCTTGCGAATCTACCCTCTGTTGTAGTTTGGCGACTTGGGCGTCACGCTCGCGAAGCGCCGCTGCCTGCTCGAGCAGCATGGCCTTGAGCGTCTCAACGTCTTCGGGAAAGGGGCGCGTGCGCGTCATGGGCGCAGTTTACGCGCCCGCCATGACGTTTACAACGCCGAGGTCGGTCGCGCTGTTCTCGTGGGCTGTCGCCAGTCAATGCCTTCAGGTAGCATCGACAGTTGTGCTGGACTCAAGCAAATTACGCCGCCGTCGGCTTGTTGATGAAGCGGCCCTTCTCGAGTCGCTTCATCAACAAGCACATGCCATCACCACTCCACCACAACAGCTTGAGCAAATCGCCGCGCTTGCCGCGAAACACGAACACGTGGCCGCAGAACGGATCACGTTCGAGGGCGCTCTGCACCTTCGCGGCGAGACTGTGAAAGCCGGCTCGCATGTCGGTCACGCCGGCAGCCAGCCAGACGCACGTGCCTGATGGCAGCCCGATCACGACGGCGAGCGCAACGTTGCCAGTACTGCCCGCAGCGCGCTCCGCTCAATCGGTCCGTCGAAGCGCACCCGCACAGCGCCACACTCGGCGACGAGACTTGAAGACATTTGCGCCGGCACGGGCAACCGCACGTAAATGAACGTCTCTGTGGACTGAATTGACGTCGTCGATTGGTCGCGCTCATGAACGCTATGCCAGCGTGCGACCATATTGGCGTTCAAACCGTGCTCCTGCGCTACAGTAGTTCTTGGATTCAAGTCGCCGGCCTGCTGCCTTCGTTTCCATCGTTTTGGTTCCCACTTGATCTAGTGGGAATTAGTTTGCCAACTTCGTGCCACAGTGAACAGACGGTGATGGCGCAACGCTTACAAACGACAGCCAACTTGATGATTATTTTGAGTTGCCTTGCGTGCCAGTAGAGGCGCGCTGCCAATACCTGCGCGCACTATGGGAGGCGAATGTCAACGCGTAAATATTCATTGATATGGTGCACCGCCTCGGCTACGTGCTGAGCGCTCAATGAGACAGTGAGGCCGGCATGCCGGTGCTCACGTGTCGGCGTTCCTTAACACACAGCGCGCCTGCCTGTGATCGTGGCCAAACCGAATTGAGCTGGGTGACGTGCGTGCAAAACCAGCGACCTAAACACGCCAGACGGCGCTGATTGTCCGTGCCAAGCGCGAACGGTAACGGCACGTGACCTGTTCATCCCAAAACTACTATAAGTATAATATTATGCATTCCTATATTTATGATGTTATGTTTTTTGTTTATCTTTTTCCCATCGGCATATTTATCGCCGTTGGTTGGCTGCTGTGCCGATTGAACCGTCAACGGGACGCGGCACAACTTTATTACGTTATGCTTACCATTTTAATTGGATGTCTAATCATGGTTTTGCTGCTAATCATGCTAGCCGGGGGATTTTCGCGCCAAGGTAGTATAGAACACAAACGCACGGTTGCCTAACCTGATGTGCTCAGTCTTGTATTCAAAGAGCAGTAAACCAATCAACCGCCAGCGTCGATGGACGCTGGAAATACGTTATCGCATCGGCTTTTAGTACTTGGGGCGCTGGCCGATGCGCCACCTTAGCTTAGCCATAAAGGTGCCACATAGCTCAAGTTCTAGTTTCATTGTGTAAACGAAAGTTTTTATGCAAGTTAGCTTGAATACCTCTAATACGTTGGCGCTACTGCACTTGGTTGCGCTGCCGAGTTCGCCACATAATCAAGTTATCAAGGTGAGGGGCGAGCCTACGCACAGTAGACACAACTGTGTGTGGGCAAGCGATTGACGCTTCGTTCAGCCCCGCACGCCATGCTGGACCAATCGCCAACAATCATACCTTGTCACGCTTAGCAGCAAGCATCGTCTCGATCATCGACTGTATATGCTCGCGTTCAGCGGGCGTCAGAAGGGCCCAACTCGCTATCAGATCCGCAAGATCGTCTTCCTCGCAGTAAAAGTATGCGGTTGGTATCTGTAACGCTTGAGCCAACTTCACCACAATGCCAAATGGTGGCGCATGGATGCCCGTTTCATAGCGGCTCATGCGTGCGCTGGCCGTCCCTTCATCCAGTCCGATTTGAACACCCAGCTCGTCTTGGGGGAGGTTAGCTCGGTGCCTCGCTTTTCGCAAGCGTTGACCCAAGACCGTAGCCGGTTCTTTTCCTTTCATTCTACAATTTTCGTAGAATTCAACTTGCTGTCTTGACCTGCCCCCGGCAAACAGGGCCGGCCGGAGTTTAGTA